>CAYQLP010000029.1:0-24918 GCA_964418505.1 uncultured Geobacteraceae bacterium | reverse complement strand
TCCACAACTTCCCCGAGGGGCTGGCGACCTTTCTCGCCGCCCTCCACGATCCGCAATTGGGGATCGCCATCGCTGTCGCCGTGGCCCTGCATAACATCCCCGAGGGGATCAGCGTCTCGGTGCCGATCTTCTACGCCACCGGCAACCGCGCCAAGGCCTTCGCCTACTCCTTCCTCAGCGGCCTGGCCGAACCGGTCGGCGCCGCCGTGGCCTACCTGGGGATCCTCCTGCTGGCCGGCGACGGCGGCCCGGCGGTTCCCGACGAGCTGATGGGGGTCATGTTCGGCGGAGTCGCCGGGATCATGGTCTACATCAGCCTCGACGAGCTGCTCCCCACCAGCCGCGCTTACGGCCGCGGCCACGACAGCCTCCTCGGCCTGATCGGCGGGATGGCGGTCATGGCCCTGAGCCTGCTGCTGATGCACTAGCCATGGGAGCCCGGGGAGGCGTATTGCGGCGGGGGCTGCTCCTCGCCGGGCTGCTCCTGGCGGCGGCCGTTGTCCCGGCCCGGGCCGCCGAGCGGCTGAAGATCGAGGTCACCGGCATCGAAGAGCCTGAGGCCCGGGACAACCTCCTCGCCGCCCTCGCCCCCTCCCCCGGCATCGAGATCGACGGCAAGGTCAACCGCCCCTGGCTCGAGTACTACCGGCGGCGGGCGCCGCAGCTGGCCGTCGAGGCCCTCAAGCCCTTCGGCTACTACCATGCCGAGGCCGACACCCAGCTGGCGGTCCTCGACGGCGAGATCTTCCGCCTGACCGTCAACGTGCGCCCCGGCGAGCCGCTGCGGGTCGCCGCCCTGGAGCTCCGCCTCAACGGTCCCGGGGCGGGGCAGAAGGCCCTGGTGAAGCTGGTCCGGGAGTTTCCCCTCAAGGAGGGGGGCACCCTCCGCCAGGATCTCTACGACCGGGCCAAGGAGGAGCTGCTTGACCACGCGCTGGCCCTTGGCTACCTCGACGCCGCCACCCCCGTCCATGCCATCGCCATCGATCCGGAGCGCAACCAGGCCCGGGTCGAGCTGACCGTAGAGACCAGCGAGCGCTACCTCTTCGGCCCGGCTCGCCTGGAGGGGGGAGAGGCCTATCCGCGCGACTTCCTCGCCCGCTACCTGGCCTTCGCCCCCGGCGAGCCCTTCAGCCAGGAGGCCCTTGGCCAGACCCAGCTCAACTTCCTCAACTCCGACCGCTTCCGTGACGTCGTCATCACTGCGCAGCCTGACGCCGCCGAGGAGCTGCGCGTCCCCGTGGATCTCCGCCTCACCCCCTCCCGCGAAGTCCGCCTGCGCCCGGGGATCGGCTACGGGACCGATACCGGGGCGCGGGCCTCGGTCAACTTCCGCCACCTCAACGTCTTCGGGCTCGGCCATGAGTTTTCCGCCGAGCTCAAGGCCGCCGAGCGCCAGCAGTCCTTCCTGCTCGGCTACATCCTCCCCGACCGCAGCGACCTCAACAGCCAGCTGGCCCTGACCGGCGGCTACGACGCCGAAGAGACCGACAGCTACGACAGCCGCAAAATCTTCCTCGAAGGGAGGCAGACCCGGGCCCTGCCCCGCGGCCGCCTCGTCGCCGCCTACCTGAAGCTGCTGCGCGAGGACTACACCATCGGCGGCGAGGATGCACGGGAAACGCTGCTCCTCCCCGGCGCCGAGTACACCCAGCGGCGTTACGACGACCCGCGCCAGCCGCGCAAGGGCTACCTCTACCGTCTCGAGGTGCGCGGCACCCACCAGGCCCTCGGCTCCGCCGTCAACCTGCTGCAGGCCATCGGCGAAGGCCGCCTGCTGCGCCCCCTCCCCGCCGGCTTTAGCCTGCTGCTGCGCGCCCAGGCCGCCAGTACCTGGCAGGACAGTGAATTCGACGCCATCCCGCCCTCGCTGCGCTTCTTCGCCGGCGGCGACCAGAGCGTGCGCGGCTACGCCTGGCAGTCCCTCGGGCCCAAGGACGACAAGGGCAAGGTCATCGGCGGCAAGCACCTGCTGGTGGGGAGCGTCGAGCTCGAGCGGCCGCTGGCCGGCAACTGGGGAGTGGCACTCTTCTACGATGCCGGCAACGCCTTCGACAGCTTCAGCGACTACGAGCTGGCCCAGGGGGCCGGCCTGGGGGTGCGCTACTACACCCCGGTGGGCCCGCTGCGCATCGACCTGGCCCGCCAGGTCGGCGTCAGCGATCCCTCCTTCCGCCTCCACCTGAGCATCGGCCTGACATGGTAAGGAAACTCCTCATCGCCGCCCTGGCCCTGGCCGCCCTGTGCGCCGCCCTCCTCGCCGGCGGCTGGTGGCTGCTGGGGAGCGAAGCCGGGCAGCGCCGGCTCCTCGCCGAAGCCGCGCGGCGCGGCAGCCTGACCCTGGAGGCGTCCCGGGTCGAGGGGAGCCTGTGGGCGGGGCTGCGCCTGGAAGAGCTGCGGATCGCCTGGCCGGCGGGGGAGTTCCGCTGCGCCGCCCTGAGCCTGCGCTGGCACCCCGCCGCCCTCCTCTACGGCCGGGTGGCCGTCGAGGAACTGGCCATCGCCGGCGGCGAGCTGCGTTGGCAAGCCTCGGCGGAGCAGGAGCCGGAGGACCGCCTGCCGGCCTGGCCGCGCCTGCAGGGGTGGCCGCTGCGCCTCGCCGTCGTCATCGACTCCCTGGCCGTCGACGGCTTCACCCTCCATCCGCCCCAGGGGGACCCGTTGCGGCTCGACCGCCTGCGCACCGCTCTGCGCTGGCGCGGCGGCGAACTGGCGCTCAGCGGCCTGGACGCCGCCGCCGCGGGGGGACGTCTGCAGGGAGAAGCGGCCGCCGGGCTGGGGACACCGGCCCTGCGCCTCGACCTGGCCCTGGAGCTCTCCGACCCGGACCGCCCGCTCCGCCGACTGGCCCTGAAAAGTGACCTCGCCGGCAGCGCCGCCAGCGAGCTGGCCGGCCCCCTGGCGCTGAGCGGGACGCTGGAGAGCGGCCGGGAACTTAAGCTGACCGGCGCCCTGGCGCTGCACCGCGACGCACTCTCCCTGGAGCAGCTCGAGTTCAGCGAAGCGGGGCGCTCCGGGGCGCTGCACGGCAGCCTGACGCTGCGTCCGGCCGCCGGCACCCTGGCCTGGGCGGCCCGGCTCGAACCCCGGGCCCTCGACCTCGCCCCCGAACTGGGCCGGGCCACCGCCCTCTCCGGCAGCATCGATGCCGCAGGCGACACCCGGCACTATCGCGGCACCTTTGAGCTGGCCAATGCCGGGACCGGAATCGAAGGCCTCCGCCTGGGCGGCAGCTTCAGCGGCGACGAGCGCGGCATGACCCTCGAACGGCTGGCCGGCGCCTGGCTGGGCGGCACGCTGGACGGCACCCTGGCGGTCGGCTGGGGGGAGGAGGTGACGGTCGCCGGCCGACTGGTCGCCCGACGGCTCGACCCCGCGCAGCTCACCCCGCAGTGGAGCGGCACGGTGAACCTCGACCTGGAAGGGGACTACCGGCGCAGCGCCGCAGGCCACCAGCTGGGGACGCTGCACCTGAACCTGCCGGCCAGCAGCCTGCGCGGCATCCCGCTGACCGGCCGCCTCGCCGCCCGCCTCGCCGGGGAGGAGCTGCAGCTCGACGAGGCGGAATTCAGCGGCGACGGCTTCCGCCTCGGCGCCAGCGGCAGCCTGGCCACCCGCCTGACGGTGCGGGCCGCGGTCAGCCGCCTCGACGCCATGGTCCCGGAGGCTGCGGGGAGTTTCAGCGGCGAAGGCTGGCTGAGTCGCCAGGGGGGCATGCTGAGCGGCGCCGTGGCAGCCCGCGGCGCCGGCCTGACCTGGCGGGAGCTGGGCGCCGCGGCCGTCCAGCTGCATGGCAGCCTGGCCGGGGAGCCGGCCACCGGCAGCCTGCGCCTGGCCATCGACGGCTTGCGCGCGCCGGGGATGACCGTCGACCGCCTGGCCCTGGCGGCGAACGGCCGCCTCGACCGCCATACCGTGACCCTCGACGGACACTGGGCGGAGGGGGCGCTCCAGGCGACGGCCAGCGGCGGCTGGCAAAAGGGTGAATGGCAGGGGACGCTCGAGCGCCTCGACGGCCGGGACGGGCAAGCCGCCCCGTGGACGCTGGCCGCCCCGGCGGCCATCACGGCTGCGGCGCAACACTTCGCCATCGCCCCGCTGCGCCTGACCGGCGCGAGCGGCGAGAGCCTCGAACTGGCGGCCGGCGGCCGCGACGGGGGGGAGAGCGGCGAGGCCCGCCTGGCCTGGCAGGGGCTGGCCCTGGCCCGCTTCGCGCGCTGGCTCCCCGGTATGGCCCTCGACGGCAGCGGCAGCGGCAGCCTGCGCGCCAGCTGGCGGGAGGGTGGGCAACAGGCGGAACTGGCAGGAAATCTGATGGCGGCTGGCGAAATCCGCCAGGGGACGACCAGGATCGCCATGCCGCGGGCCGGGGCGACCTTCACCTGGGGCGCGGCGGGGCTCAAGGCCGAAGCCGCCCTCGAGCTCGCCCCCGGCGGCCAGGCCCGCCTGGCCCTCGACTCGCCGCTCCCCGGCAGTCTCGCCGTGCCGACGCATGGGCAGCTGAAGAGTTCCTGGCGGGACTTCGACCTGGCCCTGCTCAGTCCCTGGCTGGGCGACCGGCTGACCTGCGGGGGGACGCTGAACGGCACGGCGGGGGGAAGTTGGCGGGGCGACGGCGCCCTGGCCCTGGAGGGCGACCTCGTCGTCAGCGACGGCTGGGCCAACTACTTCGGCGACGACGGCGAGCTGTTGGCTAAACTGCAGGCCGCCCGCGCCGCCTGGAACTGGCGGGAAAGCACCCTGCAGGGCCAGGTGGAGCTGGCCCTGGCCGACTACGGCAGCGCCAAAGGGAGCTTCCGCCTGCCGCTGCCGGCGCGCCTGCCGACGGCCCTCGATCCCGACGGCCCGCTGCACCTGGAGCTGACCGCCACCGGGCATGAGCTGGGGGTGCTGAGCGCCTTCTTCCCCGGGCTGATCGCCAACAGCCGCGGCGATTTCGCGGTGGCGGCCAGTGCCGGCGGCACCTGGCGCCGGCCCCGCCTGGCGGGCCGCCTGCAGCTCAGCGGCGCAGGGGCCACCCTGCTCGACGCCGGCATCGAGGTCAAGGAGCTGGGGCTGCAGGCGGAACTGGCCGACAGCCGCCTGCAGGTCACCAGCTTCACGGCGCGCTCCGGCGACGGCCGCCTGCAGGGGAGCGCCGACCTCGAGCTCAGGGACTGGCAGGTCGGCACCTTCCGCGGCGAGCTCAACGGCGAGCGCTTTACCGCGGTCAATCTCCCCGAACTGCAAGTCCAGCTCACCCCGCGGCTGACCTTCGAAGGCCGCCCCGGGACCCTCAAGGTACGCGGCGAAGTCGCCGTCCCGGTCTTGATCCTCAGCGGCTACGACCGCCGCCAGGTGATCGGCGAGAGCCCGGACGTGCGCATCGCCGGAGGCGAGGCCGCGCCGCCCGCCTTCCCCTTCGCCCTCGACGCGCGCCTCAAGCTCAGCCTGGGCGAGCGCGTGCTGGTCAGGCAGGCAGGGATCGACGCCCGCCTGGCCGGGGCTCTCGACCTGCTGATCAGCGGCCCCGAGACGATCACCGCCACCGGGCAGATCCGCTCCGTCGAAGGCAGCTACTCGACCTACGGGACAAGGCTCGACATCCGCCGCGGCCGCCTCCTCTACAGCGGCGGACCCCTCGACCAGCCGACCCTGGACATCCTCGCTTTGCGCACGGTCGGCGACGTCGAGGCCGGCGTGGCGGTCACCGGCAGCCTGCAGAAACCGGCGGTGCGCCTCTACAGCGACCCCGCCATGCCCGATACCGATATCCTCGCCTACATCGCCCTCGGCCAGCCCCTGGGGGCCGGCACCGAGCAGTTCAACGCCCTCAACGCCGCCGCCGGGGCTCTCCTCACCCGCGGCCAGTCGGTGATCCTCCAGGACCAGCTGAAGCGCCAGCTGGGGCTGGATGTGATCGGCATCGAGGGGAGCGACCCGGCGAGCGGACCGATGCTGACCATCGGCAAGTACCTCAGCCCGCGCCTCTACCTGAGCATCGGCCAGTCGCTCTTCACCAACGTTAGCGAGGCCCGCCTGCGCTACACCCTGGGGCGGCGCTGGGAGCTGGAATCGAAGTTCAGCAGCCTGGCCAGCGGCGTCGATCTCTACTACCGGGTCTACTGAATCAGTAGCTGATCCTGGCCAGCAGGTCCTCGCCGGCCTCCTCCCGTCTCCCCCACAGGTACTCGATGGCCGCCCGCCCGACCCGCACCCGGCGCGGCTCCTCCTCGCGGGCCAGCCAGGCGAGCTGCAGCGGCAGGCTCTGCCAGCCCTTGGCCCAGATCACCGCCCGCCCCCCGGCCACCAGGGGGCGGGCTTCGTCTTCGCGCATCACCGCCGCCCCCTGCCCTGCCGCCACCAGCTCCCTGACGATGTACTCGTCGTGGGCCAGCACCGCCTGGGCGGGGGCCAGCCCGTGGCGGGCAAACTGCCGGCCCACCGCGTCGTAGGGCGGGGAACCCTGCTCGACCCACACCCAGGGGAGGGCTGCCGCCTCGGCCCACCCCGGCGCCGGCCGCCCCTTGAGGAGGGCCGGCGGGATGACCACGCAGAAACGCACCTCGGCCAATTGCAGGGTCTGCAGGGCGTCATCGGCCAGCTCGCCGTAGCAGAAGGCCAGGTCGACCTGCCCCTGGCGCAGCAGCTGCGCGGTGCGTACCGTCTGGCTGGTGACAAAGACCACGCTGAGGTCCTCATGGAGCGTTGCCAGCCGGCGGCTCAAGGCCCCGGTGCGCAGGAAGCCGGGCTCCGTGTTGAGGCCGATGGTCAGGGTCTCTCCGCCCCCCGGCTGAAGCATCCGCGCCCGCTGCTCCAGGCGCCCGGCCGCCGCCAGCACTGCCTCGACCAGCGGGACCAGCTCACGGGCCGCCTCGGTGGGGGTCATCCCCCGGGCCGCCCGACGGAAGAGACTCACCCCGAGGGCCTCCTCGAGTTGGCGGAGCTGGCTGGAGAGGGCCGATTGGCTGAGGTGCAGGCGCTCCGCCGCGCGGGTCAGGTTCCCCTCACGGAGGATGGCGAGAAAACTCTTCAGGCGATAGAGCTCCATCGGCTACCGTTCGATTTTTTCGAATTTGTCGTGCATATCTTTGCGTTGGAAAATAGCAGATAAATTCCATTATACAAAGGTCTGCCGCAATCGATCGCATATTTTACCATCTGCCAAATCGATTGCCAGGCGCATCTTCCGCTAAGGAGCCCCGCTATGACCGCCACCTGGCGTCGCCTGACCCTCACCCTCGTTGTCCTGCTCTGCGCGGCCGTCCCGGCCCTGAGCGCCGATCCGCTGGAGAACTGGAAACCGAAGTTCGACCCGGGCAAGGCCGAGTACACCTACCTGCTCTCCAACATCGCCCACCCGGGGATCGCCGGCATCGGCGTCGGCTACCAGATCCGCGACCGGGTCTGGGAACGCTCCGGCGGCCGGCTCTACGTCGATTTCCGGCCGCTGGCCCAGCTCGGCGGCGAGAAGGACGTGATCAGCAAGCTCAAGCTCGGCGCCGTGCAGGGGATGATGAGCTCCTCGGTGGCGGCCGCCAACGTCGCCGACAAACTGGGGATCGTCAACCTCCCCTACGTGGTCGACACCTTCGACAAGCTCGACAAGTTCCGCAACACCCCGGAACTGTGGGAGGAGTTCCGCCGCGCCGCCGACAGCCAGGGGCTGATGGTCCTCGACATCACCGGCTACGGCCCCTACGGCTGGGCCACCACCGTCCCGGTGCGCTCCCTTGCCGAGGCCAAGGCGGTCAACTTCCGGATTGCCGAGGCGCCGGTCAACACCGACCTGTACAGGGCCTGGGGGCTGAAGTTCACCGTCATGCCCTGGCCGGACGTCGACCAGGCACTGCAGACCGGGGTGATCAGCGGCCTCGACCACACCCTGATCGTCTCGAACATCACCAAGAAACTGGCCATCGCCAAGAACTTCACCAGCGTCGATTACGCCCAGGGGCTCTTCATTCACCTGGTCAACCGCCGCTGGTTCGAACGCCTCCCCGCCGATCTGCAGAAAGTCCTCGTCGAGGTGATCGCCGAGGAGAGCGCCAAGGCCCGGGCAGCGACCCGCCGCCAGCAGGAGGAGCAGGTCGCCGCGGCCAAGGGGAACGGCGTGGTCTTCCACCCCCTCCCCGCCGCCGACCGCCAGGAACTGATCCGCCTCGCCGCGCCGGTCTACGCCTCCTGGGAGCAGCGCATCGGCGCCGGCTACCTGCAGCGGGTCCGCAGGGTTCTCGGCGACTGAGCCGGCCGCGACCATCGACAGCCATTTATGCAAGGAGGCCCCGCCGGAAGATCGGCGGGGCCTCGTGCGTCGCGGGGCAGCCGGGAATCCTCAGCCGTGGTGGCGGGGCGGCCGGGGGAGTAAGAGGGTGAGCAGCACGGCGAGGCCGTTAAGGATCGCGGCGACGAAGTAGGGGACGGTGAAGGTCCCGGCCCCCTCGGCGAGGAGGCCGGCCAGCCACGGGCCGAGGGTCTGGCCGATGGCGAAGCAGAAGGTGATCATCGAGAAGGCCGCCGCCGCGCGGGCCGTCCCCAGGTAGTCCCCCGCCGCCGCGGCCATGATCGCCGGCACGGCGAAAATCGCCAGCCCGTAGAGGGCCACCGAGCCGAAGAGGGCCAGGTCGCCGAGCCGCGAGGCGACCAGCAGGTAGGCGGCCCCCTGGACGGCAAAGCCCAGGGCCAGCCCGGCCCGCCGGCCCAGCCGGTCGGAGAGCATCCCGAAACCAACCCCCGAGAAGAGGCAGAAGAAGCCGGTCCACGACCAGAAGCGCCCGGCGGTGGCCTCGGCGAAGTGATATTCGTCGACCAGGGTGGCGACGATGAAGGTGCCGTAGACCATGTAGGCCAGGCCGAAGAGGAGGTAGAGCCCGCCGAGGTGGAGGAGGATGCGCACGGCGCTGTAGTCGCCGTGGGTCTCGCTGGGGTCGTAGGCGGGCTGGCCGGGGGCCCCCAGCGGCTCGAGGCCGAGTTCCGCCGGGTCGTTGCGCAGCAGCAGCCCGACCAGCACCCCCAGGGTCAGGCAGGCGATCCCCAGGCACAGCCAGCCGAAGCGCCAGCCGTCATGGCCGAAGGCGGCGTTGAGCTGCGGCACCAGGAAGCCGGTGAGGATGATCGCCGTGCCGTTGCCCATGATCATCATGCCGGCGGCCTGGCCGCGCCGCTCGCGGCGGAACCAGCGCGAGACCAGGGCCATGATCGGGATGTTGGCGTAACCTCCGCCCATGCCGATCACCAGGTAGAGAAAGAAGAGCAGCCAGTAGTCGGTGCTGCGGCTGAGCAGGACCAGGGCGGTGCCGATGGTCAGCAGGCTGGCGGTGACCAGGCGGCGCGGCGGGACGTAGCGCAGGGCCAGCGGCGCGGTGCCGACCGCCGCCAGGTAGCCGGCGAAGTTGCCGGTGCTTAAGAAGCCCATGCGCTCGTAGGAGAGCCCCAGCGCCTCGCGCATCCCCGGCAGGAGCATGCCGAAGGAGAAACGGGCCAGGCCGAAGCAGGAGAAGATGGTCAGGGCCCCGGCAAGGACGATGACCCAGGCATAGTGGAATGAGCGCGAAGAAGGCGGCATGATCGGCCCATGTTAGCCCTAACGAGCAGTTTGACAAGTGATTTCTGCCGCGAGGCGCGAAATCGGCTATGCTTGACAAAAGTGAGTTCAGCTAATATATTCGTTTTTTTGAATCTATAATACTCCCCCTGCGAGGTCCTGCCGATGCGCACCGCCCTGCTGACCTGCCTGCTGCTCACACTCACAGCGCTTCCTTCGAGGGCCGCCGAGGTCACCCTCGCCGAGGCCCTGCGCGCGGCGGTGGCCAACCGGCCGCTGGCCCGCGAGGCGCGCGCCCGGGCGGCAGAAGCAGAAGCCGCGGTCGGCGAGGCGCGCAGCGCCTGGCTGCCGAAAGTGACGGTCAGCGAACTCTTCACCCGCACCGCCGAACCGGCCGGCAATCTTTTCATCGCCCTCAACCAGGGGCGCGACGTCATGGGCACCCCGGGCTACGACTTCGCCGACCCGGCGCCGCGCAGCGATTTCGAAACCCGCCTGCAGCTCGACCAGACCCTCTACGATCCAGCTGTCGACTACACCCTGCGCCAGGCCCGCAGCACGGCGCTGGGGGCCGCCGCCGGCGCCGCCTGGAGCGCCGAGGAGGCGGCCTTCGCCGCCTACCGCGCCTACCTGGGCGTCCAGCAGGCCGCGGCCGCCGTTGAGGCGACTGCGGCCAATCGCCGCGAGTGCGAGGAGATCGCCCGCCTCGCCGGCGAGCGCCGCCAGGCCGGCATCGGCCTCAAGGCCGACGAGCTGCGCGCCGGGGTCCAGCTCGCCGAGGCCCGCCGCCGCGAACTGGCCGCCGCCAACGACCTGACCCTGGCCCGCCGCCGCCTGGCCCTGGCCACCGGCGCCAGCGATGGCGAAATCGGCATCGCCGCCCCGCTCGACGAGGCGCAGCTGCCCGAGGCCCGGGAATCCGCCGTCGCGGGGCGCGCCGACCTGGCCGCCCTCGAGCACCAGCGCGCCACCGCCGCCCTGGCAGTGGCGGGGAGCCGCGCCGCCTGGCTCCCCAGCCTGCAGCTTTCCGCCCGCCAGTCCTGGCACGCCGAGGACGGTCCGGCGGGCGCTGACGACCAGAGCTGGACGGTGGGCGCCGGCCTGCGCTGGGAACTCTTCGACGGCCTGCGCCGCAGCGCCGCCAGCGCCCGCGCCCGCGCCGGCGAGGAGGCCGCCGGGGCCCGCCTCGCCGAGGAGCAGCGCATCGCCCGGCTCAAGCTCGAAGAAGCCCGCCTGCGTGCCGCCGAGGCCGCCCTGCAGCTCGCCTCGGCCCAGCAGGCGGTGAGCGCCGCCGAGGAGAGCCAGCGCCTCCTCGGCCAGCGCTACGAGGCCGGCCTGGCCGACCTCGCCGACCTGCTCGCCACCCAGAACGCCCTCGCCGCAGCCCGCGCCGACGCCGTCGGCGCCGCTGCCCTGCGCCTGCTCTCCCTCGGCAACGTCGCCTTCCAGGGCGGGCGTTTCCTGGCCAATTATCTTCCCGGTGAGGAGCTTCACCCATGACCAGACTGCTGCGCTGCACCGCCCTTGCCCTCCTCCCCCTGCTCGCCGCCTGCGGCGGCGACATCGCCCCCGGGCGCAGCAGCGCCGAGCCGCCGGCGGTCAAGGGGCTGACCATCGAGAACGCCGGCACCTCGGCCATCCCCGCCGGCGAGTTCCTCCCGGCCACCGTGGAGAGCGTCGACCGCGGGGTTCTCGCCGCCCGCCTCGACGGGCGCGTCGCCACCGTCAAGGTCAAAGCCGGTGACCGGGTCGCCGCCGGGGCTCTCCTCCTCACCCTCGCCGACACCCCGGTCGGCGATCAGCTGAACGCTGCCGAAGGGGAGCGCCGCGCCGCCGCCAGCCGCGCCGAACTGGCCGGGCAGACCCTGGCCCGCTATGAACGGCTGCGCGCCAGCGAGGCGGTCACCCCGCTCGAGTACGATCGCGTCGCCGCCGAAGCTTCAGCCGCGCGCAGTTCCCTGGCCGCCGCCGAGGCCCTGGCCGCCGCCGCCCGCACCCGGGCCGGCTACAGCCGGGTGACCGCCCCCTACGCGGCGCGGGTGGCGCAGGTCGCCGTCGAAGCCGGGGCCACGGTCATGCCCGGCACCCCGCTGGTGGTCCTCGACCGCAGCAGCGGCTGGCAGCTGCTCTTCGCCTGCCCCGAGGCGCTGGCCGGCCAGCTGGCCATCGGGGCAGCCCTCCAGGCCGAGATTCCCAGCCTGCAGCGCAGCGTCACCGCCACGGTCAGCGAAATCGCGCCGGCCGCCGACCCGGCCAGCCGCAGCGTCCAGGTCAAGGCCACCCTCGCCGACGACCCGCAGCTCACCGCCGGGCTCTATGCCCGCGTGGCGGTCGGCACCGCCCCGGTGGAGCGCCTGCTCCTGCCAGCTGCGGCGGTGATCACCCGTGGCCAGCTGACCGGCGTCTACGCCGTCACCGACGGCCGCCTGCAGTGGCGGCTGGTCAAGACCGGGCGGACCGTCGGCGAGCGCGTCGAGATTCTCTCCGGACTGGCCGCCGGCGAGCAGGTGGTGACCGCCGGCACCGAGCGCGCCCTCCACGGCGCCCGCGTGGAGCGTTAAACGATGAGCAGGCCTCGCTCCCTGCCGACGCGGATCGTCGACAAGTTCCTCGACGGCCACCTCTCGGTCATCCTTATCCTGCTGGCGTTGGTGGCCGGCGCCGCCGCCCTCCTCCTCACCCCCCGCGAGGAGGAGCCACAGATCGTCGTGCCGATCGCCGACGTCTATGTACAGGTCCCCGGGGCGAGCGCCGGTGAGGTCGAAAAGCAGGTGGCGACCCGCCTCGAGAAGCTCCTCTGGCAGGTCGACGGGGTCGAGTACGTCTACTCGATGTCGCGCGCCGACCAGGCGGTGGTCACGGTGCGCTTCCACGTCGGCGAGGACCGCGTCGAATCGCTGGTCAAGCTGCACAACAAGATCCAGAGCAATATCGACCAGGTCCCCCCGGGGGTAGCGGCCTGGGTGGTCAAGCCGGTGGAGGTCGACGATGTGCCGATCGTCAACCTGACCCTCTACTCGCCCACCGCCTCCGACCACGAGCTGCGCCGGGTCGCCGAGGAGATGGTCGACCGCCTGCAGTCGGTGCAGGACACCTCGATCACCACGCTGATCGGCGGCCGCCCCCGCCAGCTGCGCATCGACCTCGATCCCCAGGCCCTGGCCGCCCGCGGGCTGGCCGTCGACGACCTGCGCCGGGCCCTGGCCGGGGCCAACGCCGAGCTGCCGGCCGGCAGCTTCAGCAGCGCCGGCCGCGAGGTGCTGGTGCGCGGCGGCAGCCTCCTCCAGCACGCCGAGGACGCCGCCGCGCTGGTGATCGGCGTCCGTAACGGCCGCCCGGTCTACCTGCGCGACGTGGCCCGGGTCAGCGACGGCATGGCCGAGGCCGACACCTACACCCGCCTGCGCTTCGGCCCGGCCGCCGAGGCGGCGAAGAGCTCCGCGGCCGGCGGCCGCGAATGCCAGGCGGTCAACATCGCCATCGCCAAGAAGAAGGGGACCAACGCCGTGGCGGTCGCCGAGCGGGTCCTCCAGGCCGTCGAGGCCATGCACGGCACGCTGATCCCCGCCGACATGCAGGTGCAGGTGACCCGCAACTACGGCGAGACCGCCGACCACAAGGTCAACGAGCTGATCACCCACCTGGTGATCGCCATCCTCACCGTCCTCGCCCTGGTCCTCTTCGCCCTCGGCTGGCGCGAGGCGCTGATCGTCGCGGTGTCGATCCCGATCATCTACTCGCTGACCCTGCTGGTGAACTACTGGTGCGGCTACACCATCAACCGCGTCACCCTCTTCGCCCTGGTGCTGGCCCTGGGCCTGCTGGTCGACGACCCGATCGTCGACGTCGAGAACATCTTCCGCCACTTCCGCATGAAGAAGGAGCCGCCGCGCGACGCGGTGCTCACCGCAGTCGACGAGGTCCGCCCGCCGGTGATCCTCGCCACCCTGGCGGTCATCCTCTCCTTCCTGCCGATGCTCTTCATCACCGGGATGATGGGGCCGTACATGCGGCCGATGGCCATCAACCTGCCGCTGACCATGCTCATGTCGCTGCTGGTCGCCTTCACCGTCACCCCGTGGATGAGCTACCACGTCCTCAAGGGGGAGTACGGCAAGGGGGAGGAGGAGTTCGTCCTCGAGGAGAGCCGCACCTACCGGCTCTACCGGCGGCTCGTCGAGCCGTTCCTGGAATCGAAGCGCAGGGCCTGGCTGCTGGTCGGCACGGTGATCGTCCTGCTCCTCGCCTCGGCGGCGCTGCCGGCGCTCAACCTGGTGCCGATGAAGATGCTCCCCTTCGATAACAAGAACGAGTTCCAGCTGGTCGTCGACCTCCCCGAGGGGAGCACGCTGGAGGCCACCGACCGGGCGGTGCGCGATCTCGAGGACTACCTGGCCACCGTCAACGAGGTCACCGACCTGACCGCCTACGTCGGCACCGCCAGCGCCATGGACTTCAACGGCATGGTCCGCCACTACTACCTGCGCCAGGGCCCCAACCTCGCCGACATCCGCGTCAACCTCGCCGCCAAGAGCCGGCGTTCAATGCAAAGCCACCCGCTGACCCTGCGCCTGCGCGACGAGCTGACCGCCATCGCCGCCCGCCACGGCGCGCTCCTCAAGATCGTCGAGACGCCCCCCGGCCCGCCGGTCATTTCCACGGTCACCGCCGAGGTCTACGCCGCCCCGGGGATCGATTACGCCGGGCAGATCGCGGCGGCACAGCTGGTCAAGGCGCGCATGGCCCGCGAGGACAAGGTGGTCGACGTCGACGACACCGTCGAGGCCCCGCAGCGCCGCCTGCACTTCGTCCCCGACCTGGCCAAGGCCGCCCTGCACGGCATCGACGGGCGGACCCTCGCCGCCACGCTGGCCACCGCCCTGGGCGGCGAGCCGCTCGGCGAGCTGCACCTCGCCAGCGAGCGCAACCCCCTGCCGATCGTCCTGCGCCTGCCGCGCGAGGCGCGCTCCTCCGCCGCCGACCTCGGCGCCCTGACCGTGCGCGGCAACGGCGGGCAGCTGGTGCGCCTCAATGAGCTCGGCAACTTCCGCGAGGAGACGCTCGAGCCGACCATCTATCACAAGAACCTCGAGCGGGTGGTCTACGTCTTCGGCGAAATGGCGGGCAAAAGCCCGGTCAACGCGGTTCTCAACCTCTCCAGCCATTTCAAGGAGCAGCCGCTGCCCGCCGGCACGCGGGTGGTGTGGAGCGGCGAAGGGGAGTGGAACATCACTCTGGATGTCTTCCGCGACCTGGGGATCGCCTTCGGCGCCGCCCTGGTGCTGATCTTCATCCTCCTGCTCATGGAGACCGGCTCGCTGGTCATGCCGCTGATCATCATGGCCGCCATCCCCCTGACCATGATCGGCATCATGCCGGGCTTCGCGCTGCTCAACCTGGTCATGAACCACAGCGTCGGCGGCTACGACACCCCGGTCTTCTTCACCGCCACGGCGATGATCGGCATGATCGCCCTGGCCGGGATCGTGGTGCGCAACTCGATCATCCTCATCGACTTCATCCACCACGCCCTGCGCCGCGGCACCCCGCTCAAAGAGGCGATCATCGAGAGCGGCGCGGTGCGCCTGCGCCCGATCCTGCTGACCGCCGGGGCCGCCCTGCTCGGCAACTGGATCATTACCCTCGATCCGATCTTCTCCGGGCTGGCCTGGGCGATCATCTTCGGGGTCTTCGCCTCCACCGCCTTCACCCTGATCGTCATCCCGGTCGTCTACTGGATGGTCTACGGCCGTAACCCGGAAGAACATCAAAGGAGGTTCACGTCATGACCATCAACCGCTACCTGCGCCTGATCGCCGGCTTCTTCATCCTCCTCAGCCTGGCCCTGGCCCACTACCACCACCCCAACTGGCTGTGGTTCACCGCCTTCGTCGGCCTCAACCTCTTCCAGAGCGCCTTCACCGACTGGTGCCCGATGATCACCATCCTGCGCAAGCTTGGGGTGAAGGAGGGGTAGTTGCCGGCGGCGCGACGTCAGTACATTTACGTTTCGCCCGGTAAAAATTGCATCGGGGGTGCGGATCCTGTCCGCGCCCCCGAAATTCTCTTCACCGATTATTTCTCAGCCTGCCTACGGATGATTGATTTCGTGATCAGCCCAACTCCTCAAGATATTTACCGACCGTCAGCTTAAAAGCAGAGAAAGCCGTCTCCATCTGATAAAGCCCCTCGGCCATGCGAGCCCAATCGAGTTGCACTCCGTACCCGTGGTACACGACGTGCCGGAACTTACGGTAGGGCGCAAGGATTGTCATCAGCTCTTGGTCGAACAGTACTGGCAGGGCGCCGTACCCGGAAGGGCAGAACCGCTGAAAAAGTTCGATATGCCAGGCATCTCCAGTAGGGAGGGCAATGGCATGATAACAGTGAATGCGTTTGAGGATATTTTCGATACCACCGTAAAACTGGGCGGCGAACGCAGCAGCAGCGGTTTTTTCCCTGACCGTCGGATCAGCACCGGCAACGTCCCGGCAAAGTGCGACAACTTCACAGACCGTGGCCTCCATCAACTCCAGTTGGATATCGATTTCTTCCCGCAGGGTCTCATCAGTCACAACAGACTCCTGCCTTGACGCTCGATATGCCGGGTAAAACGAGTCGGGGGCTGCAGGGGGATCAGGTCAAGCGGGATCTTCAACTCATGCTCCAGACGGGCAGCAAGCTCATAGAGCTGCCAGCCCGGTACTCCATCGCAAGCGAGATCGAGGTCACGTGATGATTCAGGATTTTCCAGGGCGCTCCCGAAGAGAATCAGCCGGGTCGCTCCATATTCGCGGGCCACTGCAGTAACGCGGGCCAACTGCTGTTTACTGAACGCCATCGTGACCTCCTCCACATCACAACTATACAGAACATTGAGAGATATTTCCAAGCTGATCATCATCTCCCCGGGGAATTTCACCGCGAGGTAGCAGTGCGGTTTCTACTCTGCGCCAAATGAGAGTCAGGGAGGGGTAGTTGCCGGCGGCGCGACGTCGTGCTATTGACGGGGCAACGACTTGTGGAGGGTGACAATGGCGGACGAGACACTGCAGTTGGAGACGGAAAACGGCCGCAGCATCGACGCGGTGGTGGTCAGCAAAAGCGCCGAGGCCATCTGGGTGGCGATCGGCAGCGGGGTGCACAACGTCCGCTGCAAACTGGAGCCGACCCGCAACGCCCTGGCCTACGCCGGCAGCGTCATGGGGCGTGAGGTGCTCTACCGGCGCAGCGTCAAGGAGGTGCGCGCCGACCTGGCCCGCGAACAACAGGTCATGGACCGCCTGCGGCGGCGCTGAAAGGGATTGAACGCCGGCGCTTTTCGTGCTAGATGATAAAGATTGAGCATTGCCACCTTAGCTCAGATGGTAGAGCAATTGATTCGTAATCAATAGGTCGCCGGTTCGATTCCGGCAGGTGGCTCCAGGACAAGCACAGGGCCGCGGATCTCCGCGGCCCTGTTGTGTTTCACCACCCCCGCGTGCCGCTTTACCGGGACGAAATCAGCGTACGCAACGCGACCCGCAGGATCCGCGCCGAAGACGGCATCCATTTCACCATGTACGGCTACATCCTGCTGTCAAAACCCGTCTACCTGGGCATCCGCCGTGACTGCGACGGGATCATCCTCGCGGACCGCAGCCGCTAGCGGCCCCTTGGAACAATCAGAGGGAATATCAAGAGCTTCCTCTCCAGCCCTGATTTTTGACAGCTTTACTCCCTCCCCCACACGCAGCTGATTTTGCAGCCATCAAAAAGCGCTGTCCAAAGCTTCGGATTCCTGCCGGGAAAGTCCTGCCGCAGGATTTTTGCGACCCCCTGTTTGTGCATTTTCTATAAACATATATACGCTTAAGTGAAATAATGAACCCATTCTGACAGGACAAAAACAAAACATAATGTTCAACGTAATTACACGAAATGAATACAGGAGGAGGACTTGAACGGACAGAGCCGGTCAGTATCCTTTGAAAATCGGGCCGGGAGTGCGCGGAGTGCCGATAGGGCGGGAATGGATCAGCGGGGACGACAGTTTGCAGGTGCCGGCACCGATGGCGGCGCAGGCCAGGTAGAGGTTCTGGCCGACGTGGCCGACGTCCATGAGGATCACCCGGTGGTCAGACGCAGGGTGTCCTTGAGGAACGCCCGGTGAATCTTGGTCCTGGTCTCGCTCATGGCTGCTCCAATCGGGTTGCTGCCCGGCGTCCGGCTCTCCCGGTCAGGAGAGCCGGACCCCCATGCAGAGGCGGCTCCCCTCCCCGCCCGGGGAGAAAGTGATCTCTTCGCCGAGGGCGGAGATCAGCTTGAGAGCCAGTTCGTCGGCCCCCTGGCCGGGGTCGAGGGGGTTGAACGGCGCACCCCGGGTTTCGATCGCCAGTTCAAGTGTACCCTGCTTCTCGCTGAAGGCCAGGGACAGTTCCAGCGGGGCGGTGCGCAGCGCCGGCAGGTGGAGCATGAGCAGTTCCTCGACCAGCAGCAGGAGGTTGTGGCGAGCCTTGCCGAAGAGCATCTGCCGGTCGCAGAAGTGCTCGATGCGGGCGTTGAGGGCGTAGAGGTCGAAGTCCGGGGTCTCGACCCTGACCGCCAGGCTGCGGATGCGGTTAATGAAGGCGCGGGTCTTGTCGCGCTGCGGGTTTTCGAAGATCTGCTCCGGCGGCCCCTCCTCGTAGATCACCCCTTCGTCCATGTAGAAGACCCGCGTCGACACCTGGCGGGCGAACTCCATCTCGTGGGTGACGATCGCCATGGTCATCCCCTCCCTGGCCAGGCGGCGGATGACCGCCAGCACCTCGCTGACCATGGTCGGGTCGAGGGCCGAGGTCGGCTCGTCGAAGAGGATGATCTCCGGATCCATGGAGAGGCAGCGGGCGATGGCCACCCGCTGCTTCTGCCCGCCGGAGAGCTCGTCGGGGAAGCTGTCGGCCTTTTCCGCCAGGCCGACCATCTTGAGCAGTTCGATGGCCCGGGCCTCGGCCGCCTCCCGGGACCGCCCGAGGAGATGGCGCGGGCCGATGGTCAGGTTGCCGAGGACCGTCAGGTGCTGGAAGAGGTTGAAGGACTGGAAGACCATGCCCATGCGCCGGCGCAGGCGGGGGACGTCGGCGCCGGGGGCGAGGATGTCCTCGCCGTCGATCTCGATGCGCCCGGCGGTGGGCTGGTCGAGGAGATTGAGGCAGCGCAGCAGGGTGCTCTTGCCGGTCCCCGACGGGCCGATGATCGAGATCACCTCACCCCGGGCAATCTCGGCATTGATGTCCCTGAGGACCTCGACGACCCCGAAGTGCTTGACCAGCCGTTCGATCCTGATCATGAGTTCCTCCCGGTGCGGCGCTGGGCCAGCGGATCGGTCCGCCGGTCGATATAGTCCAAACCCTGGCCGAGCAGCCAGATGATCAGGAAGTAGAAGACCGCCACCATGATCAGCGGGAAGAAGGCGTCGAAGGTGCGGCTGCGGATGATGTCGCTGGCCTTGGTCAGGTCCTGGACGCCGATGTAGCCGACGATCGAGGTCATCTTGACCAGGGAGATGAATTCGCCGCGGTAGACCGGCAGGATGCGGCGCACCGCCTGGGGGAGGATGATGCGGCGGAAGGTCTGCAGGCGGGTGAAGCCCATGGCGATCCCCGCCTCGCGCTGGCCGCGGTCGATCCCCTCGATGCCGCTGCGGAACATCTCGGCAACGTAGGCGGCGAAGTTCATGCCGAAGGCAATCACCGCCACCAGCAGCGGGCTGATATTGATCGAAGCGAAGACCACGTAGAAGATCAGCATCAGCAGGACGACCACCGGCAGGCCGCGGAGGAGGAAGATATAGCCGCGCCCGCACAGTTGCGGGAGGAGCCGGCGGGACATGCGCAGGGCGCAGACCGCGGCCCCCAGGAGGGTGCCGAAGAGGGTCGAAAGGACCGAGAGGACGGCGGTGACGCCGAGGCCGTTGGCGATCAGCCGCCAGCGCTCTTCGACGACGAAGTTGGCGTGCAGGCTGTCGCTCAGCCCGGCCAGGAAACCGCCCTCGGCTCCGTTCGCCGCAGCCCCGGAGGAAGCGGCAAGGTTGCTCTTCAGGACCACGGCGACAGCCTGGCTTTCCGCGTAGGGGGCGGAGAAGTCCACCGCCTTTTTGCGCTCCTCGGTAATCGACATGCCGTCAGTGATGACGTCGACCTTGCCGGAGGCCAGGGCGGGGATCAGGGCCCCGAAGTCGAGGGAAAGGATGTCGAAGGCGATTCCCTCCCCGGCGGCGAAGAGTTCCAGGAGTTCGATGTCGAAGCCGATGTAGCGGCCCTTGACCACCTCGACGAAGGGCAGATCGCCGACCGACACGCCGAGCGTGTAGCGCGCGGTCGGGGCCGCGGCCCGGTGCTCGGGCATCTCGACCAGCGTCGGGTCGTCGTCGAACCAGCGCCGGTAAATCTCGTCATAGCGGCCGTCGACGCGGATCCGGGCGAGGAAGCGGTCGTAACGGGCACGCAGGTCGGCGTGCTGGCGGCCGAAGCCCATCCCCAGGGGGTAGCGGAGAAAACCTTCATCGAGGCTGCCCAGTTCGCCGTGAACCTTCAGGACCTCGCGGGCGCTGATCTGGTCGAGGATGGCGGTGTCGACCTTGTCCCCTTTGACGGCGGCGATCAGGTCGGCGGTGTTGTTGTAGGTGACCACCTGCGCGTCCGGGTAGGCGCCCTGGGCGTAGACGGCATGGACCGTGCCCTGGACGGTGCCGATGCGCCCTCGCGACAGGTCGGCCAGCGAGCGCCAGCCGGCGGGGACGGCGGCGGGAGCGCGACGGACCAGGGCGATCTGCCCGCTGTCGAAATAGGAGCGGGAGAAGTCCACCAGCTTGCTGCGCTCCGGGGTGCTGGACATGCCGGTGATGATCAGGTCGACCTTCCCCGCCTGCAGCGCCGGGATCAACGCCATGAACTTCATGTTGGCGAACTCGAGCGGACGGCCGAGGTGAGCGGCGAGGCGCCGGGCCAGTTCGCCGTCATGCCCGGAAACCTGCCCCCGGCCGTCGACGAAGCTGATCGGCTCGCGGGTGGCGGCAACCCCGACGCGCAGGGGGACGCCCTGCGCAGGGACCGCGATGGCCTTTTCTTCGTAGGGGCCCTGCCCCTCGTGGAACCAGCGCCGGCGCATGTCGGCCAGGGTGCCGTCGGCATGCAGTTCGGCGACAAAGGCATCGGCGGCCGCCAGCAGCTGCTGATTCCCCTTGCGCACCACGATGGAGGAGTTCTCCTTGGTGAGCATTTCCGGAAGAAGATACAGCGCGGGGTTGTTCTTGGTCATCAGGAAGCCGGTCGGGTAGCCGCAGACGACGCTGTCGAGCTGCCCGGCGAGCAGGGCAGTCACCGCGTCCATCGAATCGTCGAAGCACTGGACTTCGGCCGCGGGGAAACGCTGGCGGACAAAAGGCTCGCTGGTCGAGCCGGTCATCACGCCGATGCGCGCCCGCTCGAGGTCGTCGACCGCGTCGATGGTCGCCGCCCCGCGCTCCCTGCAGCCGGAGAGGAGCATGAGCAGGACGAACAGGATCGGCAGGACCAGGCAGGGGGCGGCGGGGCGTTTACGGGGCATGCAGGAATCCGTTCGGACCGGGCCGGACAGTCGGCTCGTTCCCACTGGGAGGTGTCCGGCATTATCGGCGCCAGCCCCGCGGACTGTCAACAGGAGTTGACCGCGGCCGACCGGTGGAAGCCTATTTTTTCAATGACTTGACAGTTTAGCCAAGCGCAGTTAACGTCACTCGGCGGGGGTTGAGCGGGGCCGCCCAGGGAGGAGTGCCGGGTGAAGTCATTAGGGCAGAGGCTGCTGGGACTCTTCACGCTGCTGCTGTGTGCCGCGCTGCTGAACGCCGGCTGCGACAGTCGCCCCCCGGCCGCGGGCCGGGCGACGGGCGAACCGGACGTCTCGATCTACGACTACCGGGACACCCGCAAGCTGGTCAAAGCGGCCTGGCAGGCTGCCAAACTGGTTGAGCGGGATGGCCCCGCGGCCTTCGCCACCCTCCATCGAGACGTCGGCATCGAAGACGAACGCCTCTACAACCTCTACGTCTATCTCCTCGACGGCACCTGCCTCTTTCACCCCGAACGCCCGGATTTCGTCGGCAAAAACCTCATCGACGTCACCGACACCCACGGGCGCAAGGCCCTGCGCCAGGTCATGGCGGCGGTCAACGACCCGCAGAACCCCCACGGCTGGGTCCACTACAAGTGGCAGCCGCACGAGGGGCTCTACCCGGTCGACAAATCCTCCTGCCAGTTCCGGGTGACCATGCCCGACGGCCGCGCGGTGGTGGTCGGCGGCGGCATCGCCGCCCCCCTCGAGGAGAAGATGTTCGCCAAATTCTCCGTCGACTCCGCCGCCGCCCTGCTGCGCGAACAAGGCGCGGCGGGCCTCGAGGTGATTCGTGACAACAAGGCCCCCTACCAGTACCGCGAGGTCAGGGTTTTCGTCCTCGCCGAGGACGGCACCACCCTGGTCGATCCGACCTTCGATCTAGACACGCCGCGTAACCTCAGGGACTACCGCGACCTGGGCGGCAACTACCCCTTTCGGACCATCTTCGAGCGACTGCGAAACGATGACTCCTGCTGGGTGGTGATGCTCGATCGCAGCCGCTACCGGCGGATCATGGGGAAGAAATCCATCTACGCCCGCCTGGGGACGATGGATGGACGGCCGGTGGTGGTCGGGGCGATGACCAGCCTGCCCAAGCCGGTGTGGGCGAACTGAAGGGGAGGGAACGATGCCGGAGCCGATGATCTATCGGGTGGACGACGTCCCCCCCGCCCCGACCCTGCTGGTCCTCAGTCTCCAGCACATGCTCTTCATGTTCGCCGCCTCGGCCTTCCCGGCCATGCTGGTGCGCGAGATCGGCGGCGACCTGGAGATGGCCGCGGCGCTGGTCAGCCTGACGATGATGATCGCCGGGATCGGCTCGGTCCTCCAGGGACTGCGCTTCAAGTACCTGGGCTGCGGCTACCTCTGCCCCAACGTCTGCGGCCCCTCGTACCTGGGGGCCTCGCTGCAGGCCGCCTGGCTGGGGGGAATTCCGCTGATGCGCGGGATGATCCTCTTCGCCGGGCTGATCGAGATGGGGCTGGCCCCGGTGGTCAAGCGCCTGCGCTTCATGTTCCCGCCGGTGGTCGTCGGCCTGGTGGTGGCGATGGTCGGGGTCAGCGTGGTTTCGATCGCCACCAGCAACTTCTTCGGGGTGGCCTACTCGGGGGACACCATGCGCTGGACGGACCTGGTGGTGGGCTTCGTCGCCCTGCTGGTCATGGTCGGGGCGAACATCTGGGGGAAGGGCTGGGTCCGCCTCTACTGCCTGCTGCTCGGCACCCTGGCCGGTTGGGGGCTGGCCCTGCTGCTCACCCCGGAGAGCCTCGACAGCCTCGCCCAGGTCGCGGCCAAGCCGCTGCTGGCCATCCCCACCATCCCCTTCGGGGTGTTCGACATCAGCTTCGACGCGCGACTGCTGATGCCCTTCTTCATCATCTCCATCTGCGGCTCGCTGAAATCCTTCGGCAACTTCCTGGCCGCCCAGCAGATCAGTGAACCGGAGCTCAAGGAGCCGAGCATGCGGCCGATCGCCAACGGCCTGCTCACCGACGGCCTGACCACCGCCGCCGCCGGGCTGATGGGGGCCCTGGCGGTGGACACCTCATCGAGCAATGTCGGCCTGGCCGCGGCGACCCGCGCCTGCAGCCGCTGGATAGCAGTGGTCGCCGGGGTCATATTCTTCTTCATGGCCTTCATGCCGATGGTCACCGCGGCGATCGCCACCATCCCCAAGCCGGTCCTCGGCGCCTCGCTGCTCTTCGCCGGCAGCTTCATGATCTGCACCGGGCTCAAGGAGATGCTCCGCGAGGAGTTCGACAGCCGGGCGATCTTCACCGTCGGCATCTCGCTGATGATCGGGCTGAGCACCGGCTTCATGCCGGAGCTCTACGCGCGTTTCCCCGACGACATGCAGTCCTTCTTCTCCGACCCGATGGCGACCACTACGCTCTTCTCGGTGCTCCTCTACCAGATCTTCAACTTCGACCGGCTCTACCTGAAAAAAACCCCGGCTAGCGCAGGGGAAACTCCTCCAGGCTGACGAAGCGCACCCCGCGCCGCCTGAGCTCCGGGAGGGTGTCGGCCGCGCCGGCGGCGGCGGCCGGGTTGGCGGCGAGCCAGCGGCCGCTGAGGAAGAGCGTGGCGGGAATCTGCTCCCGCTCGAGGAGGGCGGGGAGTTCCCCGGCGCCGGACGGTGCGGAAGGGGCGACCGGGGCTCGCGTACGGCGCCGGTTGACATTCACCCGCGAGGCGGTAGATTTCAAGTTATGCCAATGATCTTATCCCGATCCCCAGCCGGTGGGGTCGGGATGGTTTAACCTCAACAGACCTCTCCCGGAAATCCTGCCATGTCCGATTCGATCCGCCTGCTGCTCGCAGACGACCACCCGCTTATTCTCCAGGCCCTGGTCGCCCTGCTGGAACGGGAGGCCGATCTGCAGGTCCTTGCCTGCTGCGCCAATGGCCGGGATGTGCTCGAGGAGGCGCGACGGCGACAGCCCGACATGGTGATCCTCGACATCCGCATGCCGGGGATGGGCGGCCTTGAGGTGGCCCGCGGCATCCGCGAGGAAAGGCTGCCGATCCGCATCGTCCTTTACACGGCGGGCATCACCCCGGAGGAGATGATCGAGGCCACCAGGCTGGGAATCGATGGGATCATGCTCAAGGCAACGGCCGCCGCGAGGCTGATCCAGTGCCTCCGCAAAGTCCAGGCCGGCGGACAGTGGATCGAACGGCAGGCGACCATGCAGGCCCTGGAGAAGCTGGTCGACCGGGAGCACAAGGGACAGGATGACGGCGCCCAGCTGTCGCCGCGTGAACTCGAGCTGGTCAAGATGGTGGCCCTGGGAATGCGTAACCGGGAGATCGCCTCCAGGCTCTTCATCAGCGAAGGGACGGTCAAGGTGCATCTCTACAACATCTACCGGAAGCTGGACATGACCGGCGGGCGCCTGGCCCTGCTGCGTTATGCCCACGACCGGGGACTTGCCTGAAAGAGGCGCAAAGGGAGCGGCCGGTGGCTCACGCCACCGGCCGCTCCCAGTTTAAGCGCTGCGGATAAGATCGTGCCTAAAGGGCCGGGCTGAACGATCCCCTGACTACCGTGTCGGCAATCTGATGGCCGCCGCTGTCTTCGAGGTACGCCGTGTAATCGGCACTGTTGATCACCACCGCGATGAGGGTGTAGCCGGCCGGCACGAGGAGCGGGTCAACCAGGCTGGCGTTGGGGACGATCGAGAGCTTGCTTTCCCAGTTGTAGCCGGTGATCTTCCCCTTGGGGTTGAGCCGCCCCTTCTCGATGGTCGGCTCGGTGAGGGCGGTCATCCCCTGGGAAC
>CAYQLP010000028.1:0-25212 GCA_964418505.1 uncultured Geobacteraceae bacterium | reverse complement strand
CCCGACCTGCTGCGCAGCCTGGTCACCTACTGGCAGCACCATCCCGGGCTCTCCTACCTCTTCTCGGGGATGTTTGTCGGGCCGACCAGCCAGGCGCCGCGGGTCGACGAGGCGCGCAACGACGCCCTCTACGAACTGGAGATCGCCTTCCAGCAGCTGCCCGAGGTGGATGTCCCCCCCTGGCTGGTCGACCGCCTCTTCCGCAACCTGCTCGTCGACCTGACCGGCAACACCCACCGCGCCGAGTTCTGCATCGACAAGCTCTACTCCCCTGATGGCCCGGCCGGGCGGCTTGGCCTGCTGGAACTGCGCGCCTTCGAGATGCCCCCCCACGCGCGCATGGCCCTGGTCCAGGCCCTGCTCCTGCGCACCCTGATCGCCCGGTTCTGGAAGGAACCGTACCGCCACCCGCTGGTGCGCTGGGGGACCGAGCTCCACGACCGCTTCCTCCTCCCTCATTTCGTTCGCGAGGATCTCGGCGACGTGGTCGCCGACCTGCGCCGGGCCGGCTACCCCTTCGAGCTGGAGTGGCTCGAGCCCTTCTTCGAGTTCCGCTTCCCGCACCTCGGGCGGATCGCCGTCGACGGCATGGAACTGGAACTGAGCTTCGCCATCGAGCCCTGGCACGTCCTCGGCGAGGAGATGGGCAGCCAGGGGACGGCACGCTTCGTCGACTCCTCGGTGGAGCGCCTGCAACTGCGCATTACCGGCCTGAACGAGGCGCGCCACGCGGTGGTCTGCAACGGTCGCCGCCTGCCGCTGCGCGCCACCGGCCGCCACGGCGAGTTCGTGGTCGGGGTCCGCTACCGGGCCTGGCAGCCCCCCTCGGCTCTGCACCCGACCATACCCCCCAGCGCGCCGCTGGTCTTCACCGTCATCGACGCCTGGAGCGGACTGGCCCTCGGCTCCTGCACCTATCACGTCGCTCACCCGGGGGGGCGCAGCTACGAGGTCTTCCCGGTCAACGCCTGCGAGGCCGAGGCCCGGCGCATCACCCGCTTCTGGGATCTGGGCGGCACCCCGGGCGCCGTCCAGATCGCGCCGCCGGTGGGCGGCAGCGCCGGGACTTTCACCGCCGCCGGCCCAACCGGAGTTCCGGGCGTCCCGCCGCCGGCCGAAGAAGCCCAGCCCGAATTCCCCTGCACCGTGGATTTGCGCCGCCATCCTGGCCTATAATCAGCGGTTCGGATGGTTCGATTCTTCTCTAAGGATTCCGCGTGTCACAGCCGCTTCACACGACTGACGGGTCGCTGACCCAGTTTTACGCTCCGCACCTCGAGCGCAGCGCCGAAATGTTCGCCGGCGCCGGCGAGCTGCTGCCCCACTGGGCGGCGCTCTTTCATGAGATCGACCATCTCGGCCGCCACGGCCTGAAGCGCCGCCACCAGGAGGCGCAGCGGCTGATGCGCGAAAACGGGGTGACCTTCAACGTCATCGACGGCCTGCGCGGCACCGCCCGTCCCTGGCAGCTCGACCCGATCCCGCTCTTCATCAGCGCCGCCGAATGGGCGACGGTCGAGGCCGGGCTCAGCCAGCGCGCCGAACTCCTCAACCTGGTCCTCGCCGACCTCTACGGGCCGCAGCGCCTGCTCAAGGACCAGCTCCTCCCCCCGGAGCTGGTCTTCGCCCACACCGGCTTCCAGCGCTGCTGCGCCGGGATGGCCGCCCTGGCCGGACGGCCGCTGGTCTTCTCCGCCTCCAACCTGGCTCGCGGGCCCGACGGGCGCATGTGGGTGGTCGACGACCGCGCCCAGTCTCCCTCCGGGGCCGGCTATGCCCTGGAAAACCGCATGGTCATGACGCGGGTCGCCCCGGCGCTCTTCCACGAGTGCCACGTCAAGCGCCTGGCCAGCTTCTTCCAGCTCCTCCGCGAGCGCCTGGCTCGCCTGGCCCCGCGCAACCGCGAGGAGCCGCGCGTCGTCCTGCTTACCCCCGGACCCTACAGCCCCACCTATTTCGAGCACGCCTACCTGGCCGACTACCTCGGCTACACCCTGGTTCAGGGGGATGATCTCAGCGTCCGCGACGGCAAGGTCTGGCTCAAATCGCTGGAGGGGCTCGACCAGGTCGACGTCATCCTCCGGCGTATCGACGACGCCTACTGCGATCCCCTCGAACTGCGCGAGGACTCGCGGCTGGGGATCGCCGGCCTCCTTCAGGCCGTGCGCCTCGGCAACGTGGCGGTGGTCAACCCGATCGGCAGCGCCATCCTCGAGAATCACGGCCTGCAGGTCTTCCTCCCCGGCATCGCTCGCCACCTCCTTGGCGAGGAGCTGATCCTCCCCTCGGTGGCCACCTGGTGGTGCGGCCAGCGCCGCGAGGCGCAGTTTGTCCTCGACAACCTCGAGCGCCTGGTCGTCAAGCCGATCCACCGTACCCGCGGCTACCGGGCGATCTTCGGCGCCCAGCTGTCGAGTGACGAACGCGATGAGCTGCGCGAGCGCATCCGCCGCGCGCCGCACCTCTATGTCGGCCAGGAGGTGGTCGATTTCTCCACCGCCCCCTCCCTGGTCGACGACCGCATCGAGGATCGCCACCTGATTCTGCGCTCCTTCACGGTCGCCACCGACGACGGCTACAGCGTCATGCCCGGGGGGCTGACCCGCGTCGCCCCCGGGGCCGGCGAGTTGGTGGTGTCGAACAAGTCCGGGGGCTTGAGCAAGGACAACTGGGTGCTCTCGGAGAGCCCGGTGCGTTACGTCAGCCTGTGGCGTCAGGCCAAGGGGACCCAGGTGCTCCCCTTCCGCGCCGAGCCGCTGACCAGCCGGGCGGCCGACAACCTCTTCTGGGCCGGCCGCTACGTGGAGCGGGCCGAAGGGACGGCCCGCCTGCTGCGCGCCATCCTGCAGCTGCGTCGCGAACAGCAGGACGAGAGCGCCGGGGAGGCCCTCAAGCCCCACCTCCACAGCCTGCTGCGGGCCCTGACCCACATCACCTCGACTTATCCGGGCTTTGTCGGCGAGGGTGGGGGGAAGCTGCTGGACCGGCCGCGCGCCGAGCTGCATGCCCTGCTCCACGATGCCGAACGGGTCGGCAGCCTCTCCTCGACCCTGCGCTCCTTCAGCCAGTCGGCGATGACCGTGCGCGACCTGTGGCCCGTGGAGATCTGGCGGATCATCGATGCCCTCAACAGCGACTGGTTCGGCAGCGAGCCCGGGACCGGGGCGGGGGGGCAGCGGATCAAGGAGCGCCTCGATCACCTGGTCATGCAGCTGGTGGCCTTCAGCGGTCTGGCCGCCGAGAGCATGCCCCGCGAGGCGGGCTGGCTGATGCTGGACATCGGCCGGCGCATCGAGCGCGGCCTCGGGCTGATCGCCCTGCTGCGGGCCACCCTGGTGCCCATGCACGGCGAAGCGGTGCAACGCCAGCTGATGGAAACCCTGCTGGTCATCTGCGACAGCCTCAACACCTTCCGCCGCCGCTATCGCTCCTACATGCACCGGCCGACGGTTCTCGAACTGCTGCTCATGGACCAGGAGCACCCGCGCTCGCTGGCTTACCAGCTGGCCCGTCTTCGCGAGCACGTCCACGTCCTGCCGCGTGGACGGCGGCGCGAACGGCTGGCCGCGGACGAGCGCTGTCTCCTCCAGGCTTTTTCGACCCTGCGCCTCGCCGCCCCCGACGCCCTTGACCACTGCTCAGAGGAAGACGGGCTCTATGCAGGGCTCGACCAACTGCTGGCCGGCCAGGCCGATGCCCTCTGGCAGCTCAGCGACGTTCTCACCGGCACCTATTTCAGCCACGCCCAGACCCCGCAGCAGCTTGGTCCCCAGCTCCAGGACGAGGACGTATGAGGTACCGGATCTCCCACGCCACCGAGTACCGCTACGAAGCGCCGGTGGGCTTGTGCTACAACCTCGCCCGCCTGATTCCTCGCGAACTCCCCGGGCAGCGCCTGCTCTCCGCCCGGCTGCAGGTCGAGCCCTTCCCCAACGACCACTGGCAGGGCTGCGACTTCTTCGGCAACCGCACCGACTATTTCTCGATTCAGCAGCCCCACGACCTCCTCAAGGTCACGGCGGTCAGCGAAGTCGAAGTCAGTCCCCCCCAGGAAGACCTCTTCGAAAGCGGGGCCTCGCTCTCCTGGGAGGCCGTGCGCGAGGCCCTGCGCCAGGACCGCAGCCCGGCGGGGCTGACAGCCCTGCAGTTCACCCTCGACTCGCCGATGCTGGCCAGCGATGAGGCGGTGACCGCCTACGCCCGGCTCTCCTTCCCCCCCGGGCGGCCCTGCGCCGAGGCGGTGGCGGAGTTGATGCGGCGGATTTTCGACGACTTCACCTTTGACCCGGCCTTTTCCACCGTGGCCACCCCCCTGCACGAGGTTCTCGAGCATCGCAGCGGGGTCTGCCAGGACTTTGCCCATCTCGGCATCGCCTGCCTCAGGTCGCTGGGGCTGGCGGCCCGCTACGTCAGCGGTTACATCGAAACCGACCCCCCCCCCGGGCGCGAGCGCCTGGTGGGTGCCGATGCCTCTCACGCCTGGTTCGCCGTCTACCAGCCGGGTCAGGGCTGGTCCGACTACGATCCGACCAACAATCAGCGCCCGGCCCAGCGCCACATCACCGTCGCCTGGGGGCGCGACTACAGCGACGTCACGCCCCTCAAGGGGGTGGCCTATGGCGGCGGTGAGCATGAGCTGCACGTCGCCGTGGACGTCCTGCGTCTCGACTGAGGGCTGATTCGTCCCCACGAAAAGCGAAAGGCGCCGGTCTCCCGGCGCCTTTCGTGTCTGGGTCGATAACCCGACGCTTACTTCTTGTGGCAATCGCCGCACTTGACGGGACCGCCCATCTCCTTGTGGCACTTCACGCACAGTTCCTTGTGGGCGGCGTCCTTGCTCATGGCGATCTTGGCCGGCTTGCCCTGGTGGCACTTGCTGCAGTCGTTCTTCAGCTTCTCGGCGTGGGCCTTGTGGTTGAAGGTGACTTTGCCCTGGGAGGCTTCGTACACCACGCTGTCAGCGGCAATGGCGATGCCGACGCCGACGAATACCAGTACCATCAACATGACGATCAGACGCTTCATTTCTTTTTCCTCCTGTTCGGGGTGGTTGTCGAGCCGCCTTCCGGCGTGCTCGTGAATTCACGATACCTATAGCATCGCCTGCCGGGCTTTTCATTAGACATCGGGTCAAAAGTAACCAGATGTCTAGTCTTGAAGCCCTGATTACAATTGCTTAGCTGGTAAATGTCGAGTTCCAGGCGGGGCCTTTCGGGGGCTTTACCGGCCTTTGTCCGGATGCTAGAATCGGCGTATGAATCGTCAGATCTACGAAAGTTCGGCCAGCGTGCAACTCGATGGGAGCGCGCTCCGGCGCCTTCGCGAGGAGCGGCGCCTGACCCAGCTGTACGTCAGCAAAGTGGTCGGGGTGACCACCGATACGGTTTCGCGCTGGGAAAACAATCGCTACCCGACCATGCGTCGGGAGAATGCCCTCAAACTGGCCGAGGCTCTCGAGGTGCCCCTCGATGAACTGCTTCTCAAGCCCGCTGTCCCCACCGCGCCGGTGACTGCTCCGCGCCGGAGCCAGCTGCCCCTGGTGCTGGTCAGTCTGCTGGCGGTGGTGGTCTCTCTCGCCCTGCTCGCCGTGCTCTGGCACAGCCAGCGTCAGGCCCTGCCGGTGCCCGTCACCGCCGAGCGCCTTCTGCCACCCCACGCCGCTCCGCGCAGCGACCTGCCGGTCCGGCTCCTGTTGACCCGACGTGGCGAAGAAGGTGGTTTTATCGTCAAGGAGTATCTCCCCCGCGGCTGGAAACTTCTTCAAGCCGACCCGCCCCCGTCGAGTCTCGACAACGAGACCGGCATGGTGCGCTGGATCATCAAGGCCGGCGATGAACGGGAGCGGATTGTCTACCTGGCCCAGCCCCCCGCCGCCCAGGTCGGTTCCGTGGCGGTTTTCCAGGGGGAGGTGATTGCCGGTCCTGCGGAAGGGAAGAATTCAATGGCGGTTCAGGGCGACGACCGCGTCAGGATCGCCACCCTGCTGTGGGCCGACCTCGATGGCAGCGGCCGGATCGATGATGGGGAGATGCTGCAGGCCTCCCACACTGTTGATGAGATGGCCGGAGTGAAGATCGACTGGGAAGAGTTGGAGCGTTTGTGGAGTGCCGGCGGCTACCGCTGGGATGAGGCGGGGCGCCGCTTCATCCCTTCGCCGAGCCTGCCGGGTGAGCCTGCCGGCCGCCCCTAGAGGCTGACTGCCCCCCGCCGCTTCCCGGCGGGTTCCCCCCCTGTTTTCCCTTCACTGCATGCAGCGGCAGCCTGCCGCGTTTATCCGCTCCCCGGGGCGACGCTGTGATCTGCACCCTTGAGGATGGCAGCCAGGACGGCGCGGGTTTCCGCACTGGTGTCCAGGGCGGCGACTTCCTGCCAGGAGCGCAGGGCGACGGCCAGCTCCAGGCTGCCGAGAAAAGCCTTGGTGCGCGGGATGTAGGGCGCCGGCATGGAAAATTCGCGCAGCCCCATGCCGACCAGGGGGAGGAGGTGCAGGGGGTCGGTGGCCATCTCACCGCACAGGCAGACGCTGCGCCCGAAGCGGCCGGCATTGTCGACCACTTCGGCGATCGCCTGGAGGACCGCCGGGTGCAGGGGGTCGTAGTACCTGCTGACCAGAGGGTTGTTGCGGTCGGCGGCCAGCAGGTACTGGATCAGGTCGTTGGTGCCCAGGGCGAAGAAGTCGACTTCCGCGGCCAGGCGCGTGACCAGGCGCACCGCCGCCGGCACCTCGATCATCACCCCCACCGGCAGGCTCTCCGCAAAGGGCACCCCGGCGCTGCGCAGTTCGGCTTCGGCTTCCTTGATGACCTCCCGGCAGGCGCGCACTTCGTCGAGGCTGGAGATCATCGGGAAGAGCAGGCGCACCGGGCCGTGCAGCGCGGCCATGAGGATCGCTTCGATCTGGGTGCGGAAGATGTCACGGTTGTCGAGGGAGACGCGCACCGAACGCCAGCCCATGAAGGGATTGTCCTCCTGCGGCGGGGCGAAGTAGGGGAGGGCCTTGTCGCCGCCGATGTCGAGGGTGCGGATGGTCACCGCCTGGCCGGCGAAGCCGTCCACCACCCGCCGGTAGAGCTCGTACTGGGCGTTGCGGTCGGGGAAGTCGCCACGGGCCATGTAGGGGAACTCGGTGCGGTAGAGGCCGACCCCCTCGGCGCCGAAGCGCTTGGCCACTTCGATGTCGCTGAGCAGGCCGATGTTGGCGCGCAGGGTGATGCGCGTGCCGTCGGCGGTTCGCGCCGCCCGCTCGCGGAATTCGTCTAGACGGCTCTGCTCACGGCTCTGGTCGGCGACCAGTCGCCGGTACTCCTTGCGGATGGCGGCTGGCGGGTCGACGTAGAGACGCCCGGAGTTGGCGTCGAGGATCAGCTCGGTGTCGGGGGCGACGCGCTTGAGCAGTCCGCGGACCGCCACCATCGCCGGAATGCCCATCGACTTGGCCATGATCACGGCGTGGGCGTTCTGTTCGCCGACCTCGGTGACGATGCCGAGGATCTTGTCGCTGTCCAGGGTCGCCATGTCCGAGGGCAGCAGCTGGCGGGCCACCAGGATCCCCGGGTGGCGCAGCTGCAGGAGGCTGTCGCTGCCGTTGCCGACCAGGTTGGCGAGGATGCGCCGGCCGATGTCCTCCATGTCGGCGGCGCGCTCGCGCAGGTAGGGGTCCTCCATGCGGGCGAAGGCTTCGAGGTAGTTGGCCACCACCTTCTCCAGCGCCCCGGCGGCCCCGCGCCCCTGGCGGATCTCCCCGCGCAGCTTCTCGATAAAGCCGCGGTCTTCGAGGATCATCAGGTGGGTATGAAAGATCGCCGCATCCTGCTCGGAGAGGCGCTCGGCCACGCGCTTTTCCAGGAAGAGGGTCTGGATGGCGGTTTTCTCGAGGGCGTTGTCGAGGCGCTGGAGTTCGGCATCGATGTCGATCTCCGCCTCGTGGAGGATATCGGCAAAGCCCAGCCGTTCCTGGAGGATCACCGCCGGGCCGGTGGCCACCCCGGGGTAGGCGATGGTTCCGGCCAACACGCTGACCGTCGTGGCCGGCGGTGCTTCGCGCGCGGCCAGGCTCTGGCGGACGTCGGCGAGCTGCGCCGCCACCTGGCGGGCCTCTTCCTCCTTGGAGCGGATCGAGTCGAGGAGGCGGGCGTTGACGACGATCGAGGAGATCTGAAAGGCGATCGTTGACAGGGCGCTGATCTCGTCCTTGCGGAATTCGCGCAGTTCGCGGGTCTGCAGGACGATGACGCCCAGGGGAGCGTTGCGGTCGAAGAGCGGGATGCCGAGGAAGGAGTGGAATTTCTCCTCGCCGGTCTCCTTGAAATAGCGGTAGCGGGGGTGGCTCTCCGGCTCCTTGATGGCGACGGGGTGGCGCTCCTGGGCGGCCATGCCGGTGAGCCCCTCGCCGATGCGCATGGTGACCTTGCCGACCGCCCGCCGCGACAGGCCGCGGGTGGCGCGCAGGCGCAGGGTCTGCTGGTCGGCGTCGAGGAGGTAGATCGAGCAGACCTCGGCCTTCATCCGCCGGGCGACCAGGGCGACGATATTGCGCAGGGTTTCGTCGAGATCGTGCGACTGCAGGATCAGAGCGCTGATGTCTTCGAGGGTGGTGACCCCGATGGGGGCCTCTTTGCTGGTCGGCATGGGCGGGCCTGGCGAGTGGATTGCGACTCGGTTCAATCCGGAAATCTACCAGAAAAATGACGCGTTAGCGAGATGGAAAGTGCGCGCTGCGCTTATCCCCCGGGGTCAGCCGGAATACTCGGGCCAGCGCTGACGGGACAGCCATTTGCCGGCTTCGAGTGCGGGGATGATGGTCAGGGCCACGCCGCTGACGATCAGCCAGTCGATGCCGGTGAGGGCGAAGGTCGCGAAGGGGGTGTGCAGGGGGGGGAGGTAGACGACCACCAGCAGGAGCAGGAACTCCCAGGCGATCGACAGGTTGAGCCAGCGGTTGGCAAAGGGTTGGCGCAGGATCGGGATCCGCTCGGAGCGAAAGCCGTAGGCTTTGCCGAACTGGATCAGGACCAGGGAGACGAAGGTCATGGTCATGGCTTCGTTGAGGGGGCGTCCGGAATGCAGCGCCCAGATGAAGAGGGCGAGGTTGGCAAAAGTCGACCAGACCCCGCCGAAGACCATGAGCAGGATCACCGGACGGGTGAAGATCCCCTGGCGGGAATGGCGGGGCGGGTGGTGCATCAGATCCGGGGAGGGGGGATCGAAGGCCAGGGCCAGGGCCGGCAGCCCGTCGGTGGCCAGGTTGACGTAGAGGATCTGCACCGCGGTGAGCGGCAGGGGCAGGCCGAGGGCGGCGGCGCCGGCCATCAGGCCGATTTCGCCGATATTCGAGGAGAGCAGGTACATCAGGTACTTCTTGATGTTGCTGTAGATCGCCCGGCCCTCCTCGACCGCCGCAACGATCGAGGCGAAATTGTCGTCGGCCAGGGTCATGGCCGCCGCCTCGCGGGCGACGTCGGTGCCGCTGACTCCCATGGCGATGCCGACATCCGCGCGCTTGAGGGCCGGGGCGTCGTTGACCCCGTCACCGGTCATCGCCACCACCTCGCCGCGTTCCTGCAGGGCCGCGACGATGCGCAGCTTGTGCTCGGGGGCGACCCGGGCAAAGACCTCGGTCTCGGTCACCGCCCGGGCCAGGGCGGCGTCGTCCAGCTCCTCGAGCTCGGCACCGGTGAGCACCAGCCCCTTGTCGAGCAGGCCGACTTCGCGGGCGATGGCGGCGGCGGTGAGGGGATGATCGCCGGTGATCATCACCGGGCGGATGCCGGCGCTGCGACAGCGGGCGATGGCCGCAGCGGCCTCGGGGCGCGGCGGGTCGCTGATCCCGGCCAGGCCGAGGAAGGTCATGCCGCTGCCGGCGCTGGCCGGGGTGGCCGGCTGTTGGTCGGCCACGGCCAGGACGCGCAGCCCCTCGCCGGCCAGCCGGCGGGCCTGGTCGAGGAGGGCCGTGCGCCTGGGTTCGTCCAGGGGCTGCGGCCCGGCGGCGGTGAGGACCGCAGTGCAGGCGGCAAGAATCACCTCCGGAGCCCCTTTGCCGCAGGCGAAGCAGGTCCCGCCATCCTCGTGCAGGGTTAGCATGCGCCGCGTTTCGGAGCTGAAAGGGCTCTCCCAGCAGCGCGGGGCCGCCGCCGACAATGCGCTCTGCTCCAGCTCGCTGCGCGCTGCGGCGACCAGCAGCGCCACCTCGGTGGGATCGCCGCTGGCCGTTCGCGGGCTGTCGGCGCTCCCCGGGACGAAGTGGGCGTCGCTGGCCAGGACCGCCGCCGTGAGCAGGCGCCGGATGACGCTGCCGGCCGGGGCCGGCGGGGCCTCCTCGTCGCTCAGCGCGTAATCAGCCTCGGCGGTGACCAGGCGCCGCACCGTCATCTCGTCGCGGGTCAGGGTCCCGGTTTTGTCGGCGCAGATCACCGTGGTGCAGCCGAGCGTTTCGACGGCCGGGAGGCGGCGCAGCAGGGCATGGCGGGCGGCCATGCGCCGCACCCCCAGCGCCAGGGAGACGGTGACCACCGCGGGGAGGGCTTCCGGGACCACGGCCACGGCCAGGGCGATGCCGAAGACCAGCATCTCGAAGAAGGGCTGGCCGCGCCACCAGCCGGCGGCGACAATGGCCACGACGACCAGCAGGGCGGCCCTGGCCAGCTGCCGGCCGACCCGATCGAGATTTTCCTGGAGGGGGGTGGCACGGCTCTCGATGCTTTCGAGCATTCCGGCGATGCGCCCGAATTCACTGCGCATGCCGGTGGCCACCACGACTCCCCGGCCGCGGCCGACGCTCACCGTGGTGCCGGCGTAGGCCATGCAGGTGCGGTCCCCCAGGGGGAGGGAGAGCTCCGCCAGAGGCTCGGCGTGCTTCTCCACCGCCCGGGACTCGCCGGTCAGCGGGGCCTCCTGGCAGTGCAGCCCGACTGTCTCGAGGAGCCGCAGGTCGGCGGGGATGCGGTCGCCGGCCTGGAGCAGGACCACGTCGCCGGCCACCAGCTCGCGGGCGGCGATGCGCACCTCGCGTCCCTCGCGCAGGGCGGTGGCCTGCGGCGCGGCCAGGCGGGCGAGGGCCTGCAGGGCGCGTTCCGCGCGGTATTCCTGGAGAAAGCCCAGGGCCACGGCGAAGAGGACGATGACGGTAATCACCGCTGCTTCCAGGGTGTGGCCGAGGAGCGCCGAGGCTGCCGTGGAGGCCAGCAGAATCAGGATCATGATGTTCCTGAACTGGGCGGCCAGCAGCGTCCACGGGCTGTTTCCCGCAGTGGAGCGCAGTTCATTGGCACCTGCGCTGGCCAGGCGGTGCGCCGCTTCGACGGCAGAAAGCCCTTGCGCAGAGCTCTCCAGCCGGGCGCAGGTCGCGGCGGCGCTCAGGGTGTGCCAGGGCGGCGGGGGGGGTGTCGTTGGGTTGTCGTCCACGGTTCTTTAATTGTGCGGTCCCGTGGCGGTTCCGTCAAGCCGGTCGCTGTCGATATCTGCCGACTTCGCTGCTGAAGTGGCAGGAGGAGAGGTGCCCGGGGGCGACTTCGGCCAGGGGGGGGGCGTCGACCGCGCAGAGCGCGCGGGCATAGGGGCAGCGGGGGTGGAAATGGCAGCCCGGCGGCGGGGCGGCCGCCGAGGGAATCTCGCCGCTGATCAGCGGCTGGCGACGGGTGCGGGTCGGGTCGGCAATCGGCACGGCGTTGAGCAGCGCTTCGCTGTAGGGGTGGCGCGGAGCGGCGTAGAGCCCGGCGGCCGGGGCCAGTTCGACGATGCGGCCGAGATACATGACCGCCACCCGGTTGCAGATGTGCTCGATCAGGCCAAGGTCGTGGGAGATGAAAAGATAGGTCAGGCCGAACTGCTCCTGGAGATCCTGGAGGAGGTTGACGATCTGGGCCTGGATCGACAGATCGAGAGCCGAGACCGGCTCGTCGGCGATCACCACCCGGGGACGGACGGCCAGGGCCCGGGCGATGCCGAGGCGCTGGCGCTGGCCGCCGGAGAACTCGTGGGGGTAGCGCTCGGCGTGCTCGGGACCCAGGCCTACGGTGCGCAGCAGCTCGATCGCCCGCTCGCGCAGCTCATCGCGTCCGGCCAGCCCATGGATGAGCAGCGGTTCGCTGACAATGGCGCCGGCTTTCTGTCGCGGGTTGAGGGAGGAGAAAGGATCCTGGAAGATCATCTGCAGGTCGCGGCGCAGCGGAACCAACTCCCGGCGCGGCAGGGCGAGCAGATTCCTCCCCTGGTAGCGCACTTCGCCGCCATCCGCCTCGAGCAGGCGCAGGATCAGCCGGGCGACCGTCGATTTGCCGCACCCCGACTCGCCGACCAGTCCAAGGGTCTCGCCGGACTGCACGGCAAAAGAGACACCGTCGACGGCGCGGATCAGCTGGGGCTTGGCGCCCGGGGTGGCGCCGGGGCGGCGGAAGGTCTTGCGCAGGTCGCTGACGGCCAGCAGGGGCTGTTTCATGAGCCCTCCCAACAGCGCACCAGGTGGCCGGGGGCGACTTCACGCAGGGGCGGCAGCTGGCCGCGGCAGGGGGCGAAGGGGGCCGGGCAGCGCTCCAGGAAGGGGCAGCCGTCGCTCTGCGCCCCGGCACTCGGGGCGGCCCCCTCGATGGGCGTCAGGCGCCTGCGCTTCTCCCCCAGCCGAGGAACGCAGGCCAGCAGCCCGCGGGTGTAGGGGTGGCGCGGAGCGGCGAAAATCTCGCGCACCGGGGCACTCTCCATGATCCGCCCGGCGTACATGATCGCCACCCGGTCGGCGTGCTGGGCGACGATGCCGAGATCGTGGGTGATCAGCAGGATCGCCATGCCGTGCCGCCGCCGGCAGTCGCCGAGCAGGTCGAGGATCTGGGCCTGGATGGTGACGTCGAGCGCGGTGGTCGGTTCGTCGGCGATCAGCAGCTGCGGGGTGCAGGCCAGGGCCATGGCGATCATCACCCGTTGGCGCATGCCGCCGGAGAGCTGGTGGGGGTAGTCGCGGGCGCGTTCGGCGGGGGCGGGGAGGCCGACGCCGGCCAGCGCCTCCACCGCCTGCTCCCAGGCCTGTGCCCGGCTGCTGCCGTGGTGGAGGCGCAGCACCTCGGCAATCTGCTCGCCGATGCGCAGGACCGGGTTGAGCGCAGTCATCGGCTCCTGGAAGATCATGCCGATGCGGTTGCCGCGGACCCGGCGCATTTCGGTGAGGGGCATGCGCAGCAGGTCGCGGCCGTCGAAGAGGATCTCCCCGCCGACCGTCCGTCCCGGCTCGGGGACCAGGCGCAGCAGCGACAGGGCGGTCAGCGACTTGCCGCACCCCGATTCGCCGACCAGGGCCAGCGTCTCGCCGCTGTCGATGTGCAGGTCAACCCCGTTGATCGCCTTGATCAGGCCGGCGGGGGTGAAGAAGAAGGTCTGCAGGTTGGTGATGTCGAGCAAGGGCGGCATGGCAGGTCCCGGAGAAGGTTGCCGGGACAGGGAATCACGCGGCCGACGCCTTGTCAACCGCTTTCCGGTGACGGCTTCGCAGTGCCGTGCTAGGATCAGGCATTCTGCGGCGCCTGGCCGCCCGACTGCGAGGATTGCGATGCTTCCGCCCCTGCAAGGCTGTGTCGACCTGCATCTGCACAGCACTTATTCCGATGGGACCCTAACCCCGGCCGAACTGGTCGCCGCTGCCGCGGCTGCCGGGCTGCGCGCCATCGCCCTGGCCGACCACGACAACCTCGACGGCATCGCTCCGGCCCGTGCCGCCGCCAGCGGCTCCGGCGTTGAAATCCTCGCCGGGGTCGAACTCTCGGTGGTCTGGGGGGAGTTGAGCGACCTCCATCTGCTCGGCTACGCCTTCGACCCCGACGATCCTCCCCTGCGCCAGGCCATGGCCGAGTTCCGCGACTTTCGCGCCGGGCGCAACCGGCGGATCCTCGAGCGCGTCAACGAGCGCCTCAGCGGCGAAGGACGGACGCCCCTCGACTTCGCCGCAGTCCTGTCCCTGGCCGGGGGGACGCTGGGCCGCCCGCACATTGGCCGGGCCCTGCTGGCGGCCGGCTACGTGCGCACCATGGAGGAAGCTTTCGTCCGCTACCTGGTCCCCTGCAATGTCGCCAAGCGCTACCTGCCGGCCGACCAGGCGATCCGCCTGCTCCACGCCGCCGGCGGCTGCGCGGTGCTGGCCCACCCGCACTTCATCGGCATCGGCGAAGAGCGCCTCCCCGGGCTTCTCGACGAGTTGCAGGCCCAGGGGCTGGACGGGATGGAGGTCTGGTACGGCGGGGCGGGGAACGATGCCGTCGACCGCCTGCTGACCCTGGCGCGGCGCCGCGGACTGATCGCCACCGGCGGCTCGGACTTCCACCACCCGGGAGGGGGGCCGGCGCTGGGCAGCGGCCTGGGCAACCTGCGGGTGCCGTATCTGTGCGTGGAGGAGTTGCGGGAGCGGGCGGCGCGGCGGGTCAGCTGAAGAGGGTGTGTTCGGCGAGGATCTTGATGCCGATGGCGATCAGCACCAGGCCGCCGGCAATCTCCACCCGGGGGCCCCAGTGGTCGCCGGCGCGCCGCCCCAGCAGCATGCCGGCCACGGTGAGGACTCCGGCGACCAGGCCGATGACCAGGGCCGGCCACCAGATCGAGACGCCGAGGACGCTCAGCGAGAAGCCCACCGCCAGGGCGTCGATGCTGGTCGCCACCGAGAGGAGGACCAGCGACAGCCCGCGGGTCGGGTCGCCGGCGCTGCTCTCCTCGCCCTCCGCGTCGAAGGCCTCCTTGAGCATGTGGCCGCCGACCAGGGCCAGCAGGGCGAAGGCGATCCAGTGGTCCCAGGCGGCGATATAGTCAAGGACGCTCAGCCCCGCCAGCCAGCCGATGATCGGCATCAGCGCCTGGAAGAGCCCGAAGTGGAAGCCGAGGCGAAAGAGGTGGCGGCCGGTCAGGGCGGAAAGCTTCATGCCGGTGCCGAGGGCGACGGCGAAGGCGTCCATGGCCAGGGCCAGGGCGATGCCGAGAAGGGTGAGGAAATCCATGGCCGGGTTGTAGCGGCAGCGCACCGCGCTGTCAACCCTTTGCCTTCGCTCCTCTTGCCTTCGCAGCGCAGTTCTGCTACAAGTCCAGACTGACCGACCACACGCAAGGAGAGTTGAGCCATGGGGCTGATGGATGGTAAACGCGGGATCATCTTCGGTGTCGCTAACGATATGAGTATCGCCTGGGGGATCGCCCAGCAGCTGCAGGCTGCGGGGGCCACCCTGGCTTTCACCTACCTCAACGAGTCGCTCGAGAAGCGGGTGCGGCCCCTGGCCCAGTCCCTCGGCTCCGAGCTGATCCTCCCCTGCGACGTCGCCAGCGATGAGCAGATCGAGGAGACCTTCGCCGTTCTGGCCAAAGAATGGGGGAGCATCGACTTCGTCGTTCACTCGGTGGCCTTCGCCAACCGCGAGGACCTCAAGCACTCCTTTACCCAGACCAGCCGCGACGGCTTCCACCTGGCCATGGACATCAGCGCCTACTCGCTGGTCGCCATGGCGCGCTGCGCGGCGCCGCTGATGAACGACGGCGGCAGCATCATCACCATGAGCTACCTGGGCGCCGAGCGCGCCGTTCCCGGCTACAATGTCATGGGGGTGGCCAAGGCGGCCCTCGAGGCCTCGGTGCGCTACCTGGCCGCCGAGCTCGGCGAAAAGAAAATCCGCGTCAACGCCATCTCCGCCGGCCCGATCCGCACCCTGGCGGCCTCGGCCGTCGGCGACTTCAAGAGCAAGATCAAGCTGATGGACGACTTCGCCCCCCTGCGGCGCACGGTCACCCAGGAAGAGGTCGGCAAATCCGCCCTCTACTTCCTCTCCGACCTGAGCACCGGGGTCACCGGCGAGATCCACTACGTCGACGGCGGCTTCAACGTTGTCGTCAGCGCCTGATTTGATGCTTGATCCGCACTGCCCGGCAAGACTGACGGCTCCCGCACTCCGGGAGCCGTCCCTGCTTCACCCCTCGCCTCTCACCCCTCACGCTTTGCTCCAGCGATGATTCACGGCCATCTCGCCGGCCTGCGCCCCGCTCAGCACAAGGCTCTCGAGCGCCTCGGCCGGCGGCGTATCCCACCGGCCCAGCTGATCTCCCCGGAACTGGCCCGCGAACTGGCCGGGCTCTCCCGCGAGCTGCGCCGCCAGCTTGGCCTGGTGGTCGACCGCCACGGCTCGATCCTCCACGTGGTGGTCGGCGATGACCGCCAGATCGTCCTCCCCGACCTGACCGACCACGCCCTCGGCCGCAGCGGTCTGCGCGGTCTGCGCTGCCTGCACACCCACCTCAAGGGTGAGCCGCTCAGCCAGGACGACCGCAACGACCTGGCCCTGCTGCGTCTCGACGCGATCGCCGCCCTGGCGGTCGGCGCCGACGGGCTCCCCGGGGCCCTGCACTATGCCTATCTGACTCCCGGCGGCGACGGTCGGCTGGTCGACAGCCACCAGGCGGCCTCCGTCCACGGTCTCGACCTCGATTTCGCCGCCTTCATCGCCGCCCTCGAGGCCGAGCTCGAGCGCACCCGCGCGGCGACCGTAGCCATCGCCGACCACCGCGAGCAGGCGATCCTGGTTTCCGTCACCCAGCTCCCCCGCCAGGAGGCCGACGACTCCCTGGAGGAGCTCGCCGAGCTGGCCCGCACCGCCGACGTGGCGGTCCTCGACCGCATCATGCAGCGCCCCCGGCAGCTCAACCCGCGCACCCTGATGGGGGAGGGGAAGCTCAAAGAAGTAGTAATCAGCGCCCTGCAGCAGGGCGCGACCCTGCTGATCTTCGACCAAGACCTGACCCCCGCCCAGATCCGCGCCATTACCGCCCTCACCGCCATCAAGGTCATCGACCGCAGCCAGCTGATCCTCGACATCTTCGCCCGCCGCGCCCATACCCTCGACGGCAAGGTCCAGGTCGAACTCGCCCAGCTGCGCTACATCCTCCCCCGCCTGACCGGCAAGGGGACCGCCATGTCGCGCCTGATGGGCGGCATCGGCGGGCGCGGACCCGGCGAGACCAAGCTGGAGACCGACCGCCGGCGCATCCACGACCGCATCTCGCGACTGGAAAGGCAGCTCGACGATCTGGGCCGCGGCCGTCGCCAGCGCCGCCACAAGCGGGTCAGCGCCGGGGTGCCGATCATCTCCATCGTCGGCTACACCAACGCCGGCAAATCGACGCTGCTCAACGCCCTGACCAAAAGCGAGGTCTTCACCGAGGACCTGCTCTTCGCCACCCTCGATACATCCACCCGCCGGCTGCGCTTCCCGCACGAGCGGGAAGTGATCATCACCGATACCGTCGGCTTCATCCGCGAACTGCCGAAGAGCCTGATGGGAGCCTTCAAGGCCACCCTCGAGGAGCTCGAGGACGCCCACCTGCTCCTGCACGTGGTCGATATCGGCAATCCGCGCTGCGAAGAGCAGATCCGCGCCGTCGAGAAGATCCTCCGCGAACTCGAGCTGCACGAGATCCCCCGCCAACTGGTCTTCAACAAGGTCGACCTGGTCTCCACCGAACTGGTCGAGGCCCTGTGCCGGCGCTATGAGGCACTGCCGGTCAGCGCCCTCCAGCGCGGCTCCTTCGCGCCCCTTCTGGACCTTCTCGAGGAGCGCTTCTGGGGGCCCGGCGACGCATCCTGACCACCCTGATTTGACTTTCTCCCCTGCCTGGGGTACCTTACGCCTCCCGATTCTGAGTAAGGAGCTGTCCGGTTGGTACAATTTCTCTGTACATGCGCTTTGATCGTGCTGCTCCTTGCGGGCTGCGCCGCGCCTCCCGCCAGTTCCCCCCAGGCCCAGCTGCGCCTCCCCCCCCAGACTGCCAAAACCGCCGTTCGTCCGGCCGATGCCGCCGCCGCGGCTGACCTGCGCACCACCCCCCGCGTCAGTGCCGGCGAACTCCTCCCGACCGATGAGAGCGATGACGAACTGGCCAGTGCCGAGGGCGACGATGACGAGGCGATCGACGAGGAGACCCTCCAGGACACTCTCGCCCAGGAGGGTCTGAAGGCCAATCCCCCGGCCGAAGAGGGGGAGACGGTCTTCATTGATGTGAGTGAGGCTGACCTGCCACTGGCGGACAACGAGAAGGTTCGCTATTTCATAGGCTACCTCAGCGGCCCGGCCAGCAAGTCCATGCGCATCTGGCTCGAGCGTTCCGGCCGCTACCTGCCGATGATGCAGGAGGTCTTCGCTGAAGCCGGGCTCCCTCGCGACCTGGTCTACCTGGCGATGATCGAGTCAGGCTTCAACAATCGCGCCCTCAGCCGTGCCAAGGCCTCGGGCCCCTGGCAGTTCATGGACGGTACCGGTCGTCTCTACGGTCTCTCCTCCGACTGGTGGCGTGACGAGCGGCGCGACTTCGAGAAAGCCACCCGCGCCGCGGCGGCTCATCTTGGTGATCTCTACCGGATGTTCGACGGCGACTGGTATTTGGCCATGGCGGCCTACAACGCTGGAGCCGGCAAGATAAAGAGGGCCATCGAGCGCTATGACAGCCGTGATTTCTGGGAACTGGCCCGCGGCTCATACCTCAAGCCCGAGACTAAGAACTACGTACCCAAGATGCTGGCGGCCCTGCAGATCGCCAAGCACCCGGAACGCTACGGATTCGAGAATCTCAGCTACCAGGAGCCCCTCAGTTATGATCAGGTGACGGTCCCCTCGACCACTGATCTGGCCGTCATTGCCCGCCTCGCAGCCAGCGACTACGAATCCATCAAGAAGCTTAATCCCGAACTCAAGCGCTGGAGCACCCCGCCGGGGCTGAGCAGCTACCCGGTACGCGTGCCGGCCGGCGCCGGCGCCCTCTTTACTGAGGCCTATGCCAATCTGCCTGCGCAGCAGCGCGTCAATGTCGCCTACCACAAGGTCAAAAAAGGTGATACGGTCGGTGCTCTGGCCAAGCGCTTCGGCGTCCGCAGTGATGAGATCGTCCGTTTCAACCGGCTGGCCAGCGCCCGTTCCCTGCGCGTCGGCCAGAGCCTGCTCATTCCGGTCAATCCCGAAGCTGGCAGCCTGACTGCCGCCGAACTGCGCGACCTGTTGCGCGAGGAGACCCCGGCCGGGCAGGACAAGGGAAAGAATGCCCGGAAAACCGTGGCCAAGCGCTACACGGTGCGCAGCGGCGACACCCTGGCGCAGATCGCCAAGCGCTTCAAGATCTCGGAAAAAGAGCTGCGCAGTTGGAACAAGCTGAGTGGTTCTCATCTCAAGGACGGCCAGATTCTGCTGATCAAGCCGGTTTCGCGTTCCTGACGCGAAGCCGCTCCCCCTCCGTCAGGCTGTTCTTCATCCCCTGGGCACCATCCAGCTGCGGCGGCGTCGGTTGTCTTTGACATCGGCCGGCGGGATTGCTACATTACCTCGCCATTCTCCGAAAGGACCTGTTCCAGATGCTCAGCCTGCTGATCGCCTTGGCCGCCGGCGTTGCGGTCACCCTCCCTCTGCTGCTCATCGAATCGCTGCATTCGGCCTTCGCGGTCATCATCGGCACCCTGGTTTTCGCCGGCGTCTATGCCCTGGTGCTGCGCCAGGTCATGCTCAAGCTCAACGCCGCGGTCGAGGTGGCCCAGAAGGACCTGGCCGCCAACCGGGTGGAAAAAGCCATCCGGGTGATCGAGGACGTGCAGAAAAAGTTCGGGCCCTGGCAGTTCTACGTCAAGCAGCAGATGAACTCGCAGATCGGCACCATCCACTACCTCAAGCGTGACTTCAGCAAGGCCTTCGAGCTGCTCAACCAGGGCTTTGCCCGCCACTGGGTGGGCATGGCCATGCTCGCCATCTGCTACATGAAGCGCACCCAGAACGGCAAGATGGTCGAGACCTTCGAGAAGGCGGTCGGAGTGACCCGCAAGGAGCCGCTGCTGTGGAGTCTCTACGCCTTCTGCCTGGATAAGATCGGTGAACGCGGCAAGGCGATTGCCGTCATGCAGCGCGGCCTGAAGAAGCTCCCCAAGGACGAACGCATGGAGGAGAACCTGGCGGCCCTGCAGGAGGGGAAAAAGATGAAGATGCAGGCCTACGGCGACCTGTGGTTCCAGTTCCATCTCGAAAAAACCGGCACGATCATGCGTCTGCATACCAAGGCGATTCAGGGGCGGCGCAAGATCGTCCGCCGCTGAGATGGCCTCCCGCCGTCACCGTCGCTCCTCTGCCAGCCCCTTCGAGTCTTCGAAGGGGCTGCCTGCTTGCAGGGATGAGAAGGGCGAGGATGAGCGTCGGCTCTTCCTCGGCGAAATGGACGGTCTCGGTATGCAGCCGTCGGGTGTCGTGGCCGCGGCCGCCGGCGAGGAGCTCGAGGATATGGCGGCCCTGCTCGCCAGCTGCGAGTTTGCCGATCCCGATGAGGAGCCTGCGCCAGCGCCGGGGCCTTCGTCGGCCCGGCCGCGCCGCGCCCGGCAGTTGCGCCGCGAGGAGCTGCAGCCTGACGGAACCCTCGACCTCCACGGCCTAAAGCGGGACGAAGCCTTGAGCCGCACGCGGACTTACCTGGCGCAGGCGGTACGGCTGGGCTGGTCGCTGGTGGTGATCGTCACCGGCAAGGGGCTGCGCTCGCCGCACGGGCCGGTCCTGCGCGGCGCCGTCGAGGAGTGCCTGCGGCAGTCGCAGCGGCTGGTTGTTGAGTGGCACGAGGCCCCGCCGCGTTTGGGCGGTTCCGGCGCCTTGGCGGTTTTCCTGCGCTCTCGCGGGTGACTTGCCGCCCTCTTGGATAAGTAAAGGCCACCCGGCAGGGTGGCCTTTACGCTATCGACCGTCCAGATGGGAGGGATCCAGCGGCTAGCGGTCCCGATAGCGCCTGAGCAGCTCGTCGTAGGCGTCGATACGCCGGTCGCGCAGGAAGGGCCAGATCCGCCGTACCTCTTCGCAGCGGGCCAGGTCGATATCGACGACCAGGACGCTCTCTTCCTCGGTGGCGGCGCGGGCCAGCCATTCCCCCTGGGGGCCGGCGACGAAGCTGTGCCCCCAGAAGCGCGCCCCGGCGGTCTGGCCGCTGGGGTCTTCCTCGTAGCCGACCCGGTTGACCGCCACCACCGGCAGGCCGTTGGCCACCGCGTGGCCGCGCTGGACGGTCAGCCAGGCATCCAGCTGGCGGGCCTGCTCGGCCTGCTCATCACGGGGGTCCCAGCCGATGGCGGTGGGGTAGATGAGCACTTCGGCGCCGGCCAGGGCCATCAGGCGGGCCGCCTCGGGGTACCATTGATCCCAGCAGACCAGCACGCCGAGACGCCCCACCGCGGTTTCGATGGGCTCGAAGCCGAGGTCGCCGGGGGTGAAGTAGAATTTCTCGTAGTAGCCCGGGTCGTCGGGGATGTGCATCTTACGGTAGCAGCCGGCGATGCGCCCGTCGCTGTCGTGGACCACGGCGGTGTTGTGGTAGAGCCCGGCTGCGCGTCGCTCGAAGAGAGAGGTGACCAGGACCACGCCGAGTTCCCGGGCCAGGGCGCCGAAGAGCTCGGTGGAGGGGCCGGGGATTGCCTCGGCCAGATCGAAGTGGGAGGTCTCCTCGGTCTGGCAGAAGTAGGGACCGGTGTGCAGCTCCTGGAGGACCACCAGGCGGGCGCCGCGGGCGGCGGCCTCGCGGATGCCGGCGATGCTGCGGGCCAGGTTGTCGGCACGCACCTGGCCGCAGCGCTGCTGGACCAGGCCGACGCTCAGTTGACGGCTCATGAGAGGACTCCTTCGGGGAGCTGCATGGTCACGCAGTGCAGCGAACCGTGCTGGGCGATCAGCGGCAGGCAGTCGATGCCGACCACCTCGCGCCCCGGGAAGGCGGCGGCGATGACACCCAGGGCCGCTGCGTCGGCGGGGTCGCGGTAGGTGGGGACCAGCACCGCGCCGTTGATCACCAGGTAATTGGCGTAGGTGGCCGGCAGGCGCCCCCCCTCATCGTCATACTTCGCCCCGGGCCAGGGGAGGGGGAGGAGCCGGTAGGGACTGCCGGCGGGGGTGCGGAAAGCGGCGAGCTCCTCCGCCATGCGGCGCAGCGGCAGGTAGTGTTCGTCGGCCGGATCGTCACAGGCCACGTAGACGATGGTGTCGTCGGGGGCCAGGCGCGCCAGGGTGTCGATGTGCGCGTCGGTATCGTCACCGGCCAGGGCCCCGTGCTCCAGCCAGAGCAGGCGCTCGGCGCCGAAGAGCTCGAGCAGCTGCGTTTCGATCTGCTCGCGGGAGAGATGGGGGTTGCGGTTGGGACCGAGGAGGCACTCGGCAGTGGTCAGGAGGGTGCCGCGGCCGTCGCTCTCGATGCTTCCCCCCTCGAAGACCAGGCCGACGGTCCGGCAGGGGGTGGCGCCCCAGGCACCGAGGCGGGCCAGGCGGCGGGTCGCCTGGTTATCTTCGGCGCAGGCGAACTTCAGCCCCCAGCCGTTGAAGGTGAAGTCGAGGAGCACACGTCGACCGTCTTCTTCGATCGTCAGTGGGCCGAAGTCCCGGGTCCAGGTGTCGTCGGTTGGGAGAGGGACCAGGCGCAGGCGGGAGCAGTCGGCGCCGGCGGCGGCCAGCCGGGGGGCCAGTTCGCAGGCCTGAGGGGCGATGGTCAGCACCGTCTCCCGGCGACTGATCTCCACGGCCAGGCGGGTGAAGACCTCCTCGACCTCGGGAAGCATCGCGACCCAGTCGGTGGCGGCGTGGGGCCAGGCCAGCAGGACTCCGTCCTGTGCTTCCCATTCGGCGGGGAATCGGCGCTTCATCAGTACTCCCTGGTTGAAAATTAGCCAGCGGCGGCGCCCCTCGGCTGGGGGACATGGTAGCGGAAAGGGCCTCGCGCCGCAATCGGCGAGTGGCATTGCCGAGAGGGTCTGGCCTTTTGGTAAGGGTGGACAGCGGCAGGGAAAGCCGCTAGAGTGTAAAACGCTTTTTTATTTCAACTGGCCCTGGCGCAGCGGGCCGCGAGGAGGATAACGATGGCCGTAAAGATCGGTTTCAAGGAATTGGTGGCCCGGGCCGAAGCAGAGGTGGTGACGATTCCCGTGCAGGAGGCGTTGGCCGCCGCGGCAGATTCCGCCACCACCTTCATCGACCTGCGCGATATCCGTGAACTGTGGCGTGAGGGGAAGATCCCCGGGGCTGTGCATGTGCCGCGCGGCATGCTCGAGTTCTGGATCGACCCGGAGAGCCCCTATCACAAGCCGCTCTTCACCGAAGCGCGTCGTTTTATCTTCTACTGCAACCTTGGCTGGCGTTCGGCCATGGCCGCCCAGGTCGCCCAGCTCATGGGGCTGGAAAACGTCTGCCACATCGCCGGCGGCTTTACCGCCTGGTGCGAGGCCGGCGGCCCCATGGAGCCGGTGGTCAAGAAGTAGCCCCATGGGGCGTGGTCTTTTCCCCGGGAGAGGCTTGCTGCCGCATTTCCTGGCGCTGGTCTATCTGCTTTTCTTCGCCGTGCTCGCCGTCGCCCCGGCCTCCCGCGAGGTCTGGGTGGCGGAGAGCATTCCGGTGGTGCTGGTTTTTACGCTCCTGGCCGCCACCTATCGGACCTTTCGTTTCAGCACTCTGGCCTACCTGCTCATGGCGGTCTGGCTCTTCTGGCATACCGTCGGCGGGCACTACACCTTTGCCCACGTCCCCTTCGGCTGGGTGACCGAGTTCTTCGGCTGGGAGCGCAATCACTTCGATCGCCTCGGCCACCTGGCCGTCGGTCTCTATGCCTATCCGGTGGCCGAACTGGCCACCCGCCGCCGCTGGTGCGGTCCGGTGCTGGCCAGCCTGCTCGGCCTGACCTGCATGATGAGCGTGGCCGCCGGCTACGAGATTATCGAGTGGGCATTTGCCGAGATTGTCGGCGGCGGGGCGGGAATCGAGTTCCTCGGCGTGCAGGGAGACGAGTGGGACGCCCAGAAGGATATGCTCTGCGACACCCTTGGCGCCCTGGCGGCGCTGCTGCTCTTCTGGCTGGTGCGCCCCGACCTTAAGGGAAGATTCTGAAGACCTGCTCCGCCACCAGTCCCGGCTTGCTCTCCCCCTCGATCTCCACCGTGAAGCGGTAGACCACCTCGATCCCCGGATCGAGCGCCGCGGCGCTGAGCAGCACGGTGCGGGCACGCAGGCGGGCGCCGCACTTGACCGGGGCGGGGAAGCGCAGCTTGTTGAGGCCGTAATTGACCCGCAGGCGCATCCCCGGGAAGTGGCGCTGCAGGTAGTCGGGGGTGTTGCCGCCGGTCAGGAAGGGGAGGAGCGCCAGGGTCAGAAAGCCGTGGGCCACGGTGCCCCCGTAAGGGGATTCCAGGGCGGCGCGCTGCGCGTCGATGTGGATCCACTGGGTGTCGCCGGTGGCCGCGGCGAAGGCGTCGATGCGCGCCTGGTCCACGGTCAGCCAGTCGCCAACGGCGATCTCGCTGCCGATTTTGCTCTGCAGGGCGGCCAGCAGGGTGGCGGTGGCGGACATGCTCACTCCTCCGGGATCTGAAAAATCACGTGCACGCCGGCCAGGCTCTCGAGTTCGGCGCGGTCGATGCTCTTGGTGTCGCCGATCACGCCGATGATGGTGCGGTTGGCGCCGGTCGACTGGTGGAAGTCGAAGTCATGCTCGACCAGGAACTGCTTGACCTGGCGCTTCTGCTCTTCGCTGGCTCCCTTTTTCATCACGATCAGCATGGTCAGATCCCCTTGGTGCGGATGCGCTCGAGACGGCGCGATTCGTCGATGACGCGCTCGAACAGGCGGACGATGGCGTCGTTTTCCAGCGGTCCCGGGTTGGCCGCGGTCATCGCCTCGAAAATGCGCCGTTCACGGTCGGGATCGTAGACGGCCAGGCCGCGCTCCTTCTTGATCTCGCCGATCTTCAGCGCCAGGTCGGCGCGCTCGTTGAAGATGCGCAGCAGTTCGCGGTCGAGACGGTCGATCTCGCTGCGGTAACGGTCAATACTCACAAGCCCTCCCTCAAATCAGAAAGTCCGGCGGATGACGGTGTCCTTTTTCCAGTGGACATCGTCGCTGGCCGGGAAGTCGATGGTGTAGTGCAGGCCGCGGCTCTCCTGGCGCTTGAGGGCGCAGCGGATGATCAGTTCGGCGACGGTGGCGATGTTGCGCAGCTCAATCAGGTCGGAGGTGACGTAGAAGTCCCAGTAGTAGTCGGCGATCTCCTCCTGAATCATCTGCACCCGGCGCAGGGCGCGGACCAGGCGCTTGGTCGAGCGGACGATGCCGACGTAGTTCCACATGCAGCGGCGGATCTCGTCCCAGTTGTGGGCGACCACCACCTCCTCGTCGCTGTTGCGCGCGCTGCAGGTGTCCCAGGGAGTGATGGTCGGGCAGGGGGGGA
>CAYQLP010000027.1:0-26979 GCA_964418505.1 uncultured Geobacteraceae bacterium | reverse complement strand
TCCCCTTTCTCTTTCACCGCTGCCTGTCGAACCCTGGGCATCTCGATCGTCCCCGAAGATGAAGGCCTCCAGCGGCCTGAGGGCGGGGCTGGCAGACCGTGAATTTTCCTGAAAAGTAATACGACGTTTTATTTATGTCAACACGTTTTTATAAAAAAATAAATTATTATTTTTCCCCCTAAAAATTAGTATCTTACAAGAGGCAATCGGTCGTTTTTCGAACAGGAATTAGCGTCTGCAAATCATGCTGTCAGACCATTCCATAGCCGGCCGTTGAGATGTTATAAAATATTAATTTACCGCTTTGCGGCAGGGGGGGAGGGATCCGGTGGGAGTCAGGCGGAGGGAGAGTGCTGTTTCTTCAGGTGAATGCTCAAGGCCGGCTGACTGATGCCGAGCAGACGGGCGGCGATGCTCTGGCTGCCATTGGCGCGCTGCAGAGCCTCGGCGATGACCAGGTCGCGCGCTTCGGCCAGGGTGGGGAGCCGCCCGGGAACCACCAGCAGCGGCGGCCCATCGTCCAGCGCCGCGGGCGCCGCCGCGCTGCGCTCCAGGTAGCTGCGAAACGGTTCCATGGCCAGGCGCCCCTCCGGACTCTCCTCGACGGCGTTCGCCACCAGCTTGCGCAGTTCGCTGATATTGCCGGGGAAGCGATAGCTGGCCAGCAGCGGGGCAAGGTTGCGCGGCAGAGTGGGTTTGCGCCGCTCGAGGGCGGCGCTGGCGGTGCCGACGAACTCATCGAGCAGAAGGGGCAGATCCTCAAGGCGCTCGCGAAGAGGGGGCATGCGCACCTGGTGCATGCTGATCCGGTAGAAAAGATCCTTACGGAAACGGCACTGGTCGACCATGACCGCCAAGTCCTGGGTGGAGATGCACACCAGGCGCAGTTCGAGCCGCCGGGGGGCGGCACTGCCAATCGGCAGGTACTCCCCCGCCTGGAGCAGCTGCATGAGCCTGGCCTGGCAGGAGATCGAAAGCCCATCGATGCCGTGCAGGCAGAGAATGCCGCCGCGCGCCTGATCGAGGAGCCCCGGTCGATTTTCGGCGCCGCAGAGCACCGGCGCAAAGGTTCCATCGTCCAACTGGGCGGCATCCACTTCGACCCAGGGGCGCTCGGGAGCAGAAAGGCGATGGAGGGTCCGGGCCGCCAGAAGCCTGCCGGTCCCCGCTTCGCCGCAGACCAGCAGCGGCTCGCGGCTGCCGGAAATGACTTCGAGATAGCTGAAAATCGCCTCGAGTCTGGGGCTGCGCGTGGTGAAGGCGGAAAACAGCTCGGGTTGGCGGAGATTGCGCCGCAGCAGGCGGTCGGAGAGTGCGCGGTTTTCGCGCTGCAGGGCGCGCATGCCGAGGGCCTTGTCGATCCCGCCGAGGAGACGCTCCGGCTCCCCGGTCTTGACGAAATAGTCAAAAGCGCCGAGTTTCATGCAGCGCACGGCGGTTTCCAGCTGGTTGAGCCCGCTGAGGACGATGACCGGAATCGCCGGGAACTCCCGCCCAAGTTGAGCAAGAAGGTCTTCGCCGCCCATATGCGGCATGACCAGGTCGAGGAGGATCAGGCTCACCGTGCGGCAGCGCAGCATGCCGAGCAGGTCGCGACTGTCGCTGCAGGTCAGAAGATTGTCGTAGCCGCCGCTGTACTCGAGGGTAAAGGAGAGGCTGTGCAGCCAGGACGGCTCATCGTCGACCAGCAGGATCGGCTCTTCGGGTGCCAGATGGTGGGTGCTCATGCGCTCGGCTCCTTGGGCGGCAGGGGGAGGAGAATCCGGACCCTGGTCCCGCTGCCCTGGACCGAGTCGATAAGCAGCTGTCCGCCGTGCTCCCTGACGATCCGCGCCGACACCGACAGCCCCAGGCCGGTGCCGCCACGGTCACGGCGGGTGGTGAAGAAGGGATCGGTGACGTGGGACAGCTCGTCAGCGGCGATCCCCACCCCTTCGTCGGCAACTTCGAGGCACAGGGCGTGCTCGTCGGCCAGGTGAGCGGTGCGCACGCTGATCCCACGCTGGCGCCCGGGGAGCGCCTGGCAGGCATTCATCAGCAGGTTGACGGCGACCTGTTCCAGACGCTGGGAATGCCCCTTGAGCAGCGGCAGCTCCGGCTCATAGGAGGCCGAGAAGTTATCGGTGGCCTTCTTCAGGGCGTTGCCGGTCAGGCGCACGGCGGCCTGGACCACCGCATTGAGATCGACCTCCTGGCACAGCTCGGGACGATCGGCGCCGGCGAACTCCTTGAGATCATCGACAATCCTGCGAATCCTTCCGGCTGCCTCGAGAACTTCCGCCTGCAACCGGGGGATTTCCTCGCGCAGGCGCGGGTAGGGAATGCGTCCAAGCTGGAAGCCGCCGCGCTCGCGCCAGACCTCGTCGAGAAGCTTGAGCACCCCCTCGCCGATCTCCTTGAGAACCGCCGCGTTGAAGAGGATGGTGGCATTCGGATTGTTGATCTCGTGGGCGACCCCGGCGGCCAGCTCCCCGAGAGAGGCCAGACGGCTGGCCTGGGCGGCCTGTTCACGCAGGCTGATCTTTTCGGTGATATCGAGGAGCACCCCCTGAAGATGGGTGGCTGCGCCCTGCCCGTCGTAACCCAGCAGAAGGCGTCCGTCGACCCAGCGCCGCTCACCCTGGGGCGTCACCACCCGGAACTCCAGGAAGAATTCATGTTCTTCGCGAGTGGCAAGATGGGCGTTGACCAGCTCCGCCAGCCGCTGCCGGTCGAGGGGATCGACCAGCTCGAGAATCGGCTGGCCAGCCGCGCAAAGAGGTTCCGAGCGATAACCGAACTGGGCGACGCTCGCCGAGACGAACTGCACCGGGAAGCCTGCCTCGCAGCGGCACAGGAAGGCCACCGTCGGGCTGCCGTTGATGATCCGCTCGAGCACCAGGCGCTGCTCGGCAATCTGCCGGTAGCCCTCTTCACTGAGCTGGAGGCGCTGCACGGTCTGGTGTAGATCGTTCAAAGTCTGGCGCAGTGACAACGCCAGAGAGTTGATCGCCCGGCCGAGCAGGGCCACCTCCTCGTTCTCCGAGGACTCCAGGCGGGCGTCGAGATCGCCCTGCTCGATGCGGCGCAGGGCCACGGCCGCGCGCTCCATCGGCACGCTGATGCGCCGCGCCAGGATCAGGGAAGTCAGCAGTGCGGCGAGCCCCCCGGCCAGCACTGCGGTGAGCAGGATATTGGGAATGGAGTTCAGTCCCTGGCGGATCTCCTCGCGGACGGGCAGGATGATCTCACGGGAATACTCTTCACTGCGGCCGCGCAGGCTTTGGGCCAGGTCCCGGACGTAGGTGACGATCTGGTCACGGGAACTGCGCAACTCCTGGCGGCGGGCGAAAACCGCCTCCCCCTCGCGGCGGAAGTCGCCGAACTGCCGGGAGAACTCCGGCGAGGCGGGGCGACGGGCGATCCGTTCGACCTGCTGGCGAAAGATCTCCAGGTCGGAGGGGTTGGCGGTGATCCGGTAATCGCGGTAGGCCAGGGCGGCGACGGTCAAATCGCGCAACAGGTCGAGGCGGGCCAGGCGGGAGGCCTCGGCGAGGAGGGGGACCAACGCTTCATCGGCGACCTGGGTCTGCCGTTCGAGGCGGGCAAGGACGGCAAAGGGTTCGGCCAGGCCGGCCTTGAGCTGTCCCAGGCGTTCGACCTGCTCGCCGCGAAAATCGTCGCGCAGCGAGGAGGAAGTGATGGCACCGACCAGGTCATCGATTTTTTTCTGCAGCGCCACCTGGACGGCAACCGACTCCGGCTCTTCTGGAGCGGCATTGAGGAAAAGCGCAACCTCGCTGAGCAGGTCGTGGACGCCGTTCAGCAGCTGGCTCTCCTGCCAGTAGCGGTCGACCAGCAGTTCGGAGTGCCGGCCGAGCCCCTTGACGACGAACAGGGTCAGGGCGACTCCGCCGCCAAAGAGGGCGACCAGAAGCAGGTAGCTGACCAGGAGCCGGTTTCGCAAGGTTCTGCGCACGCACTTCTTCTCCGCAGTTCACCGTAATCAAGCGCAGGCATGATATCACAAGCGCTCTCCGCCGCCACAGGCGTTTTCATCCGGCAGACGCCGGCAAGACCGCAACAAAGCGCAACAAATCGTTGACAACGCGAAAGCCCGTGTGCTAGCAGTTACCAAATTCTTCCCGGGGACAATCATGCACACCGGCATCGTCGACATTACCGCCACCCTTGGTGCCCGAGCTAACAGCGCGGCCGCCGCGGCGGCCGCTGTCCGTGCCCGTGCCCCTGGCTCCGGCGTGTAATCGACGCGCCTTCATGACGAGACCAAGGCCACGGCAGCTGCCCGTGGCCTTTTTATTTGTTTTAATCGGAGTTTCACCCTAACGGCGGAAAGAGAGGAACGGCATGCGTACCAACATCGTGCACATCGGGGCGGGCGAACTGACCTACGAGATCCGGGCGATCGTCGACATCGCCGACAAGCTCAAGGCCCTCGGCATCAAGACCAACATGGAAAATATCGGCGACCCGGTGGCCAAGGGGGAGGAGATCCCGGCGTGGATGAAGAAGATCGTCGCCGACCTGGCGATGGAGGACGCTTCCTACGGCTACTGCCCGACCCGCGGGGTCCTGGAGACCCGCCAGTTCCTCGCCGAAATGACCAACCGGCGCGGCAAGGCGCAGATTTCCGCCGACGACATCCTCTTCTTCAACGGCCTGGGCGACGCCATCCAGAAGGTCTACGGCTTCCTGCGCCGCGAGGCCCGGGTCATCGGCCCCTCGCCGACCTACTCCACCCACTCCTCGGCGGAAGCCGCCAGCGCCGGCCAGCGCCCGGTCTCCTACCGCCTCGACCCGAGCAACAACTGGTTCCCGGACCTCGATGACCTGCGCCTGTCGGTGAAATACAACCCGGCCATCGCCGGGATCCTGATCATTAACCCGGACAATCCGACCGGCGCAGTCTATCCCGACAGGGTCCTCAAGGAGATCATCGCCATCGCCAAAGAGTACGATCTCTTCATCATCTCCGACGAGATCTACCACAACATTGTCTACAACGGCCAGGCGACCAAGCCGATCTCCGACCTGATCGGCGACGTGCCGGCGATGGCCATGAAGGGGATCAGCAAGGAAGCCCCCTGGCCCGGCGCGCGCTGCGGCTGGATCGAGTTCTACAACACCGACAAGGATCCGATGTTCCAGCAGTACGTGGCCAGCATCCTCAACTCGAAGATGGTCGAGGTCTGCTCCACCACCCTGCCGCAGATGGCCATTCCGGCGCTGCTCACCCATCCCGAGTACCAGGGCTACCTCGAGGAGCGCAAGAACCGCTACGAACGCTGCTCGAACATCGCCTACGATATCCTCAAAAAGGTCCCCGGCCTGAAGGTCAACCGCACCAACGGCGCCTTCTACATGGCGGTGGCCTTCGAGGAGGGGCGCCTCAACGGCCGGCAGACGCTGCCGATCGAAAACAACGAAGTCCGCGAACTGGTCGAAGGGCTGGTCAACCAGCCGGGCTGCTCCCTCGACAAGCGTTTCGTCTATTACCTGCTGGCCTCCACCGGGATCTGCACCGTGCCGCTCTCCTCCTTCTGCACCCCGGAGATGGGCTTCCGCATCACCCTGCTGGAGCGCAACGAGGCGGAGTTCACCAAGATCTTCGAGACCATTGCCGCCAACGTGACGGCCTATCTGAAGTCTTGAGCACATTTACCAAGGATCACCTGGCCACGCCGGTCAGCGCACCAGCCGAACTGGCAGCCTTCCTCGCCGCCGGCGGCCGGCCCCGTGAGCGCTGGGGAGTCGGCGTCGAGTTCGAGAAGCTGGTCATCGACCGGCGCACCGGCGAAGCCGCCGACTACCCGCGCATCGTCCGCCTCCTCGAGGGGCTGGCGGCGGCCGGCCACTGGCAGGAGGTCCGCGAAGATGGCGCGCTGATCGCCCTCAAGGGGGGCAACTCCTCGGTGACCCTTGAACCGGGGGGTCAGCTCGAACTCTCCGGCAAGCTGTGCCGCAACCTCTTCTGCAGCCACGGCGACCTGGCCGGCCACCTGCGCCGGGCCACCGCCCTGGCCGCCGACCTCGACCTGCTGCTCCTCGGCCTCGGCAGCCAGCCCTTCACCCCCCTGGAGAAGATCGGCCGGGTCCCCAAGCCGCGCTACGCGGTGATGGCCCCCTACATGGAGCGGGTCGGCGACATGGGGCTGCGCATGATGCACCAGACTGCCGGCGTCCAGGTCAACCTCGACTTCGCCGACGAAGCCGGCTGCTTCGCCCGCCTGCGCCTGTCCCAGGCCCTCGCTCCGCTGCTCTACGCTCTCTTCGCCAACTCGCCGCTCCTCGACGGCGCCCCTTCGGGCTTCCTCTCCAGCCGCGGCGAGATCTGGCGGCGTACCGACCCCGACCGCTGCGGCCTGCTCCCCTTCCTCTTCGACGAGAACGCGGGCTTCGCCGCCTACGTCGAGCACGCCCTCGACGTGCCGATGTATTTCATCCACCGCCGCGACCGCTACCTGGACATGACCGGCGAACGCTTTACCTTCCGCCGCTACCTCGCCGAGGGCTTTGCCGGCGAGCGCGCCACCCTGGCCGACTGGGACCTGCACCTCTCGACCCTCTTCACCGAGGTGCGCCTGCGCCCGCAGATCGAGGTGCGCTCCATGGACAGCCTGCCGATCGAGCTGTGCCTGGCCCCGGCGGCGCTCCTCAAGGGGCTGCTCTACGATGAGCAGGCCCTGAGCACCGCCTGGGCGCTGTGCCGCCCGGCCTCCCTCGCCGAACTCGACGCCAGCCTGCAGAGCAGCTGGCGCGCGGGGCTGAAGAGCCCCTGGCGCGGCGGCACCCTGCGCGACCTGGCCCGCGACTGCCTGGCCCTGGCCCGGGAAGGGCTGGCCCGCCAACGCCGCGGCGACGACTGCGATGAAGGGCGCTTCCTCGACGCCGCCGAGCAACTCCTGGCCGGCGGGCAAACGCTGGCCGAGCAGCTGCTGGACTGCTGGCACGGTGAGCCCGCCGTCCGCCTTGAGCAGCTCGCCGCCCGCTGGGCCTTCCCGACCGAGATCGAAGACCTTTGCCCGCACAGCTGCGCCGACGCTCCCGACCCGGATTGCGGGCAGAACTTCTACCCTTGAGCCCGGCCCCGGAGAGCGCTTTTCAACTTGCCCGGCCGGGCGCCCATTTCGTATAGTACGCCAACCCCACCCGCAGGAGTTTTCCCCATGCATCAGCCGAGCTTCGACCGCGACCTGGCCCGCGCCAGCATCGACACCATCCGCCTGCTTGCCGCCGACATGGTCGAGAAGGCCCAGTCCGGTCATCCCGGCACCCCGATGGAGGCGGCGCCGATCGCCTACCTCCTCTACACCCGCCACCTCCGCCACAACCCGGCGAACCCCGCCTGGCCCGGCCGCGACCGCTTCGTCCTCTCCTGCGGCCACGCCTCGGCGCTTCTCTACAGCATGCTGCACCTGAGCGGCTACGGCCTGTCGCTGGACGACCTCAAGAACTTCCGCCAGCTCGGCAGCCCGACCGCCGGCCACCCGGAGTTCGGCCACGCCCCCGGCATCGAGACCACCACCGGCCCCCTCGGCCAGGGGATCGCCGTCGCCGCCGGCATGGCCATGGGTTCGCGCTACCTGCAGCGGCGGGTCAGCAAGGAGCTCTTCGACTACCACGTCTACGCCCTCTGCTCCGACGGCGACCTCATGGAAGGGGTTGCCTCGGAGGCCGCTTCGCTGGCCGGCCACCTGCGCCTCGGCAACCTGATCTGCCTCTACCTCGACAACAAGATCACCATCGAGGGGGACACCGACCTGGCCTTCACTGAGGACGTCGGCACCCGGTTCCTCAGCTACGGCTGGCAGGTGCTGCGTGTCGAAGGGGAGAATGTCGCCGAGATCGACCGCGCCATCGCCAAGGCCAAGCACTCGCCGCGCCCCTCGCTGATCATCGCCCGCTCGCACATCGGCTTCGGCGCGCCGACCAAGCAGGACAGCCACGATGCGCACGGCGCCCCGCTGGGGAGCGCCGAACTCCAGGCCACCAAGCAGGCCTTCGGCCGCGATCCCGAAGCCTCCTTCGCCATCCCGGCCGAAGTCGCCGCGCACATGGGCGAAGCCAGGGGCCGCGGCGCCAAGCTCGAGCAGGCCTGGCAGAGTGCCTTCCAGCAGGCCCTGGCCAGCAGCCAGGCCCTGGCCGAATGGCAACTGGTGAGCGGCGGCCAGCTCCCCGCCGGCTGGGACAGCCTCCCCGAGTTCAAGGCCGGCGACAAGCTGGCCACCCGCCAGGCCAGCGGCAAGGTCCTCAACGCCCTGGCCGACAAGCTGGGCTTCCTGCTCGGCGGCTCGGCCGACCTCGGCCCCTCCAACAACACCACCCTGGCCGACGAAGGCTCCTTCACCGGCTGCACCGCCGGGCGCAACATCCACTTCGGGGTGCGCGAGCACGCCATGGGCGCAATCCTCAACGGCCTCGCCCACACCCCCGGCCTGATCCCCTTCGGCGGCACCTTCATGATCTTCGCCGACTACATGCGCCCGCCGATGCGCCTGGCGGCGATGATGGGGCTCGGCACCGTCTACGTGCTCACCCACGACTCCATCGGCCTCGGCGAGGACGGCCCGACCCACCAGCCGATCGAGCAGCTCCCCAACCTGCGCGCCGTCCCCAACCTCACGGTGATCCGCCCCTGCGACGCCAACGAGACTGCCGAGGCCTGGAAGGCCGCCATCACCAACCGCCGCGGGCCGACCGCCCTGATCCTCTCCCGCCAGGCCCTGCCGACTCTCGACCGCGAGGTTTACGCCCCGGCTGCCGGGCTGCAGCAGGGCGGCTACGTGCTGGCCGCCGAAGAAGGGCCGCTCCAGGGGATCATCATCGCCAGCGGCTCGGAAATCCCCCTGGCGCTGGCCGCCCGCGAGCAGCTGCAGGCCGAAGGAATCGGCGTGCGCGTGGTCTCGCTGCCCAGCTGGGAGCTCTTCGCCAGGCAGCCGGCCGCCTGGCGCGACAGCGTGCTCCCCCCCGCCTGCACCGCCCGGGTCGCCGTCGAAGCCGCCGCCACCTTCGGCTGGGAGCGTTACGTCGGCCTCGAGGGCCGGGTAGTCGGCATGGAGGGTTTCGGCGCCAGCGGCCCGGCCGGCCAGCTTTTCGCTCACTTCGGCTTCACCGTCGAGAACGTAGCCCGGCAGGTGCGGGAACTGGTCAAATAGGTTCCCTCCGCGCCGACGCGGAGCACAGCAAGTTCATGTCGCAGAAAAAGCAACGGCGGCCCCGAAAGGGCCGCCGTTTGGTTGTTTGCCATCCATGCGCAGCGTCGCCGGGCGTCGCCCCGGCGGGAGATCACTCCCGGGCCGCCAGCTCCGGCCTGCCGGCCGCATCGCCGCCGGCCGTGTAGCGCGCGAAAGCGTTGTCAAGCATGCGCTCGGCGAGCTTCCAGCGGTCGCTGGCGCGCAGCATGACCACCAGCACTTCGGTATCGCCGCGCCGGGCCATGGTCACCAGGCAGCGCCCGGCCTGGGGGGTGTAGCCGGTCTTGATCCCGGCCATCCCCGCGTAGGTGGGGAGCAGCTTGTTGCTGTTCTCCAGCTTGAAGCGGCGCTTGCCGTCAACGGTGCGGATATCGTACTTGACCGTGGACACCAGCTCCCGGAAGAGCGGGCGTTCCAGGGCCGCCCGGGTCAGCTTCAGCAGATCGCCGGCGGTGGTGTAGTGATCGGGGTCATGATGCCCGGCGCTGTTGGTGAAATGGGTGTTGAACATCCCCAGCTGAGTGGCCCGCGCATTCATCAGCGCGGCAAAGCGCTCCTCGCTGCCAGCCACGTGGACGGCCAGCACATGTGCCGCGTCATTGCCCGAGGGGATCAGCATCCCCGCCAGCAGGTCGCGCACTTGCAGGCGATCGCCCGGGCGCAGGTGGATGCGGTGACCGGTCTCGCCGGTGACCGACGGGCCGACGGTGATCACGTCATTGAGGTTGGCCCGCTCCAGGACCAGCAGGGCAGTCATGATCTTGGTGATGCTGGCAGGGGGGAGACGCCGCTCGGGCTGGTGGGCCCAGACGGTCTTGCCATCGACCTGGACCAGGTAGGAGCGCGCCGAGGTCGGGTAGGGATCGCTGGACGTGGCCAGTGCGGCAGCAGTGGCGACCCCGGCCGTGGCCTTAGTCTTGGCCGTGGCCTTAGTCTTGGCCGTGGCCTTGGACTGCTTCTTGGCCTTGGCTTGCTTGACGACCTTTTTTTTAACTTTTTTCCTGGCCTTCGCCTGCTTCGCGGGCGGCTTTTTGACCTTCGCCCGGGCCTCACTCTTGACCACCTGCTTGCCGCCCGCGGCCTCCTGGCCGACCGGCGGGGAGGTATCGGGGGGGCTGGCGGCCTGGAGCAGGAAGGGGCAAATCAGGAGGATCAGGAGCAGGAGCAGGAGCCGTTTCATGGGCGGCATTCTGGCACAAAGAGTCGATCAGCGCCAAGTCTCTTTTGGCCAATTTTTCGCCGCCCGGTAAACCCGGAGGCCAGGCGCGCGTCTAAAGAGCAAACCCGAAGGAGACGCATGGCCCGTGGGCAGCGACGGCATCGCCATCATTGACACCCTGACCGACGGCGGCTACGCTCGGAGGATGGACTGCACGGCAGAGAAAGCCCTCATCGAGCGCAGCCTCGCCGGCGAGGACGAAGCCTTCACCCTGCTGGTGCACCGCCACGCCGCCCGGGTTGTCGGCCTGGCAACGCGCCTGCTCGCCGATCGTGCCGAAGCCGAGGATCTCGCCCAGGAGGCGTTCCTGCGCCTGCACCGCGCGCTGCCGGATTTCCGCGGTGAGAGCAGTATCGCCACCTGGCTGTACCGCACCACCACCAGGCTGGCGATCGACCATCTGCGCCGCGAGAACCTCAAGCGGCGGATCTTCTTCCTGCGCCGCGGGGACGAGGCTGACGATCTCATCGAGCAGGTTGCCGACCACCGCCGGGGTCCCGATGGCGAACTGCAGGACCGCCAGGCCATGCGCCGGCTGCGGCGCGCGCTCGGCCTGCTCAGCCCCCGCCAGCGCGCGGTCTTCGTCCTCCGTCACCACGAGGGGCTGCCGCTGGCGGACATTGCGAAACTTCTCGACCTGGAGACCGGCACGGTGAAAAGCCACCTCCATCGGGCCGTCACCCTGCTGCGCCAGGAACTGGCCGAGACCTGCGAGGACCTCCCATGAGCACTCCCTGCCTGAACGAACGCGACCTGATCCTGCTGCACTACGGTGAAGCTCCGGAGAGCATGCCCGCGGCCGACGCGGCAACGCACCTGCGCGATTGTGCCGGCTGCCGGAAGCGTCAGGCAGAGTTGGGCGCCGATCTGGCGCATCTGCCTCAAGCCGGCCCGGATGATCCGGCGGCCGGCCTCCGCGTCACCGCGAAGGTCCGCGGCCGGCTCCGCCGCAGCCCGTCGCGTCGCTGGCTGCCGGTCCTGGGCGGAACTGCGGCCGCCGCCGCGGCTCTGGCCATCACTCTGGTGGCCCTGCCGCCGCGGGAGACCGCAAGGCCTGCCGCCCAGCCGGCAATTTCGCTGACCCACAGCACCGTCGAGGAAGACGAGATGCCCGATCTCGACTTTCTCGAGGAATACGAATTGCTCGAGGAACTGGAGTTTCTCGAACAGCTCGAAGGAGTCTGACATGCCCAACCTGCGACTTGCGACCATCTGCGCCCTGTTGCTCCTGGCCACCCTGATCGCCATTCCGGCGTCAGCCGCCCCCCCGCCGCCCGCCGGCGAACGCGACCTGCAGCAATGGTGGCAGCAGCTGCCCCCCGAGGATCGCCAGATGCTGCGCGACCGTCACGAGTTCTTCCGGGGGCTTCCCCCCGAGCAGCAGGAGCGCCTGCGCAAACGCTGGCAAGACTACCGCGAGCTCTCCCCCGAGGAGCGGCAGAAGCTGCACGGCAAGTTTCAGCGCTGGCAGCGCCTGGATCCCGAGGATCGTGAGCGGCTGCGCGATACGTACCGGGGCTTCCGCAATCTCCCGCCCGAACAGCGCCGCGAGCTGAGGAGGGAGTACGACCGCCTCCGCGATCTGCCGCCCGCCGAGCGCGAGCAGCGCCGCCAGGAGTTGCGGCGCCGCTACTTCCCGACGCCCCCGCCGCAGCCGCCCCGTTGAGCGTCTCGGCATCCATGCGCAAGGGGTTGACCCACCAGCGGTGCCGCTACCTGTTCCAGGGCGCCTGGCTGCTGATCCTGACCGGCCTGGCCGCCGCCGGTGCCGGGGGCAAGGCGTGGGCCGGCCTGCTCGTCGCCGGGATCGCCGCCGGCCTGCTGGTCAGGCGCGCCGCCTGCTCCTGCGCCTGCCCGCTTTTCCCCCTCGGCGAACTTTTGTGGCGGGGCGGCGAGCGCCTCTTCGGCCGGACCTTCACCCCGCCCTTCTGGCTCGACCTGCTCCTGCGCTCCGCCAAGTACCTGGTCATGGCCGGGATCGCGATCGCACTCATCCGCGGGGAGCCTCTCCTGCCGGCGGCCGTCCAGTTCAGCACTGTCGCAGCCCTGGCCGGCACACTGCTGGTGCTCAGCGTCTTTTCCCAGCTCCCCTGGTGCCGCTACCTGTGCCCTGCCGGCGCCCTGCTCGGACTCGTCTCCACCGTCTCGCGGCTCAAGATCCGCCGCGCTCCCCGCCACTGCGTGCGCTGCCACCGCTGCGACCAGCGCTGCCCGGCCAACCTGGCGGTCATGCTCGGCACCACCGTCCACTCGCCGGAGTGCTTCAGCTGCTACCGCTGCGTCGACGGCTGCCCCGCCCCCGGCGCCCTCGCCTTAGCCACTCCCGGCGGGCGTCCCGTCCCGGCCTGGCTCGCCGGACTCGCCGTCAGCGCCCTCCTCCTCGCCGGCCTGGGGCTGTCCTTCTCCCTCTAACAGCAAGGGCGCCCTCGCGGGCGCCCTTGCTGACTTCTGTCTTCTGGATTCTGGATTCTGACTTCTGAATTCGCCTCTTCCCTACTGCATCTCGTAGATCAGCAGCGCCGAGTTGCCGTAGCTGCTCTTTAACAGCCCGCCGCGGGAGTACTGGACCAGCATGACGATCTCCTGGGCGCCGTCGTTGTCGGCGTCGGCCAGGGCGAAGTCGGCCATGTACCCCCCCTGCGGCTTGGTGCGCCAGCGCTCGACCAGCGAGTAGCCGTCGAAGGCCACCGCCTTGAGGTGGCTGCTGTTGAAGGAGCGGAAAGCATTGAAGGTGCGCTGCCCCTCGTTGACCGGCACCAGCACCGTCTCTTCCGGGCCAAGCCCCATGCGCGGGTTCACGAACGCGTAGCGGGTCCCCATCCCCTGAGCCGTACCATCCTGTCGGGCGAAAGAAACCTCCGAGCCGCCGAAGTAATCGGTGCTCTCCCAGAGTACGGCGCCGTTCGGTTCCATGACCTGCAGCCGGTCATTGACATTAAGGCGGGCCAACAGCTGACGTCCGCCGGGTGCGAAGGGCTGGACCCCAAAGAGTGTCGCCACGGGAGGGAACTCCACGGTCGCACCGCGCTCCAGGCGCTCACCATTCAGCGTCAGGCGAAAGACCGGTCCGGCCATGTCCTGGTTATGGTTCTGCAGATCGGGATTGAGTTCCTGGCCGAGTAAAACGCTCCCCTCTCCGGGGAGTTCCAGCCGACGCAGGAAATAGGGGGCATTCTTGACCAGCGGCAGCAAATTGCCTTCTCGCAGCGCCAGCACCTGGGAGTCAATGCTGCCCATCTGGGCCATGGTGACGCACAGTTCGGCCTTGCCATCACCATCGAGGTCAACTGCGTCCAGGCTGAGGGCATCGCCCCGCTGGCCGAGCGGATAGCTGGTAACCAGCTCATATTTTCCCGCAGTCACCCGCACCACTTCGATATGATCCTTGAAGCCGAGAGCAACCTCCTGCTTACCGTCGCCATCGACATCGGCCACGGCGAGACCCACCGGCTGCCCTTCGACGCGCGGGCCGTACCAGACGCCATCCTTGTTGTCCATCTGGTTGACGATCAGTCCCCCGCGGGTTCCCTGGCCGCTGCCGGCGAGCACCCCGCCGGGACCGGGCTGGGCGCTGCCGCCCCCGCCGAAGATCTTCGGCACCCAACTGGCGCCGCTGCTGCCGGCAAGCGCTCCGGGAGCCGGCGCGGCAGCCGGGCTGCCGGGGGTGACGATGCTCCCGCCGGCCGGGGCGACGACCGCCGCAGGGGCCGCGGCGACCTTGCCGCTAACCTGCTCGGGGCGGTAAAAACGCAGCGGCTGGAAGGTCTGGTCCTTCACCCCCAGCCCCTGGGCGTTGTAGACGAAGATCAGTCCCGGGGCCATGCCGGGGAGCGGACGCGGCTGCTCGGGACGCCGGGCCTGTGCGGCGGCGTAGCCCTGCCAGTCGAGTTCCGGCAGCGCCCCCTGCAGTTGGGTGAAGAGCCCCTCGCCATCGCCGGCGTAGTCCCAGAAGATCGCCGGCAGCCCGGCGAAGCGGCGGGCCTGGTCGCCGGCCTTGAGCGTCCCGCCGCCGGCATAGACGCTGGCGTAGGAATAGCCGGACTTGATACGGGTGACGCTGAGCACGGCGCGGATTTCTTCGAGAGAGCCGATCACCTGTTTGGTCACCGGGTGGACCACCGGCGCGCCCTTGCTCATGACCACGAAGAGGTCGCCGACCTGCACTCCGCTGCCGGCATCGATGTCGAGCAGCCATTCGGCCCCGGCCGGCGCCACCAGCGTGGCGGCCTTGGCACCGAGGTCCCGGGCCACATCCTCCTTGAATCCGGCGAAGGCGGGGAGGGAGATGAGCAGCGCGACCAGCGCAGGCAGCAGGATTTTAATCTTTGGGAATTGTCGCTTGAGCATGCACGAGACCTCACCGGGGAGATGTCTGACTATTGATCGGATTCTAAACTAAAAAGCCAAGGAAGCCGAGCGGTTTCTGGCGGTTTCGCGGCTGTGCGGTTCCACAGTTCACTCCCCCCCTGAACCTGTCACTAAAGGGAAAGGCCGGGCCTTGCGGCCCGGCCTTCCGGTTCAGCTTTGCAACATGCGCAACTTAGAACGGTACGTTGACCATCAGGTAGGACTTGTAGGTGTTGTCCGGGTCGCCAGCGGCGGTGTCGTAGAAGTCGCCATAGCCGGCATAGGAAGCGTTAAGGCTGACGTCGACCTTGCCGAAGTAGGTTTTGCCGACGCGGGCAGCGACTTCGTAACCAAGGGTCTTGCCTTCGCGCTTAGTGGCAGCATTATCGTCAGCCTGGTCTTCAACCGCGCTGTAGTAGCCAAGACCCCACTTCAGGTACATGTCGCTGGGCAGCTTGTGGTTGCCGCTCAGCACGGCGGCCATCAGGCCGTAGCCGCCGCCAACCGCGTCGTTCAGAGCATAGCGCTCTTTGCCGTCGTTCATGACGAAGGGATCGCAGAGGAACTGCATCTGGTTCTCCCCGACGAACTCATACTGGCCCTTGAAGCCCTGCCAACGGCCCTGGTCGGAGCTGTCGTCGTCATCAGTGAAGTAGATCAGGCGCAGGCCGAGGTCGCCGTTGGCGATCTTCATCGTCCCCTTGGCACTCGCCGCCCAACCGCTGATGTCCACGTTCGTGGTCTCGTTTTCGCCGTCCTGCATCACCACGAAGCCGTTGACCCCGAGGTCACCGAATTTCGCATCGGCGTTCAGACCGTAGAAGTAAACGTTCGTCCCTTCGAGATCGTCGGTGTTGTTGTCCATCCAGTAGACGCCGGCACCGGCCTTGAAACTATCGCTGAACTTCTGGTTGGCTTCGAGGACGTAGAAGTCGAAGTCGTCCCAGTCAGAACGCTGCGTGCTGCTGCCATCGTCCTCATCCCACTTCGAATAAACCGCCTTGAAGGAGGTGTCACCCATCTTGTGGGTCACCTGGACGGCGGCCATGTCGTCGTTGGCGACGATCGACTGGAAGGAGTCGGCCACGCCGATGATACCGATCTGCGCAGCGGTGTCTCCGCTCTTCAGATCGAGGTAGACGTTCTTGGTCTCGACGTTGACGCCGTCAGCGCCGCCGGCGAAGCTGCTGGACACGCCGCCCTGGTTGGCTGCGGCCTTCCCGGTCTCACCCCAGGGGGTGTCGATTTCGGCGAAGTAGACCACGCTGACGTTGTCGTTGAGCGAATAGGTCAGTTTAGCGCGGAAACGCTGGTCGATGAAGTTGGAGTTGGTACCTTCATCGGCTGCCGCCTTCTTCTCTTCCATGTAGCCGATGGCGCGGTAGAAACCGTTGAACTTAAACTCGGCCAGGGCCGGGGTGGCAACCGCCAGCGCGAGGCCGGCTGCCAGTACTGTTTTCGTTACCTTGTTCACATTTGCCTCCTGATCACATGGGTTTGCGTTGTGATGCCCGGCAGTCCGGGCATCGCCAGGGTGGAGCAAAATCTATTTCTGGATCGGTGCGTCGAATTCGTAACCACAGGCCGGGCACTTCACCCGGACCTTATCCTTGCCCTTGGTCGACGCACAGGCTGCCAGAGAGAGGGCCAGCATCGCCACCATCAGCAAGGAAACCAGCTTCTGCATCCATGCACCTCCTTTCCGGTTATTGATCTGCTGCAACACCGTCGCGGCCTCAAGCCGCAAAATAAAATGACGGTTTACTGGTATACAAGATTAATGCCAGTCTTAATGAAAATAAAATCAGCTCATTTTTCAGCAAGATACGATTTATCCACCACCACCCGCCGGGCTATACTCGCGTTACTCGGGCCAAAGTGTTGTTTTACCGCCACAAGGAGTGTGGCATTGCAACAACGGCAACTGTGCGGTTACACACCCGGCTGCACGTTAAAGGTGAAAAGTGAACGGATTGACTACTTTTCGCTTTTCCCCGCTCCAGCGAGCGCCCCGGCGACCACCGCCTTGATTTCGGCGGCGGGGAGCACCGTCGCGGCGGGGCCGTTGTCATAGCGCACGGTCTGGTCGCGGCCGATCACCAGCAGGCGGGGGATGGTGTAGATCCCGTAGCCCTTGTAGACCTGGCGGTCGTCGAGGAGGGCGTGATGGACCATCGGGAAGCGTCTGCCTTCCTCGGCCTTGCGGATCATCCCCTCGGTATCCTGGAGAAAGACCTCGAGGAAGACCACCTCGCGCTCCTTGAGGAAATCGCCCAGCTTCTCGATCTCCGCGCTCAGCACTGCGCAGGAGGGGCACCAGGTGGTGGCCAGCTTGAGGAGCACCACCTGCCCCTTGAAGTCGGCGAGGCTGACACTCTTCCCCTCGAGCGAGGGGAGCGTGAAGGGCGGCGCGGGCTGGCCGGTCTCCACTGCGCCGGCGAGAACCGGGGCCAGAAGCAGCAGTAAAATGACAAAGAGCTGGATGCGCATAAGCATATTTAAAACACCGTGCTAAATATAAAGAGCCCCTTAACCCCTGTCAACGGGAATCCGTTGCCAAATTCAAGCCTGGGCGATTATGTAGCCGACTTAATCTATAACTGTTTATATAAATTTCAGCCGGCCGCTCAATGCTCTCCCGGCTCGCACAGCTCGGTAAGCACCCCGCCGCTGGCCTTGGGATGAAGGAAGGCAATGCGGGTGTGGTGAGCGCCGAGGCGCGGCGACTCGTCGACCAGCCGCACCCCCTGCCCTTTGAGCGCCGCCAGGCGCTCCTCCAGCCCATCGACCTGGTAGGCGAGGTGATGGATACCGGGACCATTCTTCTCAAGGAACTTGGCCACCGGCGAATCCGGGGCGGTCGGCTCGAGCAGTTCGATGCGGCTCTCGCCGATGGCCAGGAAGGCCACGGTGACCTTCTGCTCCTCGACCGTCTCCGTCCCCTCGAACTCGAGGCCGAGAACGTCGCGGTAGAAGGGGAGCGCCTGCTCGATGCTCTCGACGGCAATACCGATGTGGCTGATCTTCTTGGGCATAGTGTAGGGGCCTTTCGTTAAGGTTGTATGTCGATGCGGTTAATTTTTTTACTGCCCTCTCCTGAACACTTCCATCAGCCTTCTCGCCGCGGCCCCGGGGGTGGTCACCCCGCTGGCGACGCTCTCCTGAAGCTGGGGGAGGAGGGCTTCGACGCGCGGGTGGCGCAGGAAGGTCTCCTTGAGGTCGTCCATCAGCAGGTTCCACATCCAGTCGCTGTTCTGCAGGGCGCGCTTGGCTTCGAACTCGCCGCTCTGCTCCATGGCCGTCCGGAAGGCCAGGATCGCCTCCCACACCGCGTCCACCCCCTCGCGCTGCAGGGCGCTGCACAGCAGCACCGGGACCTGCCAGTGCAGGCTTTTCGGCGCCAGCATGTGCAGGGCGTTGACGCACTGCTGGCGGGCCAGCTCGGCGCGCGGGCGATTGTCCCCTTCGGCCTTGTTGACGACGATGGCGTCGGCGATCTCCATCACCCCGCGCTTGATCCCCTGCAGCTCGTCACCGGCGTTGGGAAGCTGGAGGAGAAGGAAAAAATCGGTCATCGAGGCGACGGTGATCTCCGACTGACCGACGCCGACCGTCTCGATGATGATCACGTCGTAGCCGGCGGCCTCGCAGAGAAGCATGGTCTCGCGGGTCTTGCGCGCCACGCCGCCGAGGGTGTCGCCGGCCGGCGAGGGGCGGATGAAGGCGGCGGGGTCGCGGGAGAGCTCCTCCATGCGGGTCTTGTCGCCGAGAATGCTGCCGCCCGAACGCTGCGAGGAAGGGTCGACGGCCAGCACCGCCACCTTGCGGCCCAGTGCGGTGAGGTGCAGGCCGAAAGCCTCGATGAAGGTGCTCTTCCCCGCCCCCGGCACCCCGGAGATGCCGATGCGGGTCGCCCCCCCGGTAGCGGGGAGAAGTTCGTCGAGGAGGGTGGTGGCGGCGAGGGAGTGGTCGAGGTTGCGGCTCTCGACCAGGGTGATGGCCTTGGCCAGGGCGCGGATGTTGCCGGCGCGCACGCCGGCGGCGAGATCGGTCAGTTTGCTCACGGATGGAATTCGCTGGCTCGGGAAAGGGAGGAAAGAACAAGGGGCAGGCTTGCGCCTGCCCCCGGTCGGGCTTACTTGCGTTTCTCCTCGATGGCGTCGAGGGTCTGGGTGGCCGAGGTGACGATCGGCGTGCCGGGGCCGAAGATCCGTGCCGCGCCGGCGGCCAGCAGGGCCTCGTAGTCCTGGCGCGGGATGACTCCGCCGCAGACGATGGCGATGTCCTCGGCGCCGAGGCGCTTGAGCTCGGCGGCCAATTGCGGCACCAGGGTCTTGTGCCCGGCGGCCAAGCTGGAGACGCCGACCACGTGAACGTCGTTCTCGACCGCCATCTTCGCCGCCTCCTCCGGGGTCTGGAAGAGCGGGCCGACATCGACGTCGAAGCCGGCGTCGGCGTAGGCCGTGGCCACCACCTTGGCGCCGCGGTCGTGGCCGTCCTGCCCCATCTTGGCGATGAGGATGCGCGGCCGCCGCCCCTCGCGGGAGGCGAAGGCGCTGATGCGCTTCTTCAGTTCACTGAAATCGCCGTCGTTCTCCACCACCGCTCCATAGGCTCCCGAAACCAGCCGGATGTCGGCCTTGTGCCGGCCGAAGACCGCCTCCATGGCATCGGAGATCTCGCCGACGGTGGCCCGCTGACGGGCCGCGGCGACGCACAGGCCGAGGAGGTTCTCCTGTTCATTCTGGCATGCAGCGGTGATGTCGGCAAGGGCCTGGCGGCAGGCGGCCTCGTCGCGGGTGGCGCGGATCTTCTGCAGGCGGGCGATCTGCGCCTCGCGCACCGCGGTGTTGTCGACCTCGAGGACCTCGATCGGGGTCTCTTCCTTGAGGCGGTACTTGTTGACGCCGACGATGACGTCGCGCCCCGAGTCGATCGCCGCCTGCTTGCGGGCCGCCGACTCCTCGATGCGCAGCTTGGGCATCCCTGACTCGATGGCCTTGGTCATCCCGCCCAGCCCCTCGACCTCGGCGATGATCTTGCGGGCCTCTTCGACCAGCGCGGCGGTCAGGCTCTCGACGTAGTAGGAGCCGGCCAGGGGGTCGACAACCTTGGTGATCCCGGTCTCCTCCTGGATGACCAGCTGGGTGTTGCGGGCGATGCGCGCCGAGTGGTCGGTGGGCAGGGCGATCGCCTCATCCAGCGCGTTGGTGTGCAGCGACTGGGTGCCGCCGAGGACCGCGGCCATCGCCTCGATGGTGGTGCGGATGACGTTGTTGTAGGGATCCTGCTCGGTGAGACTCCAGCCGGAGGTCTGGCAGTGGGTGCGCAGGGCCAGGGACTTGGCGTTTTTCGGGTTGAAGCGCTGCATCAGTTCGGACCACAGGGTGCGAGCGGCGCGCAGCTTGGCGACTTCCATGAAGAAGTTCATGCCGATGGCGAAGAAGAAGGAGAGGCGCGGAGCAAAGACGTCGACGTCGAGGCCGCGGGCGCTGGCGACCTTGACGTACTCCAGGCCATCGGCCAGGGTGAAGGCCAGTTCCAGGGCGTTGTTGGCCCCGGCCTCCTGGATGTGGTAGCCGGAGATCGAGATCGAGTTGAAGCGCGGCATGCAGCGGCTGGTGTAGTCGATGATGTCGGCGACGATGCGCATCGACGGCGCCGGCGGATAGATGTAGGTGTTGCGGACCATGAACTCCTTGAGGATGTCGTTCTGGATCGTCCCGGCCAGCTGCTCCTGCCTCACCCCCTGCTCCTCGGCGGCGACGATGTACATCGCCATGATCGGCAGGACCGCGCCGTTCATGGTCATCGACACCGAGACATCCTGCAGCGGGATGCCGTCGAAGAGGATCTTCATATCCTCCACCGAATCGATCGCCACCCCGGCCTTGCCGACGTCGCCGACCACCCGCGGGTGATCGGAGTCGTAGCCGCGGTGGGTGGCCAGGTCGAAGGCCACCGACAGCCCCTGCTGGCCGGCGGCCAGGTTGCGGCGGTAGAAGGCGTTCGACTCCTCGGCGGTGGAGAAGCCGGCGTACTGGCGCACCGTCCACGGCCGCCCGGCGTACATCGTCGCCATCGGCCCGCGGGTGAAGGGGGGCAGCCCCGGCAGGGTGTCGAGGGTCTCCAGTTTCTCGAGATCGGCGGCGGTGTAGAGCGGCTTGACGGTGATTCCCTCCGGGGTCGCCCAGTCGAAGCGCGCCAGGCTGTCGCTCTTGCACTCCTTCTTCGCCGCGGCTTCCCACTCGCTCAGGGTCGGTTTTTTGAAGGTGGCCATAGTCGATCCTTTTGGGTGTTTGTTCCCCCTCCCTTGAGAGGCGGGGGTGGGGGGGGAGGGGACCATTCAGCGTGTCACCACCGCCAGGACCTGCACGGTGCTCCCTTCGCAGGCCAGCAGGCGGTGCTTGAGGGAGGCGTCGAAGTAGACCGCGTCACCCTCCTCGAGAAGGATCCGCTCCTCCTCGAGGATCACCTCGGCGCGCCCCTGCAGGATGAGCAGGAACTCCTCGCCGTCGTGGTTGTAGAGTTCCTCCTCCTGGGCCCGCTCGGTGACGGTCAGGACGAAGGGTTCCATCTTCTTGTTGCGCTTGCGGAAGGAGAGGGCCTCGTAGGTGTAGCCGTGGCCGGTGCCGGCCTTGGAGATGACGCGGCTGACCACCCGCCGCTCTCCCCTGCGCACCACCTCGTACTTGCGCTCGGCCTCCTCCTCTTCGAAGAACATGCCGATCTTGACATCGAAGAAGCGCGCCAGCTTGGAGAGGGTGGCAATCGGCGGCGAGACGTTGTTGTTCTCGATCTGCGAGATCAGCGCCGGGGAGAAGCCGGTCTCCCGGGCGACATCCTGCAGGGTGAGCTTGCGCGCCTTGCGCAGTTTCTTGATTTTACTGCCGATATTGAAGTCCATCAGGCTCGTTCCGGGCAAGGGCTCATCGATGCGGCCGAACGGGTCAAACGCTGTCCCAATCCTTCACCATTAAAGGAAAACCCATTAAAAAGTCAACGAATTTATTTATTTAGATTAAAAAACCGCCTGTCGTTCGCGCCGCAAAGGCAAAGCCCCGCCGGAGAGGGCGGGGCTTTGCGGCATGCCTGCGCGGGGAGTCCGGAGTCTCCGCCGGGCTCTCAAAGCAGCATCTTGAGGTACGCGGCGGTCCGCTCGCGGCGCTCCTTCTCGACGGCGGCCGGATCGACCTCGACGAACTTCTCGTCCGGGGTGACCTTGAAGATCGGCTGCCCTTTCTGGACGATGGTGCCGTCGCCGCTCTGGATGAGAATCTTGTCGATGGTGCCGGCGAAGGGTGCCGGGACCTTGTTGAACATCTTCATGACCTCGAGGATGAAGAGCGGCTGCCCCTTCTCGAAGTGCATCCCCTCGGTGACGAACGGCGGCATCCCCGGGGCCTCCTGGCCATAGTACATGCCGCCCCCGGGGGTGACGATTTCGTCGGCCTTGGTGGCCGGCGGCGGCACCAGGACCTTCTTCATCGCCGCCTGCAGGTCGGGGTCGTTGAGGTAAGCGGGGATGGTCACCTCGAGGTCATCCTCGACTTTGAAGGCGTGGAAGTCGGTGTGCTCGGCGATCAGCAGGAGCACGCCGAGAATCTCGTTGCCGATATCGAAGGCGAAGTGGGCCTGACGGATCTTCTCCCAGGTGTCGGCATCGCAGCCGCCCTGCGGCTTCTCCTTGGCGAGGATGGCGTTGAGCTTGACGAAATCCTCCTTGGTGAGCTTGAAGCGCTCGCGCAGCTCGGCGTAGAAGGCCAGGGCATTCTGCAGCAGGAGGTTGTCGTGCGACCAGATGACCTCGGCGGCCGGCACCCCGGCGCGCCAGTGCATGTTGAGGTAATCGTAGGTCTCGTCGAGGATCACCAGCGGATTGCGCAGCCAGACCAGCTTGCCCTTCTCCATCCGGTAGCTCTTGCGGTTGAGGCTCAGCCAGCCGGCGAGCAGGTGCGGGTCGGCAAGGAGCTTTTCGATCGGACGGGTCAGCAGCGTTCCCTTGCGGTCGAGGGTTTCGGAAACCGCTTTCTTGATTTCCGGATCGGCCCCGTGGAGAGTGGCGTACTGCTTCTTGATGGCCAGGAAGGTATAGACCACGTCGATCTTGTTGGCCTCTTCCTTGAGCTTGCCGACCAGGGTCAGGTAGGGGACGACGAAGCGGGTGGTCGGCTTGGCCATGACGTTCTGGCCGAGGAACCAGTTGACCAGGCCGTAGTGGAACTCCAGGTTGGTGGCCAGATTGGCACCGCGCAGGGTGGTGCGGCTCAACACCTTGGCCAGCTGCCGGTAGCTGTCGAGGCGGTCCTCCCCCTTGGTCAGGAGCAGGGCGATGTTGGAATCGTAGGCCCCGGCCAGGTGGTAGCGCATGAACATCCCGGTGTCGGGGTTCACGATGCAGATCCCCTGGTCGTCACGGATCTCCCCTTCGATCGGCTGCGACCAGAAGCGGATGTAGCCGCCGGCGCTGGGCGACAGCGAACAGTCGGTGGCGTTGAGGCGCGCTTCGGCGCCGGCGCCGAAGCGCGGCAGGCGCTCGGGGCGCGGCAGGCGCTGCTTGTGCAGGGCGAGGATCGCCATCGCCTCGACCAGCGACTCGACGAGGAAGAAGTCCTTCTTGTCCTTGGGGTTGGTGAACTTGAGGCTGTAAACCAGCTCGGTGACGCGGTGCTCGACCTGGATACGGGTGTTGACCTCCATGAAGTAGTGGCGGTCGCGGTCGACAATGCATTCGAAAGTCGAGGCCGAATCGAGGCCGACCGCCCGGCCGAAGCGCTCGGACTGCTCCTCCATGCGCTTGAGGACCTGCAGGTCGCTCTCCAGGGCCTTGGCCTGGGCCTTCAGGCCGGCCTTCTTGGCCTTGGCGATTTCGTCGGCAAGCATCTCCTGGGTCACCGAGATCTCGAGGAGCTTCTGCTCGTGCATCTGCAGCGAGCAGTCGCGGCCGCCGAGGGCGATACACCACTCGCCGTTGCCGAGCAGCTGGATCTCGTTGTGGCGGGTCTGCTCGATGTTGAGCTCGATGAGCACGTTCTTGTTGTCGCCGACGCCGTTGGCCTTGACCTCGAGGAGCACCTCGCGCACCAACGTCGGGGCATCGGCGGCCGCCTTCTTGATGTCGGCGTCGCCGGGGTTCTTCCTGGTCAGCAGCGAGGCGCCGATGATGCGCTGCCCCTTGCCGCCGCCGCCGCCGATTGCCTTGAAGCGGATGCGCGCGCCGGGGTAGTTCTTGAACATGGTCACGCATTCCTTCTCGACCTGCGCGCCCAGTTCGTCGATGGTGAAGAGATCGATCCCCTTCTCGTAGGAGGCCACCAGGATGTGGTCGGCGAGATCCTCGAGGGCCAGCTTCTTGTCGTCGAGGACCTTCTTGTCGCAGTTCAGCCCCTCGGCCTTGACCACCGCCAGGAGCTTCTCGCGGCTCGGGTGCTTGGCGACCAGGGTGCGAGCGGTGACGTTGTTGATCCCCGGGGTGACCGAGACGTCCACCGTCAGGGCGGTGCGCTTGGCCTCGTCCTTCTTGCCGGCGCCGCGCTGGGTGGCCGAGCAGGGGCCGATGAACATCAGCCCGGCGTCCTCAATGGCGGCGACGAACTCGTCATCTTCGGCCATGAAGCCGTAGCCGGCGAAGATCGAGTTGTAGCCGTTGTCGAGGGCGATCTGGATGATCTGGCCGATACGCTCGACGCGCTCCTCCTTGGAGGCCCCGGTGTAGTCGGGGACGCGGTGGACGCGGCTGTTGTCGGTGAGCTTGCGCAGCTCCGGCGACAGGGCGTTGGGGTAGATGATCGAGTCCTTTTCGGAGAGGAGGATGCCGTAGTGGGTGATCCCCATCTCCTCGTAGACAGTCATCGCCTCCATGCGGATCGGGCCGCGACAGACGATCAGCGGCTTGAGATCCTCGCAGGCGAAGGAGCTCACCCAGGCGGAGGGGGACTGGCTGAGGCGGCGATCGCGGTGGATCAGCGGGTTATTGGCGTAAAGGTCGCTCATCGGTCGATATCTCCAGGTCAATAAGTCAAACTGCGTATGCAGAATTCAGGCGCCGGGTGCTGTTAATGGAATTCCCGCTGCGGACCGCCCATCGGCGAGGGCTGGTAATGGCGCATGAGGAAAGCGAGGTTTTCGCCCAGAGCCTGGCGCAGGTCGGTGGGCATGACCAGAGAGGAGATCGAGCCGAGGGCCAGGCCCTCCTTGGGGTTCATCAGCTCGCGCTCGTAGCGCTGGTTGAGAGCCGCTTCCTGGGCCTTGACCCACTCCGCCGCTTCCTTCTCGGCGTCGCGCTTGGCTTCGTCGCCGTCCATACCGGCGGCGGTGCGCTCGATGATCCCCTGCTTGATCATCCCGGCGACCGCGCTGCGGATCTTGCGCAGCTCGTCCTTGTAGACGAACTCCTTGCCGGCCGGCCCCATGACCGCCAGGCGGGTGGTCGGCAGGGCCAGGACGATGTCGGCCCCGGTGGCGTAATTGTTGTAGGAGGCATAGGCGCCGCCGAAGGCGTTGCGCAGGATCAGCAGGATGCGCGGGGTGCGGATGTCGACGATCGAGTCGAGCATCGAGCGGCCGGCCTGGACGATGCCGCGGGCTTCCTGTTCGCGCCCGGGGAGGAAGCCGGTGGTGTCCTCCATGAAGATCATCGGGATGTTGTAGATGTTGCAGAAGCGGTTGAAGCGGGCGATTTTCACCGCCGAGTCGCAGTCGATCTGCCCGGAGGCCACCGCCGAGTTGTTGGCGACGAAGCCGACCACGTGTCCGCCCAGACGGCCGAAGGCGGTGATGACTTCGCGGGCACGCTCCGGCTGCAGTTCGAAGTAGTCGCCGTGGTCGCAGATCTGCTGGATGACGATCGACACGTCGAAAGGGGTGTTGAAGCCGGTCGGCGAGTTGAAGGCCTTCTTGAGCAGGGTGTTGATCTCCCAGGTCTTGCGGTCGAGCGGGTCGCTGGTCTCCTGGTAGGGGGCCAGGCTGAAGTTGTTGCCGGGGATGTAGCCGAGCAGGCGCACCGCGGTGCGCAGGGCGGCGACCTCGTCGGCCACGGTCAGGTCGGCGACGCCGGAGCGGCCGTGGACCTTGGGTCCGCCGAGTTCCTCGGGGGTGATGTCCTCGCCGAGGACCGACTTGACGACGCCCGGGCCGGTCAGGCCGAAGAAGGTGTCGGCCGGCTGGATGACGAAGCTCCCCTGGCGCGGCAGGTAGGAGCCGCCGCCGGCGTTGAAGCCGAACATGCACATGATGGAGGGGACCACGCCGCTGATCTTGCGCAGGGCGGTGAAGGCCTCGGCGTAGCCGTCCAGACCGCCGACCCCGGCGGGAACGAAGGCGCCGGCCGAGTCGTTCATGCCGATCAGGGGGATGCCCTTCTCGCCGGCCATGGTGAAGAGCCGGGCGAGCTTGCGGCCGTTGGTGGCGTCGATGGAACCGGCACGAACGGTGAAGTCGTGGCCGTAGACCGCCACGTCGCGGCCGCCGATATTGAGGATCGCGGTGACCAGCGAGGCGCCGTCGAGATTCTTGCCCCAGTTCTGGAAGAGGATGTTCGGCTCGCTTTCGGTCAGCACCTTGATCCGCTCCCACACGGTCATGCGCTTCTTGAAGTGCTGCTTTTCAATCTGACCGATGCTGACCGACTTGATCGGGCGCTGAATCAGGTCGTGCCCTTCCTGCATCGCCTCTTCATAACCGCCGGTGGCGCGGGAGATTTCGCCGGGGATGGTGAATTCGACCTTCTCGGGCGGATCGAGGGGATTCTTCAACGAAGGCTTGATGATTTTCTGCGACATTGCGGCCATCCTTGTGAGGTTGAAAATGGTCCCGCGCAGGCGGGGCGACGAGAAAGCAAAAATTTTGCTATTCGTAAAACATTGTTTCTGGAAGGTGCCATATAAAGCAGAAAAACCGGCGAATTGTCAAGTGGTTTTTTATTCAGGGTAAAATCTGTCCGCTGGTTTTTTCGACTGGTCCCGACCTTCGCCGCGCCGCGCCGGGAAAGTTTCCGCGGGGCGTGGCTGACCTTCGCGAATCCTTGTCATAAAGAAGGGAAAAGAAATGATTCCAGTCGATTCCACGGTTTGTTCGGGGGTTTTCTCCGGAACTTTCGGTCACTGAAAACGATTACGTGGGGTCGTGAATTTCCGTAAAAATTATTATAAATAAAACTTTTCTTCATTTTTTTCTTATCGGTGAATTTTTAAAATGGCATTTGGAAGTGAGCGTCAGCTG
>CAYQLP010000026.1:0-27027 GCA_964418505.1 uncultured Geobacteraceae bacterium | reverse complement strand
CCGGCAAGGAACTGGTAGCCAAGGCCATCCACTACCAGAGTGATCGCCGCGACCGGCCGTTCGTCTCCATCAACTGCGGGGCCATCCCGGAAAATCTCCTCGAAAGCGAGCTCTTCGGACATGAGCGCGGGGCTTTCACCGGGGCGGTGCGCCAGAAGGAAGGGCTCTTCGAGACGGCTGCCGACGGCACTATTTTTCTCGACGAGGTCGCCGAACTGCCGCAGCTCATGCAGGTCAAGCTGCTGCGCGTGCTTCAGGAGGGTGAATTCCGCCGGGTCGGCGGCAACCGGCCGATCAAGGTCGATGTGCGGGTCATTGCCGCCACCAACCGGCGCCTCGAGGAGGCGGTCGCTGAGGGGACCTTCCGCGAGGACCTCTACTACCGCTTCAATGTTATCCGTGTCGAACTGCCGGCCCTGCGCAGCCGACGGGAAGACATCCCGATGCTGATCGAATGGTTCTGGGAGCGCTTTACCGGCAAGGGCGAGGTCAAGGTCGACGAGGATGCCATGCGCCGCCTGATGGACTACAGCTGGCCGGGCAACGTCCGCGAACTGGAAAATGTCGTCGAACGGGCCACCATCCTCGGCCAGCAGGGGCGGATCACCGTCGACTGCCTGCCCCCCAACCTGCTCTGCGGCGCCGCCGGCAGCGTCATGCCGCTGAGTGAAGTCCCTGAGGGGGGCCTCGACCTGGATGCCTACCTCGGCGAGATAGAAAAGGACCTGCTGGTCAAGGCCCTGGCCCGTAGCGGCGGAGTGCGCAAGAGCGCGGCCCGCCTGCTCGGCATCAGCTTCCGTTCGATCCGCTACCGCCTGGCCAAGTACGGCTTCGGCGACGACGGCGAGGATGAGTAGCGCTTAGCCGGCGAGTGCCCTCTCGATGGCCTCCAGGCCGGCCAGGGCTCCGCAGGGGAGGCTCAGGTGTCGCCCGCCGATGTGTGCCTCGCGGGGATTGATGCGGATGACCGTCACGGCCCGCTCCCTGCCGAGTTCTTCGCTGGTGTAGCGAATGGTCGGGATGGCGGTGCCGGCACCCAGTTCGATGACTGCCAGCGGCTCGCCGGCGTGCTGGGCGCAGAAACTGTCGAAACGCATCTCCTGGCCGCGGCTGCGGTCGCTCAGCCACGACCAGTCGCCGAACATGAGGATATTGGGGCGCGCCACCCCGCCGCAGTAGCGGCAACGCGGCACAGTCCCGGCGCGCATGGTGGTTTCGTCGATCTCGATGACCTCGCGGTTGTCCCAGATCTGATGGCGGCACGGCGTCAGGCACTGCAGGTGATGGATCGAGCCATGCACCTCGTGGACCTGGTCCTCGCGGAATCCGGCTTTCTGGAACTGGCCGTCGACGTTGGAGGTGACGACAAAGAGATCCTGGTTGTAGCGCTCTCCCCACTCGAGGAGCAGAGAAAAGCCGCGATGCGGGAGCGTTGCCCGGTAGAGATTGGTGCGGTGGCCGTAGAAGCCCCAGCCGAAGGCCGGGTCGGCAGTGAAGTGGCGCGGGTTGGCGGCATCGATGAAAGAAAGCTCGAGGCGCCGATAGGGGGGGTAGGCGTTCCAGAAGCCCTCGTCGCCGCGGAAGTCGGGCAGACCTGAATCGACCCCCATGCCGGCCCCGGCGGTAATCACCACGGCCCTGGCGCCGCAGATCGCCTCGGCGGCCCGTTCAGCGCTCTCCTTCAGATTCGCCGCGCCCATCGTTATCCTCCTGGTCGATTCTGCGCATTTAGACCCGAGACCTCGAACCACCAAGACACCCGGACAGCAAGACAGCAAGGAAAGCTTCGGCCCTTACGGTCCTCCCGGATTTTGGGGTGACGGGGTGTCCCGCGTGACCTGGTGATGAAGGTTTTGCCAGCCCAGCCCCCGCTTACCCGCCGATCGCCACCTCGACCATCGTGGCCTTGAGCAGTTCCTGTACGGTGCGCGGATCCATGCTGACCAGGAATCCGCGCTTGCCGCCATTGACGTAGATCCGCTTCAGTTCCAGGATACTCGCTTCGATGTAGACCGGCAGGGGTTTGCGGGTGGCGAAAGGGGATGTGCCGCCAACCAGGCAGCCGGTGTGACGGTTCGCTGTTTCGGGGGAGCAGGGCTGGACTGCGCGGGCGCCGAGGCACCTGGCCAGTTCGCGGGTCGATACCTCGCGGTCGCCGTGCATGAGGATCAGCAGAGGATTGCCGCGATCATCCTCCATGACCAGGGTTTTGATCACGCAGTGTTCGTCGACCCCCAGGGCGCGAGCCGAGACCGCAGTGCCGCCGCGCTCCTCGTAGGGGTAGAGGTGCTCGCTGAACTCGGCCTTCTGGCCGCGCAGCAGGCGGATGGCCGGGGTGACCGGGAATTTTTCCTTGCTCATGGCCGATTGTTACGACAGCCACGACAGGGCCAGCAGCCCCAGGCTGGCGAGGGTGGCGACGACGCTCGCCGCGCCAAGCAGGTTGAACAGCGGTTTCATGCTGTTGCGCCCGCGTACCCCCAGCGGCAGGATCAGGCCGAGTGCCGCCCCGCCCAGGGCCCCGCCGGCATGCCCGGCATTGTCGGCGCCGACCAGCAGGCCGAAGACGAAGGCGAAGGCCGCCCAGCGCACCATGAAGTTGCGCAGTTCGTGGGCCGCGGGTCCGCCGATGCGGTGGTAGTAGGCGATGGCAAAACCGATCAAGCCGAAAAGCGAGCCAGAGGCTCCGACCACCGGGACAGCCGGATGCCAGAGGAGACCGGCCAGAGTCGCCGTCAGGGCGGTGGCGGTGTACAGGGTGACGAAGCGCAGGGTGCCGATCTCCCCTTCGATGGCCGGGCCGACCTGGTAAAGGACCATCATGTTGAAGGCCAGGTGGATCACGCCGCCGTGGGTGTAGGCGTACGTCAGGCAGCGCCACCACTCCCCCTGGGTGAAGACCAGTGGCCAGAACTGGCCGCCGGACTTGATGAGCAGAAAGCCGTCCGGGCTGAACAGTCCCTGCAGACCGCGCCCTGCCGCCATTCCCTGCAGGACCATAATGGCGAAGAGCGCCAGGTTCAGTCCCAGGATCACCCGGGTAGCCGGGGCGCCGCCGCCGGTGCCGCCGTGAAAGAGCTGCCGCCAACCGCGCTCCCAGCGCATCAGGCGCCAGTGCCAGCGCGGGCCGCGCAGCCCGAGTTTGCTGCCGAGGGTCGGCCAATCCATATCAATCTCCGTATTCATCGTTAGTGTGGCCGGCAGGATAACACAATTTTGACCGGGAAGGGGACTCTGCGGCGGCCTCATCTTGCATTTGTCCGGTAAATTCGGCAAAGTATTGTGCAATAGAAAGTTTTATCGACCTGCGGAGGATATCATGCCACTTGAATCGATCAACCCGGCTGACGGGCGGCTCCTGGAAACCTTCCCCGAATGGACGGACCAGGAGGTCGATGAAGCCATTGACGCATCCCAGCGGGCCTGGCTCGACTGGCGGACGACCTCCTTCGGCGAACGGGCCGCTCTGATGAGGCGCGCCGCCCAGGTGCTGCGCGACAACAGCGATCTCTATGCCCGCACCATGGCCCTGGAGATGGGCAAGCCGGTCAGCGAAGGGCGTGCCGAGGTCGGCAAATGCGCGGCCTGCTGCGACCACTACGCCGAGCACGCCGAGCGCTACCTGGCGCCGGAGGTGATCGCCAGTGATGCCTCCCGCTCCTATGTGGCCTGCCGGCCCCTTGGGGTCGTCCTGGCGGTCATGCCGTGGAACTTCCCCTTCTGGCAGGTCTTCCGCTTCGCCGCACCGGCCCTGATGGCCGGCAATGGCGGCCTGCTCAAGCACTCCTCGAACGTCCCGCGCTGTGCCCTGCAGATCGAAGAGGTCTTCACCCAGGCCGGTTTCCCCGCCGGGCTCTTCCGCACCCTGATGATCGGCTCGGGGAAGGTCGACCGGGTCATCGAGCATTCGGCAGTCAAGGCGGTGACCCTGACCGGCAGCGATATCGCCGGGCGCAAGGTGGCGGCCAAGGCCGGGCAGATGCTCAAGAAGACAGTCATGGAACTGGGCGGCAGCGATCCGTTCGTGGTCCTGGCCGATGCCGACCTCGATGAGGCCGCGCAGGTGGCGGCCCGGGCGCGCTGCATCAACTCCGGGCAGAGCTGCATCGCCGCCAAGCGTTTCATTGTCGAAGAGCCGGTCTATGGCCAGTTCCTGGACAAGTTCATCGCCGCCATGGCGGCCCTCAAGGTCGGCGACCCCCTCGACGAGCAGAGCCAGGTCGGGGCCCAGGCCCGCGCCGACCTCATGGCTGAACTGCACGCCCAGGTCGAAGCCTCCGTGGCCAAGGGTGCGAAGGTCGTGCTCGGCGGGTGTCCCCTCGAGCGTCCCGGGTGCTTCTATCCACCGACCATCCTGGTCGATGTCGTCCCGGGAATGCCGGCCTACCATGAGGAGTTCTTCGGCCCGGTGGCCTCAGTGATTCGCGCCAGGGATGCCGATGATGCCCTGCGCATCGCCAACGATACGCCCTTTGGCCTTGGCGGTTCGGTCTGGAGCGGCGACAGCGCCCGCGGCGAGGCCCTTGCCGCGCGGATCGAATCAGGGGCCGTTTTTGTCAATGGCATGGTCAAAAGCGATCCGCGCCTGCCCTTCGGCGGGGTCAAGATTTCCGGTTTCGGGCGCGAACTGTCGCACCACGGCATCAAGGAGTTCGTCAACTTGCAGACCGTCTGGGTGCGTTGAGCGGAGGCCGGGGAATCGTGAACTGTCGGTATCATCGCCCGGCACGCCTCGGCGTGCTGGTCATGACAATCATCCTGGCCACCGGGATTCTCTGGGGGGGCGCCGCGGCACGTGCCGAAGCGCTCGAAGGGCGCGATGTCGCTGCGCTCGTCGAGGAGGGTCGGATCCTGCTCTCCGCGCAAGGCGGGAGCGTTCCTCTTGCTCTCAGCGACGAGGTCATCGAATTCTACCGCGGACGCAACTTCCTCCCCGTCTGGCACGGCAGAAATGGCTTGCGCCGGGATGCCGAGACGCTTCTCGAGCAGCTCCGGGCGGCCCCCGAACAGGGCTTGTGCGGTGAGGATTATTATCTCGCCGGCATCGAACGGCAGCTGGCCTGGCGGCGTGACCAGCTCGGCCGTGGCCTTGATATACCCCCGGCGGGCAGCGCCGCTCTCGAGCTGCTGCTTACCCAGAGTTTTTTCTCCTTTGGCAACCACCTGCTGTCCGGCCGGGTCGACCCTCAACTGACTCACGTCGACTGGCTGTCCCGGCGCCGTTCCCTCGATCTCGGCCGCCTGCTCCCCTCTGCGGTCGAAGGGGACAGCCTCAAGGCGCTGCTCGCCGAGGTGGCCCCGCCCCATTCCGAATATCGTGCTCTGGTCAAGGCCCTGGCCGAATACCGGGCCCTCGCTGCCCGCGGCGGCTGGCCGTTCATTCCCGGCGGCGAAAAACTGGTGCCGGGGGACATCGACGCGCGCCTTCCCGCCGTCCGGGCCCGCCTGCTGGTGACCGGCGAGCTGCCGGCACCACTCCCCTACGAAGGCAACGCTTACGGCCCCGGCACACTGGCGGCGGTCAAGCGCTTCCAGGAGCGTCACGGCCTCGAACCCGACGGGGTGATCGGCAAGCGCACGCTGGAGGCCCTGAACGTGAGTGTCGAAGGGCGGATCCGCCAGATCGAGCTCAACCTGGAGCGCTGGCGCTGGCTGGTTCGCGACCTGGGCCGCCGGCACATTCGCATCAACATTGCCGACTACCACCTCGATTTGTTCGTGGGCGGCAAGGTTGTTCTCTCCATGCCGGTGATCGTCGGTCGTCCCTACCGCAGGACCCCGGTCTTCTCCTCGCAGATGAGCTATCTCGAGTTTGCTCCGACCTGGACCGTGCCGCCGACGATCCTGCGCGAGGACAAGCTGCCGGCGATCAAAAAAAATCCGAAGTTCCTGCGCGACAACCACTTCCAGGTGGTTTCTGCAGGCCGGGCCCTCTCCGATGAGGCCTTGGCCGGGATCAACTGGAAGAGTCTCGATCCCGGGCGCTTCCCCGGCGAGCTGCGCATGAGCCCCGGGCCCTGGAACCCCCTCGGGCGGGTCAAGTTCATGTTCCCCAACCCCTACAACGTTTATCTCCACGATACCAACGAGCGCGGCCTCTTCTCCCGTACGCAGAGGACCTTCAGCTCCGGCTGCATCCGTATCGGCAAGCCCGTCGACCTGGCCCGCTACCTGCTCAAGGATATCAAGGGTTGGGATGAGGAGCGACTGCAGCAGGCCCTGGCGCGGACGACCCCCTTGCAGGTCAATATCGACCCGTTGCCGACCCACATCCAGTACTGGACGGCTTGGGTGGCGGCTGATGGATCGCTGCAGCTGCGCAACGATCTCTACCACCGGGATCTGGATCTCGAGGTGGCACTTTCCGGGCGTGAATCGGAAACCCGCGGGAACATTGCCGCCCCCGAGCGCCGCGTCCCTTCGCGGGTTGCCTCTGGAGGCTGAACTGTTCAGGACACAGTAAAAAAGGGCAGCCCTCGCAGGCTGCCCTTTTTTTAAACTGACCTTGATTTACGGATTAGAAAAGCTCCTTCAGCCACTTGAAGGCAAGGATCACACCCAGGGCCGCACCGAGGTTGGAGAGAAAAAAGACCAGCAGGACGCGGGTCATCCGGTTGCGCCACCAGCCGCGGACAGTGATGATGTCGGCACCCGCCCGCTCCATGTCGCCGACGGTCGGCGAAGCCATATAGGCCTGGACGAGGCCGGTGATGAAGCCGACGCCGATTGCCGGGTGAAGGGTGGTCAGGGGCGCCGAGAGGAAGGCCGAGAGGACGGTCAGCGGATGGCCGAGGGCAACGGCGGTGGCCAGTGCCGCCAGGGTCCCGGTCGACAGGACCCAGGCGATGGCAGCCTCGGAGAGTTTAGCGAGGTCGCCGGACCATAGACCGCCGACAAAGATGCCAATCACCAGAAGTGGCAGCAGCCAGGAGAGAACCCGGGCCAGACGGCCGCTGGGGGGGATGAAGCTGAGTGCGGCGATTTCAGCGGCTGGCGGCGAGGGGGCCCGCAGCCGCGCGGTGATCCCGGGGATGTGGGCCGCGCCGACCACGGCCACGAGCCGTTGTCCCGGAGCATGGCGGATTTCATTGGCCATGTACAGATCGCGTTCGTCGACCAGGATCGCCTTGATGGTCGGCAGGACCTGCGCGAGTTCATCGAGGAGGGCAGTCAGGGTGTCGGTCTCGCGCAGGCGGGCCAGTTCTTCCTCGTTGACCGTCTGTTTCTCGAACATGCCGGCCAGCAACGTCGCCAGCAGACTCATCTTCTTCCAGAATCCGGCCATGCGCCAGGCGCGCAGAAGGGTGGTACGGATATCCCGGTCGATGAGTCGAACAGGGATGTCCATCTCCTCGGCCGTTTCAGCGGCGGCGGCCAATTCGGCACCGGGGCGGACGCCGGTGTGCAGCCCCATGCGCTTCTGGTAGGCTGACAGGACCAGCGAAGCGCACAGGAAGGGCGCCTGTCCCTGGCGAATGACCTCGACCAGGTTAAGCCCCTCCCAGTGCTTCGGATTGCGCAGGGCCTTGTGCCGCTGGGCATCCAGCTCGACGCATACTGTATCCGGGGCCTCGGCGGTGATCACCGACTGGACCATTTCCACCGAGGCCTGGGAGATGTGGGCAGTGCCGACCAGGATGATTTCGCGGCCGTCAAGCTCCAGGCGTTGCGGGCCGTTGCCCGTAGTAGCGTCATCTGCCATGGGGGATCGAACGTTCCTTAAAAGAAAGACGCCGGATACCCGGCGTCTTTCCTGCTTTAGACTCTCCACACCTGCCGTGGGTTCGTGGCCTCACGACGACGGCCAACAAGGTGGGCTGGAATGCAAGCGCTTCAGGCGTCCCGCTCGATGGCGGGCTGGCACACCACGCTATTGGAAACCGGCCCTTATCAAAGCTATTCCGCGTGGGCATTGCAACCACACGGGCAGGGTAGAGAGCTAACCTATCCTTGGCTATGAGTATAGGTCATCACTGTGCGGAACTCAAGGAGGAATGTTTCGTCCTTTGGAGGTCCACTGCTGCACAAGGCCTGTTCTGAATAGCGCCAATTATGAGCAAAAAATAGGCACAGAGCTGCGGTGGTTTCCTGTGCCTAAATGCAAACATCCGTAATCGCTGAATTATATTCGTTGGCACGGGGAGTGCTTTAGAGTCAGTAAACATAACGCGTTCTGGTCTAGGGTCAGGGCGTCGCACTCCACAGGGGACAGCGTTGTCCCGTGGGTGTCAGGCAAAGGCGCCTGCTTGCCGCATACCGCGGGGGCAGGCGTTTTTTTTCAACGTGTGGGACGAAAGGATCCGCAGATGAAAAAAGTCGAGTGCATCATCAAGCCGTTCAAACTGGAGGATGTCAAGACTGCCATTACCGAGTTGGGGATAAACGGGATGACGGTCAGTGAGGTGCGCGGCTTCGGTCGACAAAAGGGGCACACCGAACTCTATCGCGGGGCCGAATACCAGGTGGACTTCCTTCCCAAGATCAAGATCGACCTGGTGGTTGCCGATGAACAGGTCGCCGCCTTGATTGCCGCGGTGCAGCGCGAAGCGTGTACGGGAAAGATCGGCGACGGCAAGATCTTTGTCTCTGACATTGAGCAGTCGATCCGTATCCGTACCGGCGAAATCGGCCTCGATTCACTGTAAGAAGCCCTTATAAAGGAGATCAACCGATGAGAAAGATGCGCCTGTCCTTACTGGTTCTTCTGCTTGCCTCGGTGCCCATGCTGGCCGCGGCCGAAGATGCGCCCGTTTCCGAGATGACCTACATTTTCAATACCTTTTCTTTTCTGATCAACGGCGTGCTGGTCATGTGGATGGCCGCCGGCTTCGGCATGCTCGAATCGGGGCTGGTCAGGGCTAAAAACGTCGCCACCATCTGCCTGAAGAATATCGCGCTTTTCGGGGTTGCCGGGATCCTCTTTTACCTGGTCGGCTACAACCTGATGTATTCGGGGGTCGATGGCGGCTTCATGGGCTCTCTCGGCCTGTGGGGCGCTGATGACAGCGCGGCGCTGGGAGGCGACTACGCCGGCAAGTATGCGTCTGCCTCTGACTGGTTCTTCCAGATGGTCTTCTGCGGCGCAGCCTGCTCGGTGGTCTCCGGCTGCGTTGCCGAGCGTATCAAACTCTGGTCCTTCATGCTCTTCTGCGTGATCCTCACCGGCTTCCTCTACCCGGTCACCGGCTCCTGGGGTTGGGGCGGAGGATGGCTGTCGGCCATGGGCTTCACCGATTACGCCGGTTCAACCCTGGTCCACTCGGTGGGTGGCTGGGCCGCCCTGACCGGGGCCATCATCCTCGGCGCCCGTAAAGGCAAGTACACCCGCGACGGACGGGTGACCCCCATGCCCGGCTCCAACATCCCCCTTGCCACCCTCGGCACCTTCATCCTGTGGATGGGCTGGTACGGCTTTAACGGCGGGTCGGTGTTGTCCCTGGGGAGTGCCGCCAGTGCCGTGGAAATGGCCAATGTCTTCGTCAACACCAACATGGCCGCTTGCGGCGGAATGATCGCGGCAATGGTCGTGGTGCAGATCCTCTATAAAAAGGTCGACGTAACCATGGCCCTCAACGGTGCCCTGGCCGGCCTGGTCTCGATCACTGCCGGTCCTGCCACGCCCTCCCTCGGGGCTGCGGTGCTGATCGGTGCGGTGGGCGGTGTGCTGGTGGTTTTCGCGGTTCCCTTCTTTGACAAGCTGAAAATCGACGACGTCGTCGGCGCCCTCTCGGTCCACCTGGTCTGCGGCGTGTGGGGGACGATGGCGGTCCCCTTCACCAAGGCCGATGCCAGCTTCCTGACTCAGTTCATCGGCGTGGTCTCTGTTGCCGCCTTTACCATCGTGACTACCTCGATCGTCTGGCTGGCCATCAAGCACACCATCGGCCTGCGCTGCAGTGAAGAAGAAGAGTACAAGGGGCTGGATATTACCGAGATCGGTCTTGAGGCCTATCCGGACTTCCAGCGCAGCAGCCATTAGTTGAGCGTTATGACAAGCGCGGCTTTTGTCGGCCGCGCTCCCTACCATCCCAAAGGAGTGACGTGATGAAAAAGTTGACCCGTATCCTGGCCGCCCTGATTTTTGCAGCATCCCTGGCCACTCCGGCCCTTGCCGCCATCGAGGTCGAAGGGAGCGCCTACGTCGGCTACTTCGACAAGTACCTGTGGCGCGGTTACGACCTGAGCGGCAGCCTGCCGGTGGTGCAGGGGGGCGTCAACCTGAGTGCCAACGGCTTCACTCTCGGCTACTGGACCAACATTCAGACCAAAACCGACGACGGCGCCGGATTGGCCGGCGGCGAAGCGAATGAAACCGACATCACGATTGATTACACCTTCAGCCCGGCTGACAAGGTCAACGTCAGCATCGGCAATATCTGGTACGCTCTGGACGGGATGGACGACACCAAGGAGGCCTACCTGGGACTGGCTCTCGACGTCCCGTTGGCCCCGACCTTCAAGGCCTATTATGACTACGACCAGGCGAAAGAGAATGGACTCTTTTATACCTTCGGGCTCAGCTACGCCTGTGACAAGGTTGCCGATTGGACCTTCAACGGCACGGCCCTGGTCAGCTACAACGACAAGAGCGATTACGCGGTTGGAGACTATTCCGACTGGCACAACTATGAACTCGGTCTCGCCGCCACCTATGCGATCAACGACCAGTTCACGATTACCCCGTCGGTTCTTTACTCGGCGCCCATCAGCGACGACGCCAAGGACGCTATCGACAGCGAGTGGCTGAGCGGCGTGACGGTCAGCATGAGCTTCTGAAACCCGATTCCGTCCGCCGGATTTGCCTCCTGACGGACCGGCCGCCATCCTTGCGGGTGGCGGCCTTTTTTTACCCATTCTGTAAGCAGGTTGAGTGGCGCCGCCGGCTTGCATTTTTCTCGAAAGGCGTCTCTAATATGAAGATGAAAGATCAGCGCGGTGCATGAAGTCAGCCTGGTTCTGGATCTCCTCGAACTCGCCGAGGGCCGTGCCTCTCTGGCCGGGGCGCGGAGCATTCACACGCTGACCGTCGAGGTCGGGGTTTTCTCCTGTGTGCTCCCGGAAGCACTGGATTTCGCTTTCGAGTCCTGTTCGCGGGGGACGCTGGCCGAGGGTGCGCAGTTGATCGTCAGGCGTATCGCCGGCCACGGTTTTTGCGCTTCCTGCGGCAGCCGTTCCGCAACTATGGCGATGACGGCGGTCTGTCCGTCGTGCGGAGCGGCCTCTTTTGTCATCGATCGCGGCACCGAACTGCGTCTGGTCGAAATGGAGATCGACTGAAATGTGTACGACCTGCGGCTGTGTTGCGCCAGTGGAAGAGGGCTGCAGCGCCGGGGAGCGCGACAAGCTGACCGCCGTTACGCGGACCCTTCAGGTCGGTGAGGAGCTGCTGGCCAGGAACGCCCGCTTCGCCGCCGCCAACCGCTCCGCCTTTTCCGCAGCCGGGGTCTTCGTCGTCAACCTGCTCAGCTCGCCGGGTTCCGGCAAGACCACCCTGCTGGAGCGGACACTTGCCGAGCAGAGCGGAGCGTGGCGCTGCGCCGCCCTGGCCGCCGACCTGCAGACCAGCCGTGATGCCGAACGCCTCGCCGGCAGTGGAGTCCCGGTTCACCAGCTTAACACCGGGTCTGCCTGCCACCTCGATGCCCACATGATCAGCCACGCTGTCGAAGTCTTCGACCTGCCGGCCACCGATCTGCTTTTCATCGAGAATGTCGGCAACCTGGTCTGCCCGGCGGCTTATGATCTCGGTGAAGCCCGTACGGTGGTGCTCCTGTCGGTCAGCGAGGGAGAAGACAAGCCGATCAAGTACCCGCAAACCTTTCGTGCAGCCGACCTGCTGCTGCTCACCAAGACCGATCTGCTCCCTCATCTCGATTTCGCTCTCACGGAGTGCCGAAACTTCGCCCGCCAGGTCAATCCGGCCCTGGAAGTCATTGAGCTTTCCTGTCGCAGCGGCGCGGGGCTGAACGACTGGTACCGCTGGCTGGCGTCCGGTATCGCCGCCATGCGCGTACGCTGAGGGGAGCGGAGATGTGCCTTGCCGTACCGATGCTGGTCAAGTCGATCAATGGCTCAGCCGCACTGTGCACGGTTGACGGCGTCGAGCGTGTGGTCAGCCTGCTGCTGCTAGACGATGTCAGGGTCGGCGATCACCTGGTGGTGCATGCCGGTTTCGCTATCGAGCGTCTCGACCCGGAGGCGGCTCGACAGACCCTCGAAGTGCTCCAGGCTGCAATGGCTGAAGAGTTTCCCCGCGGATGAGCCAACTGGCTATCCCGCCGGTCGCCGAACTGGCCAGGGCCCAGGTCTCCGCGCTGCGCCGCCTGGCCGATCAGGCCAGGGAACCGTTGACCCTCATGGAGGTCTGCGGCACCCATACCATGGCGATTGGCCGCCACGGCTTGCGTTCACTCCTCCCTGCGCAGATCAGGCTGGTGTCGGGTCCGGGCTGCCCGGTCTGCGTCACCCCGGTCGGCTATCTCGATCAGGCCCTGGCTCTGGCCGGACAGCCAGGGACGATCGTCGCCACCTTCGGTGACCTGCTCCGGGTGCCCGGGTCCTCCGCCAGCCTGCAGGCCGCCAGAGCCGCCGGCGCCAGAATCAGGGTGATCGGCTCCACCCTCGAAGCGCTGTCCCTGGCAGAAGAAAATCCCGCTCTCGAGGTGGTGCTGCTCGGTGTCGGCTTCGAAACCACCGCTCCGACCGTCGCGGTCGCGATGCGCCTGGCCAGGGAGCGTAAACTCGTCAATTTTTCCTTGCTTTCGGCACTCAAGACGATGCCGGCCGCCCTCGCGGCCCTTGCCGGCGAGCCCCAGTCCCGGATTGACGGCTTGCTCTGTCCCGGGCACGTGGCGGCAGTCAGCGGCGCCGCTGCCTTTCGTCCCCTGGCCGAACGCTTCGGTCTCCCTTGCGTGATTGCCGGCTTCGAGCCGTTGGATATCCTCAGTGGAATGACCATGCTGGTCAGGCAGATCGTCGAGGGGCGGGCCGAGGTCGAAAATCAGTATCGGCGCGTCGTCAGCGAGGAGGGCAATCGCCGGGCGCGGGCGCTGACCGGGGAGGTATTCAGCGCCTGCCGGTCAGAATGGCGCGGGCTGGGCTGGCTCGACGACAGCGGCCTGGCCCTGAACCAGGGCTATGCCGCCTTCGACGCTGCTCCGCGTCTGCCAGCCGGGCTGGCACCCCCTCGCGAGTCAGCGGAGTGCCGCTGCGGGGAGATCCTCACCGGGAGGGCCGTCCCCGTCGATTGCCCCCTCTTTGCCCGCGAATGTACCCCGGACCGCCCGCAGGGCGCGTGCATGGTTTCCAGCGAGGGGAGTTGCGCGGCGGCCTACAGCTTCGCAGCGGAAGGGAAGGGCCAGAGTGGCGGATGACCTGATTCTCCTCGGCCATGGCAGCGGCGGCATTCTCAGCCAGCAGCTTCTCGATCAGCTGATTCTGCCCACTCTCGGCGGGGAGGACCGTCCGGCAGACGATGCCGCCGTACTTCCGGCCTGCCCCGGACGACTGGCTTTCACTACCGACAGCTACGTGGTCGACCCGCTCTTTTTTCCGGGTGGGGACATCGGCTGCCTGTCAATCTACGGCACGGTCAACGACCTGGCCATGGCCGGCGCACGCCCGCTGGCCATCAGTGTCGGCCTGATTATCGAAGAGGGGTTGCCCCGGGAGGAACTGCGCCGGGTCCTGCTGAGCATGCGGGCGGCTGCCGAGCGCTGCGCGGTGCGCATCGTCACCGGTGATACCAAGGTGGTGCCTCGGGGGCGGGCAGACCGGCTCTTCATCACCACATCGGGGATCGGCGAACTCACCCATGAGCACCATATCACCGGCAGCGGAGCGCGCCCCGGGGACCGCCTCCTGATCAGCGGAGCCATCGGCGACCACGGTATGGCGGTGTTGGCCGCCCGCGAGAATCTGGCCCTGCTGACCCCCATCGCATCAGATTGCGCACCGCTCCACGGCCTGGCTGCCGAACTGGTCGCCAGGGTGGGGGAGGGGCTTCACGTTTTGCGTGACCCGACCCGCGGCGGGCTGGCCAGCGCCCTCAAAGAGATTGCCCGCCAGTCCTCGGCAGCGCTTTTCATCAACGAGGCTGCACTGCCGATTCGCTCCTCCGTGGCGGCGGCCTGCGCCATTCTCGGCTTTGATCCGCTGCACGTCGCCAATGAGGGGAAGCTGGTGGCCTGCGTGGCGGCGGAGTCCGCGGATTTGGCGCTGGCGATCATGGCGGGACACTCCTGCGCAGGGAGCCCCGGGCCGGCAGTCATCGGCGAGGTCCGGGCCGGGGAGGGCGGTACGGTCTTGATGCGCACCGCCATCGGCGGCCTGCGCACAGTGGAAATGCTGACCGGCGAACAGTTGCCGCGTATCTGCTGACCCACATCCCGCCCATGCGGGAAATTTTTAACCAGATTTCCTGCGCAGTTCCGGTCTTGCTTGCAAACCGTGAGGTTTTCGGTCAAATTATAAGCATTTGGTAATCTGTTCTCCAGCCTTTATCCGAGTCGAGGAGTGCGTATGTACGTCATGGACAATGTGGGGAGAAATACCATCGCCATGGTCTTGGCCGGTGGTAAAGGTGAGCGGCTCAGTCCTCTGACCATGCGCCGTGCCAAGCCCAGCGTGGCATTCGGCGGCAAGTACAAGATCATCGACTTTGTCCTGAGCAATCTCTTCAACTCCGGGATTCGCAAGGTCTACATTCTTACCCAGTACCGGGCCTACTCGCTGAACAAGCATATTCGCGAGTCCTGGGGGCGCTGGACCGGTCTCGGCGAGTTCTACGTGGCGATTTCCCCTGAGACCAGCAGCGAAAGCGAGGAGTGGTTCAAGGGGACGGCGGACGCCATCCTCCAGTACCTGCGCTTCGTCGAGTCCTCCGATGCCGACTACGTTGCGGTCTTCGGCGGCGATCACATCTACAAGATGGATGTCACCCAGATGATTGCCAGCCACCGCATGAACCGGGCCGACATCACCATCGCCGCCCTCGAGGTGCCGGCCGAGGAGGCCTCCCGTTTCGGCGTCTTCTCCGTCGACGAGGACTTCCGCGTCGTCGGCTTCAGCGAAAAGCCCACCGATCCCGAGCGGATCCCCGGCCGCGACACCTGCTTCGCCTCCATGGGCAACTACATCTTTTCGACCAAGAAGCTCATCGAGATCCTCCAGGAAGCCAAGAAACACTACGAGGATCTTGACTTCGGCAAGCACATCATCCCGATGATGCTCGCCAACGACGACCGGGTCTTCGCCTACAACTTCAACGACAACATCATCCCCGGAATGAAGGCCGAGGAGCGCGGCTACTGGAAGGACGTCGGCACCATCGATTCCTACTACGAGGCCAACATGGACCTGGTCAAGGTCTCGCCGCAGCTCAATCTCTACAACTACAAGTGGCCAATCCTCACCAACCAGGGGAACCTGCCGCCGGCCAAGACCGTCTTCGACGACGATGAGCGCCGCGGCCAGAATATCGACTCTTACGTCTGCGGCGGTTGTATCACCAGCGGCAGCCTGGTCAAGCGCTCGATCCTCGGCCCGATGTGCCGGGTCAACAGCTACAGCGTGGTCGAGGACTCGATCCTCTTCGAGAACGTCGTCATCGGCCGCCATGCCCGAATCCGCCGGGCGATCATCGACAAGAACGTGATGATTCCCGACGGCACGGTGATCGGCTATGACCACGAGAAGGACCTGCGCCGGGGCTACACGGTGACGGAGTCGGGAATCGTGGTCGTGCCGAGGATGGACAAGTAGCGGCTGATTTTGTCTCCCAGCTCCAGATGAAAAAAAGGCCCCCGACCATGGTCGGGGGCCTTGCCGTTGCGCTGTGGCGGTGGCGCCTTAACGCTTGAAAGCCTCCATCATCAGTTCGAAATCTTCCAGCAGCGACTGCAGGTCCTCTTCGTGCTCGATTTCGTCAGATAGGATGGTCAGGGCCATGTTGTAGGTCACGGGATCCTTGTCCTTGGTCAGGTCCATGAGTTTTTTATAGACGCTGATGGCGCACTGCTCTCCCTTGATGTTCTGCTCGAGGATCGTTTTGACGAAGGGATCATCGGGGGCATCGTAGCCGCAGTTGGTGTGCTTGTACCAGTCTTCGGGCTTGGTGATCGGCGTCCCGCCCAGCTGGATGATGCGCAGGGCCACCATGTCGGCATGGGCCAGTTCCTCCGTGGCGTGCAGCTGCAGTTCGGCGCCGACCGCATCCTTCATCGGGCCCTTGACGACCTTGGCCCCCAGCCAGTACTGGTAATAGGCCAGCCATTCGTCGCAGAAAGCCTTGTTAAGCAGAGTCAGCAGTTCATCAACGTCCATCCCGATAATTTCGCGACCTCTTGATCCCATCATGCGCTCCTTTCAGGCTGGCGGGCCAAGGGGCCCGCAAAGGTTGTACAGCTAAGTTATTTTTAACTATATCACAGTAGGGTGCTTTATCGAAAGGGATTGTCTACGAATATAAGGTCTGCGATTTTCTGCGGCTGTAACTCTCCCCACTGGCGATTGGTAGGCGGATGAATGATAATAATCTGTTAATAAATCCGGCCTCCGTGCTACGCTAACCCACTTTCAGCGCCGGAGCAACTCATGAATACTGCTAAAACCACGGGAGTCTTCTCTCTCCCGGTCATCGTTGCGGCACTTGGTTATTTCGTCGACATCTATGACCTGGTCCTGTTCAGCATCATCCGCGTCCCCAGCCTGAAGGCCCTTGGGCTTGAAGGCCAGGCCCTGATCGACCAGGGAGTTTTCCTCCTCAACATGCAGATGGCCGGCATGCTGGTCGGCGGGATTTTCTGGGGCGTCCTCGGCGACCGCCGCGGTCGTCTCAAGATCATGTTCGCCTCGATTTTCCTCTACTCGCTGGCCAATCTGGCCAACGCCGCGGTGACCTCCCTGCCGGCCTATGCCCTGCTCCGCTTCATTGCCGGGGTTGGCCTGGCCGGCGAACTGGGGGCCGGCATCACCCTGGTCAGCGAGGTTCTGCACAAAAGTGTCCGCGGCTACGGAACGATGATCGTCGCCTCGGTCGGGGTCTCCGGGGCCATTCTCGCCAATATCGTGGCGTCGCATTTCGACTGGCGGACCTCTTTTGTCATCGGCGGCGTCCTCGGCCTGCTCCTGCTGATCACGCGCATCAAAGTCATCGAGTCGGGACTCTTTCGCGGCATGGCCGAGGCCACCGTCAGGAAGGGGAATTTCTTTTCCCTCTTCACCAGCCGCGACCGATTCTTCCGCTTCCTCAACTCGATCATGATCGGCCTGCCATCCTGGTTCGTGGTCGGCGTGCTGATCACTTTTTCGCCGGAGTTTGCCCGCTCCCTCGGCGTGCAGGGCGCGGTCAGTGCAGGGAATGCGGTGATGTACTGCTACCTCGGCCTGGTCTTCGGCGATCTGGCCAGCGGCCTGCTCAGCCAGTTGATGAAAAGCCGGCGGCTTGCCGTACTGGTCTTTCTCCTCCTTACCGTCGCTGCCGTCGGCGCCTATTTCCTGGCCGCGGGGGTCAGTGTCGCAACCTTTTACCTGATCTGTACGGCACTCGGTTTTGCTATCGGCTATTGGGCGATTTTCGTCACGGTGGCCGCCGAACAGTTCGGTACCAACCTGCGGGCCACGGTGGCAACCTCGGTGCCCAATTTCGTACGCGGCATGACCGTGCCGATCACCATGCTTTTCCAGCTTTTCAGGAACTACTTCGGGCTCGAGGGCGGAGCGCTGGCAGTCGGCTGCCTGACCCTGCTGATCGCTCTGCTCTCCCTGTGGCGGCTGGAAGAGACCTTCGATAAGGACCTCGACTATTTCGAGACCTCTCTCTAGTCCCGCCCCAACGAAAAAGGCTCCCGGATCGGGAGCCTTTTTGTCCAGACAGGCAGCTTTCAGCGCGAGATGGCGTCTTCGGGATAGGCGTTGATGTGGTGAATGGTCAGGTCCGAGCCGCGGAACTCGTCTTCATCCTCGAGCCGCAGGCCAATCGTTCTGCTGATCGCCAGGTAGACGACGCCGCCGGTGACCAGGGCATAGACGATCGCCAGCAGGGTCCCGGCCAACTGGGCGACGAAGCTTACCCCGCCAAGGCCGCCAAGCACCGGCAAACCGAAGATTCCGGCGGCAATCCCCCCCCAGCTGCCGATCATGCCGTGGAGCGGCCAGACCCCCAGAACGTCGTCGATGCGCAGCTTCTCCTGCTCCCACTGAAAGCCGTAGACAAAGATCAGGGCCCCGAGCCCGCCGATAAAGAAGGCCGCGATCGGATGGACCAGGTCCGAGCCGGCGCAGATGGCGATCAGGCCGGCCAGGGCACCGTTGTGGGCGAAGCCGGGGTCAGCCTTGGTGGCGACTACCGCAAAGAGGACCCCGCCGACCATGGCCATCAGGGAATTGGCCGCGACCAGCCCGGAGATGCCGGTCAGGGTCTGCGCACTCATAACGTTGAAACCAAACCAGCCGACCGCCAGTATCCAGCTGCCCAGGGCCAGGAAGGGAATATTGCTGATCGGGATCGGCTGGCTCCGTCCGCGCACCCAGCGCCCCAGGCGCGGGCCGAGCAGGACCACGGCGGGCAGGGCCAGCCAGCCGCCCATCGAGTGGACCACCACGCTGCCGGCGAAGTCGTGGAACGGGGCCCCGAAGACGCTCTTGAACCACTCCTGCAGGCCGCTGCTGTTCTGCCCCCAGATGAACGACTCAAAGAGCGGATAAGTCAGGCCGGCGAAGATTCCCCCGGCCAGTACCTGCGGCCAGAAACGGGTGCGTTCGGCGATGCCCCCGGAGATGATGGCCGGGATGCAGGCGGAGAAGCAGAGGAGGAAGAAGAAGCGCACCAGTTCATAGCCCTGGTTGTCGCCGAGCAGTTGTGATGCCGGGACCAGGAAACTCACCCCGTAGGCGATCGGATAGCCGATCAGGAAGTAGACGGTGGTCGACACCGACCAGTCGGTGAGGATCTTGACCAGGGCGTTGGTCTGATTCTTACGCCTGACGGTCCCGACTTCCAGAAAGGCGAAGCCGGCGTGCATGGCGAAGACCATGACGGCTCCGAGCATGAGGAAAAGTACGTCTCCGGAGCGGGCGAGGTTCTGTACGGCATTGTCCATGGGATGGCCTCCTTGCGTGTACCGCTGGCGACTTCGGCGCGGTCACTCCTTCTTCGCAAGTCCTGTGCCTAGCTGACTGATAGGCCAACTATTCAGAATGGCGAGCTATTTCCCAGAGGCCCGGGAGCCGCAATGCGTTGCTGCCCAAGAATTACCCTGGAATGCCGTGAGGTGCCCGGAAATGCGGCAGGATGACGAAGGTCGATGGTTGTGCTATAAAGCAGCGATGAGACCAACGGAATCGACGTGACCCCTGGATCGTATGGTAGCCCCTGAAGCGCAATCGACAGCCTGTGCGGTGCTGGCGCGCCTGATCCTTTCACTCGGGCTCCTGGTGCTGCTTGCCGTCCCCCCTTGCGCTGCCGGTTATGACCCGCAGCTGCCGAGGGCGATTGAACTGCTGAAAAACCGTCAGCCGCGCCTGGCTGTGCCATTGCTCGAGGATCTTGCCCGCCGTCACCCGTCTGATAAGCAGTTCCAGGCCCTCCTCGGTGAGGCCTACCTGGGGGGCGGCGCAGAACTGCTGGGCAACGGCGACGATCGCAGCGCACTCGAGGCCTTCACCTCGGCGCGCAGCTATCTGTCTGACGATTATCGTCCTCTGCAGGGGATGGCCGTGGCCTGGCTGATGGCCGGTCAGCCGGAGGCCGCCGTCGCTCTTTTGCATGAAGCCGAAGTCCTTGCCGGTCCGCGCTCGGAGCTCTCCCTGCTGATCGGGCGGGCTTATCACGCCATGGGCGAACTGACCCTGGCCGGAGAGGCCTGGGAGTCTGCTGCCCGGGCCGGAGCCGTCGAGGCCGCTCCGCTTCTGACCAAGCTTCGTCGTGAGCAGCAGGCGGAGGAGGGGATGACGCGCCGATTCGGGGGACGTTTCCGGCTCAGTTATGCGCCAGGGGTAAGCGATGCCCTGGCAGGGGAGATCCTCTCGGTTCTGCAGGAGGCCTACCAGGATTTGGGGCGGGAGTTTTCCTCCTATCCGGATACGGAGGTCCCGGTCCTTCTCTATCCCCGACAGCAGTTTGCGGAGGTCACCGGTCTACCTGCATGGGCGGGGGGGGCCTATGACGGGAAGATTCGCGTACCTCTCGGGGGTATCGAACGGATGAGCCCTCAGCTCAAAGCCGTTCTCTATCATGAATACTGCCACGTCCTGGTGCGCTTCCTGGCCCGGGACCGGGCTCCGGCATGGCTCAATGAGGGGCTGGCCCAAATCGCCGAAGAGCGCTATCATCCACATCTGGCTCGAAAGGTCCCTGGTGTCACCCTCCCTGTGGGGACCCTGGAGAGATCCTTCGCCGGGCTCTCCGCGGACCAGGCTGCCACCGCCTATGCCTTGAGTTATGACCGGGTCGTTCGTCTGAGAGAACTGTGCGGCAGCCCCGCTCTGGCCGAGCTCCTTCGTCAAGTCGGGCTTGGCAACTCATGGTCTGCGGCCGTCGAGCACGCCTTTGCCCCATGCGGATACGACTGGCAGAGTCTTGAAGAGATCCTCGATCAGGGTTGATCACTGTTGCCGATTGTCGGAACATGTTCTAGAGTTCTTCATCATGTGCTTTTCTCTCAAGGAGGCTATTTATGCGCCAGGCCGGTTCCACTCCGCTGCAGATCGATTTGCGCCGCCATCTCAGGGAACACGATGAAGATCGCGACCTGACCCGCCTGATCTGCGAAATCGCCGATGCCTCGAAGTACATCATCAACGCCATCCGCACCGGCGATCTCGGACTGGCCGGTACCTCCAACCTCTATGGCGAGGCACAGCTGGCTCTCGATGTGCTCTCCGACCGGATTATTCGCAAGCGCCTCGTCCACTCCGGCGTGGTTGCAGCCATCGCCTCCGAGGAGAGCGGCGAAGTGATGCATGTCGATGCCGACAATGACAGCAAATATTCAGTGGCCTACGATCCGCTGGACGGTTCCTCCCTGGTCGATGTCAACCTGGCCGTCGGCACCATCGTCTCGATCTATCGCGGCGGGGATGTTTTCCGCCCCGGGCGCGAACAGGTGGCGGCCATGTACATCCTCTACGGACCGCGCACCACACTGGTCTACTCCACCGGGCGGGGGGTGCATGAATTCGCCATGAACAGCCTGATGGAGTACACCCTCAACCACGAGAACATCCGCATGACCAACGGGGCGGCGAAAATCTACTCGCCGGGGGGGCAGCGCAGCAAGTACACTGCGGGGACTGAACTCTTCGCCCAGAAGATCGAGGCCGGCGGGGCCAAGCTGCGCTATTCAGGCGGCTTCGTCCCGGACATCAACCAGGTGCTGATGAAGCGCAACGGGATTTTCATGTACCCGCATCTCAAGGATGCCCCGGATGGCAAGCTGCGCGTTCTTTATGAACTCAACCCGATGGCCTACCTGATCGAACAGGCCGGCGGCGCGGCGTCGACCGGCCGCGGACGCATCCTCGACCTCAAGCCCGAGACTATCGAGGACCGCGCGCCGATCTTCATCGGCAGTAAAGAGAGCGTCGCCCTCGCCGAGCAGTGCATTGCCGAGGCGGGGTAGGGGCTGTTGGCTGGTTGCTGAAAGAGACTGATCGAGAGTGAGATGACCAATCGCCGGGGGAATTCCTCCGGCGATTGGCTATTCAGGGCAGGGGAGGCAAATCAGAGCGGATATAGAGTCTCGTCATGCTCGGGAGGGGCCAGGCGGCGTTTGAGTCCCCCCAGCTTCCCCTTGCCGAACAAGCCCTCGAGACTGTCGTCATCGCCGAACAGGTCGCCCATCTCGGCCTCGACCTGCTCCGGATCCTCGCCGGCTGCCAGGCGGCGCATCGCCTCCTCGGCTTCGGCGCCGAGGTTCATGCCGGTCAGATCGCTGAACCGGCGCATGAAGCGGGCCATGGCCCGTGGATCGCTCTCATCCAAGCCGTCCATCTCGCCGGCCAGGCTCATCATCACCTGCTCCATGCGCTCTTCATCCAGTCCTTCGGGGAGCCCGGCGGGATCGCTCTCCGGACGGTTTTTCGAAATGGCGAAGCGCGACACCTGGCGGTCGAGCCGGGGCCGGCCGCAGCGCGGGCAGGACGGCACAGCAGCGGGGGCCGTGCGGCGGGCGAGGAAGTTGAAGATCGTATGGCAGTCGCCGCAGTAGAACTCGTAAACGGGCATCGCTGACTCCTTGGCTCGGGGCCTGTCCGTTGATAAGATTAATAAGCTGGGGCTGGACTGTCAATCGCGGAAAAGAAAAGGCCCGGCAGTTGCCTGCCGGGCCCGGGGTAAGCAGAAGCACACTATCAGCCGAGAAGTTCTTTGCCCTTTTCGAAGCCCAGGGAGAAGGCCTTCTTGTTGAGGTCCTTGAAGGCCTCGGGTACGCGGCGCAGAACGGCCTGCTCGGCCGCATCGCGGGAAACCACGCCGGTGAGGCCGACCATGGCGCCGAGTGCGACCACGTTGGCGACGATCTCACGGCCGACTTCGTCTTTGGCGATGCGCATGATCGGCAGGCGGTAGATCTTGAAGTTACCGGCCGGGCTGTTCTTGACGAAGTCGTCGTCGAGGAGGAGGATGCCGCCGTCCTTGATGCCGTTGGCGTACTTGTCTGCAGCTTCCTGGGTCATCGCCAGGCAGGCGTCGACGATGGTTGCCTTGGGGTAGTCGATCGGGCCGTCGGCGATGATGACCTCGGACTTGGAGGCGCCGCCGCGGGCCTCAGGGCCGTAGCTTTGCGACTGCACGGCGCTTTTCCCCTCGATGATCGAGGCGGCCTCGGCAAGAATGATTCCGGCCGTGATCAGACCCTGGCCACCGGCACCGGAAAAGCGGAGTTCGTAACGTTGAGCCATGATGAAATCTCCTTGTGCGGTGATCAGGCGCCCTGCGCCCGCTTGATGACTTCGGCGTACTGCGCGGTGTACTCAGGACGCTCCTCCTGGAAGAGGACGCCGGTGAGGAACTTGCCGGCGAGCTGCTCGGCAGTCATTTTCGAAGCGGCAACGGCAGGAACCGCATTGGCCTTGAGCTGTTTCATCATGTCGACAACCGAACGGAACTTGTTGCGGCGGCCGTAGGTGGTCGGGCAGTCGTCGATGACTTCGATGATCGCCATCCCTTTGTGTTTGATCCCCATGGCGATGAGCTTGTCGATCTCGCGGGGGTGGGCGGCGGTAGTGCGGGCCACGAAGGTGGCGCCGGCGCCGATCGCCAGCTTGGAGATGTCGAAGGTTGGGTCGGGGTTGCCGAAGGGGGTGGTCGACGCCTTGGCGCCGGTCGGGGTGGTCGGCGAGAACTGGCCGCCGGTCATCCCGTAGATGTAGTTGTTCATGACCACGTAGGTCATGTCGATATTGCGGCGGCAGGCGTGGATGAAGTGGTTACCGCCGATGGCGGTGCCGTCGCCGTCGCCGCCGACCAGCAGGACGGTCATCTCTGGGCGAGCCATCTTGACGCCGGTGGCGAAAGCGGCGGCGCGACCGTGGGCGGTGTGCAGGGTGCAGGCATCCAGGTAGCCGGGGAGGCGGCTGGCGCAGCCGATGCCGGAGACGATGGCGGTGTTGGTGCGATCCAGGCCGCAGGTATCCATGGCGCGGATCAGACCCTTCATGACGATGCCGTGACCGCAACCGGGGCACCAGATGTGCGGCAGCTTGCCCGGGCGGATCGATTTTTCATAATCGTAAGCCATTACAGCACCTCCTTGACTTTGGCGGCAATCTGGCCGGGGTTGATCGGCTCACCGTCGACGCGGCCTTCGTGAACGACCACGCAGTTCCCTTTGGCAATGCGCTCGACTTCGAGGACCATCTGGCCGAGGTTCATCTCGGCAACGACGATCGCCTTGCACTGCTGGGCCAGTTCAAGGGTGCGCTGCTCGGGGAAGGGCCAGATGGTCAGGGGACGGAAGAGGCCGACCTTGATCCCTTCCTTGCGCAGGTCGTTGACGGCGTAGCGGGCGGAGCGGGCAGTGGAGCCGTAAGCCCAGATGACCACGTCGGCGTCCTCGGTCATGTACTCTTCGTACTTGACGATATCGTCAACGTTGTCCTTGACCTTGGCGATCTGGCGGCGCTCTTCGGCGTCGACGTACTCGGCCTTGGTGGTCGGGAAGCCGTCGGCGGCCTTGTTCAGGCCGGTGACGTGGAATTTATAGCCCGAGCCGAAGGCGGCCAGCGGCGGAACCTGCCCCTTGCTGGAGTCGTAGGGCTTGTACTCGGCGGGGGGGACGGTCGGCTGGGCGCGGTCGATGATCTCGAGTTCACCGGGCTCGGGGAACTCGATGCGCTCGCGCATGTGGCCGACGATCTCATCGAAGAGCACCTGGACCGGCATGCGGTATTTCTCGGCGAGGTTGAAGGCGCGCACGGTCTCGGTGAAGATTTCCTGGACGGTGCTGGGGACCAGGGCGATGGCGGCATGGTCACCGTGGGTGCCCCACATGGCCTGCATGACGTCGGACTGGCCGGGGCCAGTCGGCATGCCGGTGGAGGGGCCGCCGCGCATGACGTTGATGATGACGCAGGGGACTTCGGCGATGCAGGCATAGCCGATCAGTTCCTGCTTGAGGGAGACGCCCGGACCGGAGGTCGCGGTAATCGACTTGAGGCCGGTCAGCGAGCCGCCGATGACGGCTGCCATGGCGGCGATCTCGTCTTCCATCTGGATGAATTTACCGCCGACTTTCGGCAGTTCGTTGGACAGTTCCTCGGCGACCTCGGTCGACGGGGTGATGGGGTAGCCGGCGAAGAACTTGGCACCGGCGTAGATGGCACCGGCGGCACAAGCCTGGTTCCCCTGCAACAGAGCAACTTTTTTAGCCACGTTTACTCTCCTTCGATGGGAATGGGATAGTTATCAGGCGTCGTGGACCTTGATGGCGAAGTCCGGGCACAGCAGCTCGCACTGCATGCACTTGATGCAGTCCTCGGGACGGACGGCCTTGACCACGAACATGTCGATTTCGAGGACCTTCTTGGGGCAGAACTCGACGCAGACGCTGCAGCCCTTGCAGTTGCGCTCGATCACTTCAATTCTGGCGCTGCTCATTCCGGTTGTTCTCCTTTTTTTAGTTTGGCTGAAATATTACCAGCAACCTGAAACAGGTGCAAAAACGACGAAACGTTAGCATGACTGCGGGTGTCGGCGCCATAATAAAAAAGCGCTTATCCACTGTTTACCTATAAAAAGAAGGGCAATGTCGCCATTGCCCTTCCCCGCGTACACTGTTGCGAGAGCTTACTTGAGGCTGTCGACCAGACCCTTGACGGCGGCGACCGACTTGTCCATCATCGCCTGCTCTTCGCCGTCGAGTTTGAACTCGAGGATGCGCTCTGCACCCTTGGCACCGATCACCACCGGCACGCCGACGTAGTAACCCTTCACGCCGAACTCGCCGTCCAGATAGACGCAGGTCGGCAGGACGCGCTTGGAGTCCTTGAGGTAGGATTCAGCCATGGCGATGGCCGAAGAAGCCGGGCTGTAGAAGGCCGAGCCGGTCTTGAGCAGGGCGACGACTTCGCCGCCGGCGCCGCGGGTGCGCTTGACCATGGCGTCCATGACCTCTTTGGCCTTCTTCTTGGACTTGTACTTGTTCTCGAGCAGTTCCATGACCGGAATGCCCTGGACGCTGGCATAGCGGATCAGCGGCACCATGTCGTCGCCGTGGCCGCCGAGGGTCATGGCCACCACGTCCTTCACCGAGACGCCCAGTTCCCAGGCGATGAAAGCCTTGAAGCGGGCCGAGTCGAGGACGCCGGCCTGGCCGATGACGCGGTTGTAGGGGAAGCCGGTGATCTTCTGGCAGAGGGTGACCATGGCGTCGAGGGGGTTGGAGATGACGATGACCAGGGCTTTGGGAGCGTACTGCTTGATCCCTTCGGCAACCGAGGTCATGATCTTGGAGTTGACTTCGATCAGGTCGTCGCGGCTCATGCCGGGTTTGCGCGGCAGGCCGGCGGTGACGATGACGACATCGGAGCCCTTGATGTCAGCATAGCTGTTGGTGCCTTTGAGGCAGACGTCGAAGCCGTCGACCGGGGCGGCCTCGGCGATGTCGAGCATCTTGCCCTGGGGCAGGCCCTCGACGATGTCGAACATGACCACGTCACCCAGTTCGCGCAGGGCGCAAAGCTGTGCCAGAACGCCACCAATCTGCCCGCCGCCGATCAATGCAATTTTCGGTCTCGCCATGTTATCTCTCCTTGAGATGGGAAGTAGGAGAAGGGAGGCGCTGATGCGTCTCCCTTCTCAGTGGTTACATCAGATGAAGGTGGTCATGTTGGTGACGATGGCGTTGAGCGTGGCGCTAGGGCGCATCGCCTTGCCGACCTTGACCTTGTCGGGGTGGTAGTAGCCGCCCATGTCGACCGGCGCGCCCTGGACCGCGAGCAGCTCGGCGTTGATCTGCGCCTCGTTGTCGCTCAGATCTTTGGCGATCTGGGTGAAGCGCACCTGCAGCTCCTGGTCGGCGCTCTGGGCGGCCAGGGCCTCGGCCCAGTAGAGGGCGAGGTAGAAGTGGCTGCCGCGGTTGTCGATCTGGCCGACCTTGCGGGCCGGCGACTTGTTGTTGTCGAGGAACTTGGCGATCGCCTGGTCAAGGGCGTCAGACAGTGCCTGGGCCTTGGCGTTGCCGAAGGAAGCGGCGAGGTGCTCGAGGGAGGCCGCCAGGGCCGAGAACTCGCCGAGGGAGTCCCAGCGCAGGTAGCCTTCTTTAACGAACTGCTGGACATGCTTGGGCGCCGACCCGCCGGCGCCGGTCTCGAAGAGGCCGCCGCCGGCGAGCAGCGGAACGATCGAGAGCATCTTGGCGCTGGTCCCCAGTTCGAGAATCGGGAAGAGGTCGGTCAGGTAGTCGCGCAGCACGTTGCCGGTCACCGAGATGGTGTCCTGGCCCTTGCGGATGCGCTCCAGCGACACCTTCATCGCCTCGACCGGCGGCAGGATGCGGATGTCGAGATTGTCGGTGGTGTAGTCCTTGA
>CAYQLP010000025.1:11905-28186 GCA_964418505.1 uncultured Geobacteraceae bacterium | reverse complement strand
CCGATCGCGAGGCCCTCAAGGAGACCCTCAAGACCATCGCCGAGCAGGGCTACGCCATCGACGACGAGGAGATGGATCTCGGCGTGCGCTGTGTCGCCGCGCCGATCCGTGACTACACCCGGCGGATCGTCGGCGCCCTGAGCATCTCGGGGCCGACCATGCGCCTGGGCAATGAGCGGGTCGAGAAGGAACTGATCCCGTTGGTCAAGGGGGCGGCGGAGGAGCTCTCCGCCCGGCTCGGCTTCCACCGCTGAAATTTTCGCCTCTCACCGCCTAAAAAAGCCCCCTGCCAGCAGGGGGTTTTTTCGTCGGGAACGCCGGCGGCAAAAGCGGCCGGAACGGTGCGGGACAGGAGCTAATCGCTCAGGGTGATGATTTTTTTGGGCCGCCAAGCCACGCGGGATAAAGTATCCCGCGGCGGATGACCAGGGCGTGGACCGAGATGACAATGACGAAGGGGAACAGCAGCGCCAGATAGGTCGGGACCGGGCTCCACTCGACATGGTCGGCAAGCTTGAGCAGGCCAACCATGCAGGCACCGCCGAGGATCGCCACCTCTTCGAAAATCTTCCCCCTGAAGTTGACCGGCTCGCGGTTAATGACGATGTCGCGCAGCACCCCGCCGCCGGCAATGCTCACCGCGGCGCAAAGCGGCACCCAGATCAGCGGCATCCCGGCGTTGATGGCAATCGCCGCGCCGCCCATCGAGATCGTGCCGAAGCCAAAGTACTCCGGCAGGTTGCCCAGCCGGCGCAGAAAGGGCGGGCGCTTCAGATCGCGGCGGTGTGCCTCGAGGAGCGTCACCCCGACGACCAGGGCCAGGACACAGAGCGGCAGGGTCGGGTCGACGATGAACTTCAGGGGGAGTCGGTCCCCGCCGATAAAGTAGTCGCGGATGATCCCTCCGCCCATACAGGAGAGATAGGCGATGATCAGCCTCCCCCAGAGGTCATAGCCGTACTCGATAGCGATCAGGGTGGCGGCGAGAGCGTAGACCAACGCCCCGATCGTGTACAGCCGGTTGAACCAGGGGTTTCTCACCACGCTGCGCACATAATGAGTGGTGGCCTCAGTCAGCCCCCCGCCGGCACCCTCCTCCCCGCCGAGTTTATTCCACACCGCATGCGTCCACAACCGGCTGACACCGTCGGGGTCGCGGATCCGGCCCGGGAAGTTCTGCTCCGAGGACCGCACCACCGCCTCGAAGGCGTCGAGCTTGAGCAGGCCGATATCGGGCCGGATCATCTGGCCGAGACTCTCCAGCATCGCCCGCTGGTGGGTCGCATCGAGGGACGGGTTGCGCTGCATGACCGTGGTCAGGGCCTGGGTCGGAGAGTTTTTCGCCTCCAGCCAGCCCCGCCGCAGCGCCTGCGTGAAAGCCACCAGGCTGCGGGTGAACTGCGGCGACTGCAGTCGGTCACGCAGGGCATAGACGCCGCCCTCGAGGTCATGAATGCCGTAGTTCCCGGGGCGCAGGAGCAGCAGGTCATGGACGGCGACCCCCTGTGCAACGGCGCGCCAGTATTCATCGTAGGTCATCCCGCCCATGCATTCGCAGCTGCCGTCCAGAAGCGGCATGCTCCCGGGCTGGTGCGAGAGGTAGCGGGTCGTTGTGTCTCCGGGGCTGATCCGGTTGACCATGGCCCGGATGATCTCGCCGTCCCCCGCCTCGCCGGTGGAGATCCGCTTGCCGATGATATCGGCTGGGGTCATGACACCGGCACTCGAGCGGCACATCAGAATCAGGGCCGGCTTGGGGAAGATCTGGGCGACATTGACCAACGGCCGGTCGGCACTCGAGGTCAGCAGGGCGTTGCTGACCGTCCCCAGGGCGACATCCGCCCTCCCGGACTGGAGCTCCGCCAACGGATTGCTTTTGCCATCGGCTTCGACGAGCGTCACCTCCAGCCCCTCGTCGGCAAAGTAACCGAGTTCCTCGGCCATGTAAAAACCGGCGAACTCGGCCTGGTGGACCCAACTCAGCTGGACGCGGAGCTTGCCAAGGGAATCCTGCGCCCAGGCCGGGGGACCTCCCGAGCCGATGACCAGAAACAGGCCGAGGAGGAGCGGCAGGCGATGCAGCCGGGCGGGGAGAGAGAAGAGTGCGCGCATAGTGATCCCGGGGGCGGACAAATGGGGAGCGCCTATTGACAGGCTTTCAAAGAGGATTGATCAGGTAGCGGTAAAGGGCCAGGACCTGGCGGCGGGTGGCGGCGAGGTCGCCGGAGTTGTCGATGACGAAGTCGGCACGGGCGGCCTTCTCGGCCTGCGGCCACTGGGCGGCGATACGCGCTTCAATCGCTGCCGCGCCAAGGCTGTCGCGGGCGGCCAGGCGAAGACGCTGCACGGCGGGGTCGGCGATCACGGTCAGCACCAGATCGACCCGCCCTTCGGCGTGAGCCTCAAAAAGCAGCGGCGCTTCGTAGACCGCCAGGGGGACTCCGGAAGCGCGCAGCTCATCCAGGCGCTGCACAGCCAGAGCGGCGATGGCCGGATGGGTGATGGCTTCGAGGCGGGCGCGGGCCGCGGGGTCGGCAAAGACTTGCGTCGCCAGGATCGCCCGGTCGAGGGTGCCGTCGGCGGCGAGGACCTGGCTCCCGAAGGTGGCAACCAGCTCCGCCAGGGCGGGCGTGCCGGGCGCGACCGCCTGGCGGGCCAGTTGGTCGGCGCTGACCACCGGCACCCCCAGTTCGGCAAAGAGCGCCACGACGCTGCTCTTGCCGGCGCCAATCCCGCCGGTGATGCCGAGGATGCAGGTCATGGCCGTTCAGCAGGGGGCCAGGCTGCCTTAGCGGCGGCGCCTGAAGGGAGCACGATGGCTTTCGGTGTCGGCACGGTGGGCCCGCAGCTCGGCTGCCACACCGTCGATCTTGGCGTCAAGACGGACTTCGACACCATCGATCTTGTGGTTGAGAGCCGCAAACTTGACATCGACCAGATCGAAACGCTCATCCGTGCGGCGGTCAAGATCATCGATCTTGCGGTGCAGGAAGGCTTGGGACTCCAGAATCAGGTCAAGTTTTCCGTTAATGTCTTCGAGAAGCACTTCGAAATGCTCCTGGCGCATGGCGTTCCCTCCGGAATGATTAAATTACATGTCACAGCAGATAAGCCGGGGTACGAGTCTAAACGCACACCCGATGTAAACTGACAGGCGAAGGAAAAACGTCGCGAGGAAGGCCGGATGCCAGGCGCACGGAGCGCAGGCCCCGAGACATACCTGGAAGGTAGGCGAGGGGGTGAGCACCGCGCAACGCCGCAGACGGCTCTCCGCAGCAGTTTTTCATCGCCTGTTTCAGAAGGGGATATCGTCGTCCGTATTATACGGCGCATCCTCGCGGACGCTGACCGGCTCGCGCACCGGCGCCGGGCGGGCGGCCTGGCGCGGCGCCCCGCCCCCTTCCTCGCCGGGACGGCTGCCGAGCATCTGCATGTCGTTGGCGACGATCTCGGTGATGTAGCGCTTGTTGCCGTCGCGGTCGTCGTAGGAGCGGCTCTGGATGCGCCCCTCGATGTAAACCTGGCGCCCCTTGACCAGGTACTTGCCGCAAATCTCGGCAAGATTCCCCCAGACCACGATGTTATGCCACTCGGTGCGCTCTTGGGACTCGCCGCCCTTGTTCTTGAACTTCTCGGTGGTGGCCAGGGAGAAGGTGGCGACGGCCTGGCCGCCGGGGGTGTAGCGCAGTTCGGGGTCCTTGCCGAGGTTGCCGATCAGGATGACTTTGTTCAGGGCCATGGGAGACTCTCCGTTACCTGGCTGTGGGATGCCAAAAGACTGTGACTCACTGGCAGCAGGACCGCTTCCAGTCGCCTTTTGGCACCGGCACAACGCTCGTTTAAGTTTAGCGGCTGGGTTAAACCAACTTGGCTGACCCACTTTATAGGACAGGTCGCGACGGGGCGTCAAACTATATTCAAAGCGAAGCAAGCCGCCATCAACCATCAGCATAAAAACGAATTAAATCAGATTGATAAGACATCATCCCGCGCACAGCCAGGTGACCACGGCCTGCAACAGGAGAATTCTCATCGTCTTGGAAAATGCTGGATTTCGAAATCGGCGGCAACGTGGGAGGGCAACCTGGTTTCCCCCGCATCTCGTGTAATGATCAGAACTGCCCAGATGTATGGCAATGGGCAACCAGGCAGCTGAGAGCAAGGCAAGCGCTACAGGGTCATTGCGTCGCATTTGTCACCCTGCGACCGGCAGCCACTGGTAGAGCCAGCCGGAAATGATACTGAACTGCCCGAAGAAGAGGATGAGCCCCGCGACCATCAGCAGAATTCCGGTGCCGATCTCGACGAGCCGGATGTGCTTGCGGAAACGCCTGAACCAGCCGAGAAAGCTGTGGAAGAGCAGTCCCGAGATCACGAAGGGGATCCCCAGCCCGGCCGAATAGACGCCGAGCAGGAAGACACCGCGTCCGGCCGAGCCTGACGTGCCGGCCGCTACGGCGAGGATCGCCCCGAGGATCGGACCGATGCAGGGAGTCCAGCCCGCCGCAAAGGCCAGGCCGACCAGGTAGGTGCCGGCAAACCCGCCCGGCTTGTCATGGATGCGCACTCGTTTTTCGCCAAGCAGAATCCCGAAATGAAACAGTCCGGTCAGATGGAGGCCGAAGAGGAAGACCAACAGTCCCCCACCGCGCTGCAGCCAGACCATCCCCTCGCGGAGGAACTCCTGAAAAGCTGCCGAAGCAAAACCGGCCAGGGCCCCCAAGGCAATGAAGACTGTCGAGAAGCCGGCAACAAAGACCAGGGTGTGCGCCAGAACGGTGAGGCGCACCTTGGCCCCGGGCTGAGACTGTTCCAACTGTCCGAAAGACAGTCCGGTGATATAGGTGATGTACGAGGGGATCAGCGGCAGTACGCACGGCGAGAAGAAGGAGAGAAAGCCGGCGGAGAAGGCAATCCAGATCGTCAGGTCGGGTCCGATCGTCACGACATCACCTCCTGGTCAATGTCTGCAGGTAACGGATCACCTCTGGATCATCCCACTCGAGCGCGCCGACCACCCGGTTCCTGACCATTCCCTGTCCGTCAACCACGAAGGTGGTCGGCAGCTGCGCAACCCGGTAGCGACTCTGCACCGCCCCCTCCGGATCAAGCAGAATCTCAAATGAAGGGGAGGCATTCCTGAATGCCGCGGAGGACTTTTTGTCCACATTGATGGCCAGCAGGATGAACTGATCGCGGGGCAGGCTTTTGGCCAGGCGCTCCATGGAGGGGAGTTCCTCCCGGCAGGGCGGGCACCACGAGGCCCAGAAGTTGACCAGCACGACCTTGCCCCGGTGCTGGCTCAGCGTGGTCCTGCCGCCTTTCACGTTCTCAAGGGTGAAGTCCGGCGCCGCCATTTCGGCAGCCACGGCGGGGACCGCGAGAGCGACTGACAGCAAGAAGATGCCAAGGAATTTTCTGATCATCCGATTGCTCCGCCGGTCAAGGCCAGTCAGTAAATTCAATTAATGCCCGGGGGGCCTGCCAAGGCGGGCCCCCCGGGACGTGTCTCAGAACAGATCGAAGGCTTTGACCAGCTTGACTTCAAAGCGGAAGCCGTCGGAGGGGGTGGGTGCGTCGTAGTCGCGGTAGACGGGAAGCGTGAGCAGCATCCCTACGACCGTCCCGCTCTCCTTGTGCTTGAAGACCATCTTGGGGCCGACGTACCACTCCCAGCGGGCATCACCCTGCTCGAGGTCGAACTTTTCGCTCTCGCCATCCCAGCCCAGGTAGGATTCCACGCCGACGTCGAAGTTTTTGTTCAGCGCGTAGGCCCAGGCCGTCAGACAGCGGAACATGTCCGGTTTCCGGTAGTCATGCTCCCCCTCGGTGAAGGTGTAGTAGTACAGTTCCTGGTCAAGGCGATTCGCGCCGTTGAAGTAGGTCAGGCCGACACCGGCTCCCGCGCCCCAGGCCTGGTTGCCGGTGTAGTCGTTGTTGTTCGGGCCCGCATCCGCCGTGGGCAGGATCACCCCGAGGTCGAAGGCCAGGCTGAAGGGCTTCTGGTCGGCCTGGTTCATGACCACCTTGTGCAGTGCGACGGCAGTATCGCCGAGCCAGCCGGAGTGGTCGGTGTGGTCGGTGGCGCGCACCTCTTTCTTGACATCATAAATCGGCGTGGCGGTACGGATATCGAGCCCCGGGGCGATGCCGTAGCGGAACTTGACCACCCCGACGTTCTTGGTCACCTTGACATTGTCGTTGAGTTCGTCGTCGTGCAGGCGGATGCCGTCGGTTTCAGCGTAGGTGTAGTTGAGTACCGCGGCCAATTTGCCGACCGGCATCCCCTCGCCGGCAGGCCCCCAGGCTGCGGCGACGCCACCGAAGGCTTTGGGTGCCGGCGGGGCGGTCCCATCGGCCGCCACTGCGGTGCCGATCGTCAGCAGGGAAAGCAGCAAACCGGCAGGCAAGGCACAAAGAAGCTTTTTCATTGTTGTCTCCGGAGAGGGCCCCAGTTAAGGGCCATCATTTTGAGTTCAAGCGGCCAACCCGCTCAGGCAGGCAGCCCCGGGCAGAGAGGAGGTCTCCGCCCGGGGCCCGCTCAGGCCGCTACTTCACGAAAGCCTTGTCCACGCTGAACGGCATGGCCTGGTAGCCGGTGGTATCCTTGAGCTGGATTTCCACGGCCGGCTCGGTTTTGCCATAGTCGAATTCCATGATGTACGGGGCCGGGTCGGTCTTGAAGGCGCCCGTGGCGAGGTCGAAGTCCGCACCCGCAGTGGCCGAGTAGACAAACACGGAGTCCTTGTCTTTCTGGTACTCGGTCAGCGAGGTGACCGGGCTGTACCAGGCATTGCCGCGTTCTTTGCCGAACTCCCAGACCTGCTCGACGGTCATCTTCTTTTGGTCGATCTTGTAGATGACGGCGCGGGAGTATTTCATGCTCGGCATGGCGGGCTGCTCCATGCCGCGGCTGTCACCGTTGTCGAACGCGCTCAGGTAGAGGATGTCACCCTTGGACTTGCTGTCGATTTTGAACGCCGTGTGCTGCGTCCAGGTCCAGTCGAAACCACCCTCTTCGTTCAGGTAGCCCGGGCATTGCGAGCCGTTGGCTTCGCAGACGATCTTGTTCCCTTTCGAGTCGACAGGGGTGAGAATCTTGTCCTGGTATTCCTTCTTCCATGCTTCCGGGCTGCCGAGGATCCACTTGACCTGCTTGTCACGGCCGATCTTGATCATGGCCGACTGGTGACGGGAGCTGATGATGATCGAGTCGTCTTCAGCGTCATGGTCGACGCTGTTCACGTGGGCCCAGTTCCGGCCCGCGCCGACACCGACGATATCGCCGTACTTGTCTCCAGCTTCCTGCTTGGCCAGCTCTTCGGCGCTCATGGTGTGGCCGGCCTGCTTGGCGTCGATGTTCAGGCACACGGCGCCCTGGTCGAGCACCTTCATGTTGATGTCGCGATAGGGGTCGAGGATGTCGAAGAGGCGCCATTCATCCTGGACCAGGCCGCTGCTCGGGTCGACTTCGATAATGACGTCGCGGACGGTGCGGACATTCTTGCCGTCGGCGCGCTTGAGGTTGGAACTGGCCACGCGCAGGAAATAGTTGCCGTTGGGCGAGTTGTCCATGGAGTGGGAGAAATCGTTGTAGCCGGCCGGCAGCTCGCGGTTGAAGATCTCTTTGCCGAGGATGTCGTATTTGACGTAGCGCTGCCCGAAACCCCAGCTCATCGCGCCGTCGTTGTTCTGTTTGAAGCCCATCATGACGCCGGCGTTGTAGATCGACTTGAGGTCGTAGATGCTGTCGGCCTTCATGTACCAGCGGACTTCACCCTTGGTGTCGACGATGAAATTCTGCGGATAGTAGTTCCACTCGAGCGCGCCGCCGGTGGGGTTGTTCCACACCGCACGGGTGCCCTTGCCCGCCTTGTGCAGGAAGTTGTTCACGAAATAAAGGCGGTCGGCATACTTCTTGTCGACCTTCTTGACTTCAGCTGCCGAGAACAGGGCCGCCTTCAAGGTTTTGGTGGCGTTCGGCTCCGAGTACACGGGGGGCGCATACAGTGTGTAGTTCTCTTTGAACTGCTCCCACTTGCCGTTGAACAGCTTGGTGTAGTTGACTTCAACCGTATTGACATAGTCCGGATACAGGCCAAAGACCGGGATGCCGCCATGGGTCAGCAGGTGCTTGTTGGCGACCTGGTACTTGATTTCCTGGCCGTCTTTTTTGGGGACGATCCGCACGGTGACATCCTTGAGGACGTAGCCGCCGTTTTTGATCACCGCGGTCAGGGGGGCGATGTCGTAGGGGTTCATGACCACTTCGCCAAGCTTTCCCTGCACCTGGTAGTCAACCTTGGCACCGCTGGCGCCGCCGATGGCCAGAACCGCACTCGGCGCGGCACAGGCAACCGCCGCACCTAACAGAACTGCTGATACAACCTTTCCGAACTTCATGACTTCCTCCTCGGTTAGTGTTGAACTGCGGGTGAAGTGAGCGAAGATTTTTTCGCCCGGGCGAAGACGACCAGCCAGGCCACCGCGGCCACGGCCAGGATAAGCAGGATGACGCCGAAGGTGATCAGGCAGGCCTGGGCCATGTTCATGAAATGGGTCTTCGGCCACAGGTACCAGCCTTCAGCGTAGAAATCGACCAGCCACTGCTGCGCGCCGCTGAGCACGGCGTCATCGGGGACGATCGGGTTGTCGTAGCCGCAGTCGCCGGTCGGCTTGAACCATTCGGGCGACCATTTGTCCAGCGGCAGCCCCAGCGGGAAGCTCGGGTCGGTGGAGCAGCCCTGCACGCCGAAGGGGTCGTCGCTATGGGCGGCTTTGTGAATTTTATCGAGCTTGAAGCTGTAGCCGAGCCCCTGGATCACCCCCCAGAAGGCCATCAGGTAGCCGACCAGCTTGAGGGCGACGACCTTCGGATTGATGGCCGCGACGGCCCCGCCGAAGACCATGCAGAAGAAGGCGAAGCGGATGTAGACGCACTGCTCGCAGGGCTTCATGTACAGCCAGATCTGGAAGACCGAGTGCGCGAGGATGACCATGAAGAGGCTGATGCCGGCCAGGAGCAGCCACGGGAAGCGGGCATCCTGCCACCTGGCGATGGTGTTGAGCGGCTCGGAGCGGAAGTCGGACCACATGGCTTTGATATTCACGGTCGCGCTCCTTACTTCTTGGACAGGTCGTTGATCAGTTCGACCAGGCTGTCCACCGACTTGATGGCATTGGTGTAGATCAGGTACTTGCCGTTGACGACGAAGCCGGGAATCCCCTGAATCTTGGCCACATCGTAAGCCTGGGCGTCCCATTCCTTGATGTAGGCCTGGACGTCGGCATCCTGCAGGCGCTTTTCAAACTCGGCCTTGCTCAACCCGGCGGCATCCAGCCCGAGCTGCAGGAAGGCCTCCGGATTCGCCCCCGCGCCCCAGCGCTCTTTCTTGTCGTGGTAGGCGTTGTAATAGGCCATCTTGACTTTCTTGAAGGTCGACTTGTTTTTGTCGTTGATGTCCCGGTCGCTCAGCCCCTTTTTCACGTCATTGGCGAGCAGCACGGCGAAGAGCCTGGTGCCTTCCTTGCCGTAATCACCCTTGCTGCTCAGGTGGTAGGGTTTGAACGCGATGCTTTTCGGCAGTTTGTCAACGGTGGGCTGGGTGACGACCTTGTCGTACTTGTAGCAAAACGGACAGCTGTAGCTCCAAACCTTGATCAGCGTCCCCTGGGCGTTGGGGATCGCCTTCTCCAGCACCATGAAGTCCTTGCCTTCCTCGAAGGCGAAGCTGGTGCCGGCCAGCAGGGCCATCAGAGCCATCGATGCGACGATCAACCTGGTGAATTTGCGAAACATGGCTGTTCTCCTCTGGGGCTAGGGCGAAGGGGCGGGGCTGGCGCCCGTTCGACTGTTGACGTTTCCTCTTGGTTCACATCTCCGCAACTAAGTTTCTTTGAGACAACTTTTTCTATTTGCGGTTTATTTTATTAAACCCTATTTGCCTGTCAAGGGATTTATTGCAACTTTTTTAAAATTTTTTTTCCTGCGAGAGAAAGCGGGGGGCTCCCGCAGCGACCGGGGCGGCCAGGTCACTGCTGAGCATTGGCGTGGAGGGGGGGGCTTCGCTGGGGCACAGGAGGGCAAAAACTTGCTGCCCCAGTATATCTGTGCTATCTTTTCCGAGATTTAGTTTAGAATCTTATTAAAAAAAAACGCTCTGCACGGCCGAGAGCGCCTCTCAGGCGCCACCCGGGGGAGAATCATGCCGAAACTTCTCGATGCGACCAAAAAAAGGGTCGTCGCGGTCACCTTCATCTTTCTCTTCTGCACCTTTGCACTCTTCTCGCTGATCGACCTGCGCAGAGAGATAACCTCCCATTATTTCTACATGGGCAAAATCAACAGCATCTTCACGGGCGCGAACAAAGGCGAGACCGCCTGGCTGAGCACCCGGACCGCCAACTACATCGATTCGATCCTCGAATACCACAACGTCGCCGAACAGGTGACCAAGCGGGATCAGAATAAACTCGAGGCCACCTTCGAGCCGGTCCTCGATTCATTCAACAAGCGGACCGTTCCGGTTTTCGCCATCATCATCTATGACAGCAGCCAGCAGGAACTGTATCGCAAGTTCACGACAGCGGCCTTCGCCGCCAAGCGAACACAGGTGTCCCAAACCGTGCGGGTCGCCTTCGCCACCGGCGCCAAGGGTCACGGCTACGAGGCCGATCAAGACTTCATCTATCACAGTGTGGCGCTGCCCATCATCGACAAGGCGACGGGCGTCCCTGCCGGGGTCATTGAAGTCAACACCAGCCTGGCCTATCTGCATCTGGCGCACACCTGGAACTTCGCAGATATCCGGACAGCGATCGTCCATAAAAACGCCAAAACCATCGATGTCGGGTCTTCGCTCCTGCCGCAGAACAAATACACCACACTGAACATGAGCATGATCGACAGCGACAATCGGTTTTTCGAGAATATTATCGACAAAATCGATTTCGCCCAGGAGTTCACCAACGTCACCGCCGCAGGGAACCACTATCTGGTCAGCACGTCCTCGCAGCTGCTTTCGGTACAGGGCGACGAAGTCGGCAGGATTCTCGCCGCATACGACACCAATGACTTCTGGTCCCGCCAGTGGTTCTACTTCTTCGTCTGGATCGGGTTTTTCATCCTCACGATCACCCTGATGTTCTTCAACAACTACATCGGTTTTCGCAAATACGAACAGAGGCTCACCGAGCAGGCCCGGCTGCTCGCCCATCGCTCGAAGCAGTCGGCCCTGGGCGAAATGCTCAGCTACATCGGCCACCAGTGGCGGCAGCCGCTCAATGCGCTGGCGCTCACTGTCCAGAATATCCAGCTGCACAGCCGTCTGGGCAAGCTCGATGCGGCGCTGTTGGACAGCCAGATCCAGATCGCCCGGCGCAACATCGAGTATCTCGACCAGACCATCGAGGACTGGCGGGCCCTGCTGACCTCCGGGACCGTCCGGCGGACCATCGATCTGGCCACATCGATCGAGCGGGCCCTGGCCATTCTCGCCCCGATCATGCTGCAGTGCCGGATTCACGTCGACAACCGGATTACCGGCAGCTATACGACCCAGGGCTTCGTCAATGACTTCGTGCAGCTGGCCGTCAACGTGCTGCTGAATGCCAAGGACGCCCTGACCCGGGTGGAGGGGGAACGCATCATCTGCCTCTCCTGCCGGCTCGAGGGCGACAGGGTGAGCGTGGAATTCCAGGACAATGGCGGGGGGATCCCGGCCAGGCTCCTGCCCGGGGTCTTCGAGGCCTACCAGACCACCAAGGAGGATTCCGGCGGCACTGGCCTGGGCCTCTACCTGTGTCGGCAGATTGCCGAAAATCTCGAGGGCGGGCGTGTCCGTGCCGAAAACCGCCGCTTCGACTACGCCGGGCAAAGTCAGTTCGGCGCCTGCATCACCCTTGAATTCACCACCTGTGCCGAGGAGAAGAGCCTTGAACATTGATGTCTTGAAGAAAATGTCCGTGATCTGTGTCGACGACGAGCAGGACGCCCTCGACCAGATGCATCTGGCCCTGAGCAGCTTCTGCAGGGCCACCCGCTGCGTGAACAGCACGGAGAAGGCCCTGCAGGCCATCGCGGAGCAGCGTCCGGACATCGTCCTGACCGACGTGCGCATGGCCGGCGCCTCGGGACTCGAACTGCTGGCCAGCATCAAGCAGACGTATCCGGGGATCGCGGTGATCATCGTCTCCGCGCACTCCGAAGCGAGCTATCTGCTCGACGCGATCCGCCTGAAGGCCGACGGCTACCTGCTCAAGCCCCTCAACCTCTATGAAATGCTCGAGCTGCTCTCCGACATCGCCGTCAGAAAGACCCTGCTGGCGGAGCTCGACCACAAGAACTTTCTGGTCAAGATGCTCAACTCGATCGGCGGCAAACGCGTGCAGATCATCGAATACGTCATCAGCCATCTCGACGAGGAGCTGATGTTCCACGGGACCTACGACGAGGTCGCCGACGCCCTGGGCGCCAGCAAGCCGACCGTGGTCAACGCTTTTCAGGACATGCTGGAGAACAACGTGATCAGCCGGGTGAAAAACGGGGTCTACAAGATGAACATGGGCGGGGCGGGCTAAGTGGATTGTTCAGGGACCTGAGGCGGTCTCTGACGATTTTGGCACACATTCTCCCCGCTACGGGTTAGAATATTTGATTACTTAATCTTGCCTTATCGGAAAAGCTGCCAATGTCTGTGAAGAAAAATACTTCGACTCAGCGGGTCGTCATCGTCGGCATGGGCTTCGGCGGGATCCGCGCCGCCCGGGTGCTGGCCGGCAAGGGGTTGGACGTCCTCCTCGTCGACCGCAACAACTATCACCTCTTCCAACCGCTTCTCTACCAGGTGGCCACCGCCGGCCTCGAGCAGGAGTCGATCGCCTACCCGGTGCGGGCCATGCTCCGCGACTGGCCGGGGGTGCGCTTCCACCTCGCCGAGGTCACCGGGATCGATTTCGTCGCCCGCCAGCTGCAGACCGACAGCAAGCCGATCCCCTACGACCACCTGATCATCGGCGCCGGCAGCGTCACCAACTTCTTCGGCCTTGACACTGTCCGCCAGCACGCCTTCGATCTCAAGGAGCTGGTCGACGCCGAGTCGCTGCGCAACCACATCCTGACCGCCTTCGAGAAGGCGGTGGTGGAACCGGACCCGGCGAAGCAGCGGGCGCTGATGACCTTCGTGGTGGTCGGCGGCGGACCGACCGGCGTCGAATTCGCCGGGGCCCTGAGCGAACTGGTGCGCTTCGTCCTCTCCAAGGACTATCCGGGGCTGAGCACCCGCTCGGCGCGGGTGGTGCTGGTTGAGGCCGCCGACAGCCTGCTGACCGCCATGCCCGAGGGACTGCGGCATTACACCCTGGAGAAGCTGCGCGGCATGGGGGTCGAAGTGCTCCTCAATGCCCGGGTCACCGATGCCGGCCCCGACCGGGTGACCCTTCACGACGGCGCGGTGATCCCCGCCCATACCCTCTTCTGGTCCGCCGGGGTCAAAGCCTCGCCGCTGGCCGGAGCGCTGGGGCTGCCCACCGTTGCCGGCGGCCGGGTGGCCGTCCAGCCCGACCTGACCCTCCCCGGCCATCCGGAGGTCTCGGTGATCGGCGACATGGCCAGTATCGAGCAGGACGGCAAGGTCCTGCCGATGATGGCCCCGGTGGCGATGCAGAGCGGGATCTACGCCGCCCAGGCCATCCTCGCCCGGGTGCGCGGCGAGACGCCGCCCCCCTTCCGCTTCCGCGACAAGGGGAGCATGGCGACCATCGGCCGCAACGCCGCGGTGGCCAGCGCCTTCGGCATGAACTTCAAGGGCTACGCCGCCTGGCTGGTCTGGCTGCTCCTCCACCTCTACTACCTGATCGGCTTCCGCAACCGCATCGTGGTCATGCTCAACTGGACCTGGTACTACTGGTTCCATGAGCGCCAGGTGCGGCTGATCACCAACCGGGAGAGCGGGCCCGCCTGACCGTGCCCTGAGCAGAGGGGATCGGTATGGAAGGGATCAACTTCATCCAGGACCTGGCCATCGTCCTGCTCGGCGCCGGCATCGCCGGCAGCCTGTGCAAGCGCATCGGCCTGTCGGTGATTGTCGGCTACCTGGTCGCCGGCATCATCATCGGGCCATACACCCCCCCCTTCTCACTGGTCCTCGACATCCAGCGCATCGAGACACTGGCCCAGATCGGCCTGGTCTTCCTGATGTTCTCCATCGGCCTCGGGCTGAGCCTCACCAACCTGCGCCGGATGGGGGCCTCGACCCTGCTGGCCACGGCGCTCGGCGCCCTCTTTGTCTACAACCTCACCCGCCTGTTCGGTTACCTGGCCGACTGGCCGCAGCAGCAGAGCCTGTTCGTCGCCGCCATGCTGATGGTCTCCAGCTCGGCGGTCATCGCCAAGGTGATCCGCGACATGAACCTGGGCCACGAGCGCGCCGGTCAGCTGGCCCTGGGCGTCACCGTTCTCGAGGACATCGTCGCGGTGGTCATGCTGGCGGTGCTCGGCGCCCAGCTCGACGTCAGCGGCAGCGGGGAGTTGGAGATCGGCGGCCTGCTGCTGAGCCTGGTTGCCTTCGTGGTCATCCTGGTGCTGGCCGGGTTATCCATCATCCCCAAGCTGCTGCGCCGTTTCGATACGCGGGCCGACCGCGAACTGCAGACCATCATCGTTGCCGGGGTGCTGCTGCTGGCCGCGCTGTTGGCCGTCAAAGCCGGCTACTCGCTGGCCCTGGGGGCCTTCCTGCTCGGTGCCGTAGTGGCCGAGCTACCCCAGAAGAGCGGCGTCGAGAAGTCTTTCGGCGGCCTGCGCGACATGTTCAGCAGCGTCTTTTTCGTCGCTATCGGCATGATGATCGACGTCCGGCTGATGCTCGACGTCTGGCCGTGGATCATCGGCCTGGGGGTCTTCACCCTGGTGGCCCGTTCGGTCTCCACCGGCCTGGCGCTGATCCTCCTCGGCAACCCGCCGCACCAGGCCCGCCAGGCGGGGCTGGCTCTCATGCCCCTTGGCGAGTTCACCTTTGTCATCGCCCAGCTCGGCGTTGCCAGCCAGGTCCTGCCGGCGGAGTTCTATCCGATCGCCGTGGGCGTCTCGATCTTCACCGTGCTGCTGAGCCCGCTCATCAACCGCCACGCCGCACCAGTCCTCGCTTTCATCGAGGCCAGCGAACCCCGCTGGCTCTCCCGCGGCCTGCGGGTCTACCACAGTTGGCTCGACCAGCTCGGCAGCCTGTACAGCGGCAAGGATTGGTGGCAGATGGGGCGGCGGCACCTGGTGCAGATCGTCCTCGAGCTGCTGGTCCTCACCGGGCTGCTGCTCTTTGCGGAACGCCTGCTCCAGGCATTCCGCGCCGGGTCCCTGGCCAGCGCCACCAGCCCGGCACAGTCCAGCCTGATTTTCTGGTCGATGATCGGCCTGATTGCCCTGATCCCGCTGGTCGCCCTGTGGCGCAACTTCAACGCCCTGGCGACCCTCTTCGCCAGCGCCGCAGCCAGCCGCACCCGTCTCCCCGGACCGGTGGTGGAAAACGGGTTTCGGGCCTTGAGCACGGTGGGGCTGGCCTTCTGGCTCTCCCTCTTCCTCCCCGCGGTATCACTCTCCCCCAACTGGTGGCTGGCACTTGGCGCCGCCCTGCTGCTGATCCTGCTGATCTTCTCCAGGCGCCTGCTCTACTGGCACGGCCGCTGGCAGGAGTCGCTGCGCGAGGTCCTCGCCGAGGCCCCGCCCACAGAGAGTACCCGCCACTGGCTGGAGAGCTCCGACCAGTGGGGAATCAGCATCCAGGAGTTGGTCATTCCCGAGGGTGCCCGCTGCGCCGGCCGCAGCATTGCCGAGTTGGCGATACGTTCGCGCTTTGGCTGCTCGGTCGTCGAAATCGACCGCCAGGGGCACACCATCGTCGCGCCGGAGCCCTCGCAACGGCTGTACAGCGGCGACCGCCTGCTGCTGCTCGGTACCGCGGCGCAGATCGGCGCCGCACGCGAGGGCTTGAGCAACCTGGGCGAACTGGCGGAACCGGTCTTCGACCAGGCCCGGCTGGAAAGCTTCAAGCTGCCGGACGGCCCACACATCGGCCAGACCCTGATCGCACTGCAGATCCCCCGGCATACCGGGGTGCTGGTCACCGCCATCCGCCGTGGCACGCAGATCATTGTCAACCCGCGCGGGGTGGAGAGGCTGGCCAGCGGCGACGAACTGCTGATCCTAGGCGCCCCGGAACAGATCAGGACGTTGCGGGCCTGGCTGGCCGACGATGCTGCGACCCATGCACGTGTGCAAACGCTGCAGCA
>CAYQLP010000025.1:3626-11895 GCA_964418505.1 uncultured Geobacteraceae bacterium | reverse complement strand
ACGAGGGGCAGGGGGGCCCGATCCCGCTTCCGGAGTAGGGGAACCTTCAGGGGAGCTCGAAGCGGAAATTCGGCGGGCGAACTGTCAGCGTATCGCAGTGAATCGTGCGCAGGACATGCTCGCTCACGCTGCCGAGCAGGATGCAGGGGAGACCGGAAATTCCCGAGGTCCCCATAACGACCAGATCATGGCCGTGGATTACTGCGAATTCGCTGATCACCGTGGCCGCATGCCCCTGATGGCAGTGCTCCTCCACCTGGTGCCCGGAGAGGTCGATTCCCTGCCGCCACGCGGAGAGCGACTCATGAGCCCACGACTCCCGCTGCCGCCGGTAGTCTTCCAGGGCCAGCGCATCCGCCCCCGCCATACTCAACCGCCCCTCCCCCCAGAATCCGTAAACATGCAGCAGGTCGATGCTGGCTCCCGGGGCAATCAGGCTGGCGGCAATCAGGGCCTGGCGTGAAGCCGGCGAGAAATCGGTTGGCACCAGCAGGCGCTGGTAGCCGCCCTGAGGCGGCCGGTGCACCACCAGGACCGGCAGGGAGGCCTTGCGGATCAATTTCTCCGCAGTGGTGCCCAGCAGGTAGTCGCGCAACTGGTGGCGGCCATGGGCCCCGATGACGATCAGGTCGGCCTCGATGGCCCGGGCCCGGCGGGTGATGGCGACGAAATCCTTGCCGGTCTCGACTTCGAGGTCGCACGCGAGGCCCGTTCCCGACAGGGCTTCAACGGCAGCGGCCAACTCGCGCCGGGTCGCCTCCAGCACGTCTCCGTGGATCGCCGTATCAGCTTCTTCGATGACGTGCAGAATCTCAAGACGGGCGCCGTGGCTCCGGCACAGCTGTGCCGCGCGGTGGATTATCTCTGCGGAACTTTCCGACAGGTCTACGGCGGCGAGGATGGTCTGGATGGTTTTCATGTTGATGCCCTTCGCGAGAAAAGAGGAGGCTGACCTCCGGCAGTGCCGACGCTGCGGAAGCCCGGTCAGCCGAGTTCGAAGGTGGTGACGCCGAAGACCCGGTCGAGGCGATGCACGGGGGGTGGACCGTAGTACATGCGCCCGCACTCGAAGACGTACTGCGCGTTGAATTCCGCGGCCAGGGCCACGGCGTCGGGATTCTGCATGGGGATATCGAGGAAGACTGTCGCCCCCGGTGCCGCGGCCAGGCAGGCCTGGTAGAGTTCGCGGGCCACCGCCAGATCGTGGGCAAAGAGCGGCCCGATCTTGTAGCCGTTGCCGGTGCGGCGCAGCACGGCGAAGCCGGCCAGGCCGTCCGCCCTCGTGTACTTGAAGGCACGGGCCCCGCCGTCGAAGAGCCAGCGGTGCAGGAAGTCCTCCCGCGCGAAGCCGAAGCACTCGCGGTCACAGGCGGCGATGGCGGGGAAATCCGCCGGCTCGACCGGGCTGACCGCCGGACTCACCGGGAAGACGGCACCGGGACGGGCGCGCCGCTCGTCGCGATAGGCCAGGGCGAAGCCGCCGCGCTGGTAGAAAGGCTGCATCGCCACCACCCCGTCCATGCCGATGCTGGCCCCTTGATTGAGGCGGGCCAGCAGCGTGTCGCGGCGCTTCAGCCACAGCACCCGGCCAATGCCGGCGCTGCGGTACTCCGGGCGGACGATGAAGAAGCCCATGAAGCCGTAAGCCCCACCGTAGGAGACCAGCGAACCGCCGCCGATCAGCTCATCGCCGGCGAAAAAGCCGTAGAAGGCATCGGGGAAGGATGCGTAGAAAAGCTCCGCGTCGTTGACCCCGGGATCCCAACCCTCATCACGGGCCCAGCCCACCAGCGTCTCCACCTGCCGGCGGTCGAGCTGCCCGAAGTCCAGGTCTTCGGCCTTGATCATCGGCTTCTCACCGCTCACGGCCCGCCAGAGTCATGCTTCGTCAAAAACGTAGGTGCCGGCACCGAAGGGAACGCTGACCAGTCCGGAACGGATCAGCCACGCCTCCCCGATCCGGCCGAGCGACAGCGCGAAGCGCATGACGGTCGCGGTCTCTTCGCCGCCGGAACGGTAGGCAAGCGGCGCTTCGAGGAGCACGAAGGCCTGCGTCGCACTGGCTTCGACGTGCTGCTGGCGGAAGGCGCCGATGCGGATCCCCTGCATCGCCGCGAAATCCCGGGAGAGCCCGGCGCGGACCGCGGCGGCGTCGGTGAGGATCTCATCGGCGTTGGTGCCCAGCAGCAGCAGCGGCCCGGACGGGGCGATGGTCGACATGCACAGCTCGACATCCCCCTTGGCATACCCTTCGAAATACCGCTTGACCGTCTCCAGCGCCCCCTGTTCGTCCCTGGTCATGTCGCTCTCCTTTCCTCGCTCGTAAAATGGGCTCTATCGCCCCGGCGGAGTTGCAATTTCCAGCTGATTTCGAACCCCGCTACAGGCTTGCAGAAACCGCTTATTCTCTAACCCAGTGGCAGGTATACCCGTTCGGGTTCTTGATCAGGTAGTCCTGGTGATAGTCCTCGGCGGGCCACCAGTCACCGGCCGGGGTGATCTCGGTGACCAGCGGCCGTTTCCAGCGGCCGCCGGCGTCGATCTCGGCCTTGACCCGCTCGGCGGTCTGCCGCTGCTCCTCGTCATGGTAGAAGATCGCGCTGCGGTAACTGGTGCCGACGTCGTTCCCCTGGCGGTTGGGGGTGGTCGGGTCGTGCATGCGGAAGAAGAAGCGCAGCAGCGCCTCGTAGCTGGTTTTAGCCGGGTCGAAGACGATGCGCACCGCTTCGGCGTGCCCATCGTGGTTGCGGTAGGTGGCGTTGGGGACCGTCCCGCCGGTGTAGCCGGCTTCGGTGTCGACCACCCCCGGCTGGCGGCGCAGCAGGTCTTCCATCCCCCAGAAGCAGCCGCCCGCCAGGGTGGCGATTTGCGTCGGCGGCGCCTTGGGCAGCGCCCGGCCGAAGAGCGACAGGTAGCGGCCGTAGCCGGCCGCCTCGAGCTCGTCCACCGGGATGAAGCGCAGCGCCGCCGAGTTGATGCAGTAGCGCAGCCCCCCTTTGTCCCGCGGGCCGTCGGCGAAGAGGTGGCCGAGGTGGGAATCCCCCTCCTTCGAGCGGACTTCGGTGCGGACCATGCCGAAGCCAAAGTCCTCCTTCTCCGTCACGTTCCCCGCTTCCACCGGCCGGGTGAAGCTTGGCCAGCCGGTCCCGGAGTCGAACTTGTCGCGTGAGGAGAAGAGCGGCTCGCCGCTGACGACATCGACGTAGAGCCCCTCGCGGTGCTCGTTCCAGTACTGGTTGTTGAAGGGGGGCTCGGTGCCGCACTGGCGGGTGACGTGGAACTGCAGCGGCGTCAGGCGGCTTTTCAGTTCCTCTTCCGCATAGCTCTTGTTGCTCACTCGCTTCTCCTCTCCGGCGGCCCGGCCGCTGTCGCGCCAGGCCAGGGTGATGGCTGTCACCAGCAGAGCCAGGACCAGCAGGCCAAGCGATGCCGCGGCCAGCCCCCGGCCGCGACGGCGGGGAGGATAAAGCGAAGGGGCGGCGGGCCGAGGAGTGTTACCGGGCGCAGGGTCGATCATGGCTGTAGGCTGATTCTACGCCGATTGGCTCAACCAGTAAACCGCCCTGCGGGGCCGCAAAAAACGCGGCCGCCCCATTCGGGCGGCCGCGCGATAGTGCTGGCGAGGGGCGAGTACCGCGCAACGCCGCAGCTGCCCTCCGCAATCGTTTTTCAGCAGCCGGTCAGTGACCGAGATAGGGGCTGAGGGTCATGTAGGTGAGATAGGCTACCAGCGCCGAGGCCGGGATGGTCAGGATCCAGGCCCACACGATGCGGTAGGCGACATTCCAGTTGACCGCGGTGAGGCGCTTGGAGAGGCCGACGCCGAGGATGCTCGAGGTGATCACGTGGGTGGTGCTGACCGGCATGCCGACGGAGGCTGCCCCCATGATGACCCCGGCGGCGGCGGTCTCGACACAGAAGCCGTGCACCGGCTGGAGTTTGACGAAGTCCTTGCCGATAGTCTTGATGATCCGCCAGCCGCCGGCGGCGGTGCCCAGACCCATGGCGATGGCGCAGGAGAGCTTGACCCACACCGGCACGTCGAAAACCGGGATGGCTCCGTAGCTGAGCAGGGCCAGGGTCATGATCCCCATCGATTTCTGGGCATCGGCGGTACCGTGGGAGAAGGCCATGAGCGCCGCCGAAGCCACCTGCAGGCGCCGGAAGTTGGTGTTGAGCGGCCCGGGGGCCTTGTTGCGAAAGCCCCACATGACGATGAGCATGAAGATAAAGCCGATGGCCGTGCCGACGATCGGCGACAGCACCAGAGCCAGGACGATCTTCTGCAGGCCGCTCCAGTGCAGTACCATGAAGCCCCCGGCATGGGCCACCGCGGCGCCGATTATCCCGCCGATCAGGGCGTGGGAGGAGGAGGAGGGGAGCCCCCAGTACCAGGTGATGAGGTTCCAGATGATCGCCCCCATCACCCCGGCGAAGATCACCATCTGGGTGACGTCGCGGGCATCGACGATCCCCTTGCCGATGGTGGTGGCGACCTTGGTGGAGACCAGGGCGCCGGCGAAGTTGAGGACGGCGGCCATGAAGATCGCCGCCTTGACCGACAGGGCGCGGGTGGAGACGCAGGTGGCGATGGCGTTGGCGGTGTCGTGAAAGCCGTTGATGTAGTCAAAGGCCAGTGCCGCCACGATCACCATGATCAGTAGCAGCAGGTTGTGATCAAGCATTTTTCACCACCACGCTTTCGAGGATGTTGGCAGCGTCCTCGCACTTGTCGGTGGTCTTCTCGAGGGTCTCGTAGAGCTCCTTCCACTTGATCAGGCGGATCGGGTCCTTCTCCTCGTCGAAGAGCCGGCTGATCGCCTCGCGGTAGACGCGATCGGCCTCGTTCTCCAGGGAATTGACCTCCAGGCAGTGCTCGGCGATCGGCTCGTGCTTGCCACCGAGCAGCGCCACGGCCTTGTCGAGGGTCTGGCAGGACTTGAGGATCAGGAAGGCCAGTTCCTTGGCCTCCGCGGTGACTTTTTCGACATTGTACATGACGAAGCGCTGGGCGCAGGCGTCGATCAGGTCGAGGATATCGTCGAGGGCCCCGGCCAGGGCGTAGATATCCTCGCGATCAAGCGGGGTGACGAAGCTCTTGTTGAGCTTTCTGATAATATCATGAGTGAGGTGGTCGGCCTTGTGCTCGATATCCTTGATCAGCTTCTGGCTGCGCGGCGGATCATCGAAGTGGTTGAGCATCTCCTGCAGGGCTTCGGCCCCTTCGATAATGGTGGCACTCAGCTCTTTGAAAAGTACGAAGAACTTTTCGTCCTTGGGAATCAAACCAAACATGGAGGCCTCCAGGTGGAGCTGCAGGTTGTCGTCAGAAAAACGCCGCCGGCCGGACGGGCCGGAGCGAGCGCAAGATAGCACAACTGACTCCTCGCCTTAACAAAAAAACAACGCGATCCCAACCTTGGGCGGGGCGACCCGGGGCTTGCATTCGTGGCCGACCGGGGCTACTCTGCGCCGGGGTCCGACGGCCCCTCACTCCGCCTGCCAGCAAGGACCCTTGCCGATGAATTTCGCCGACCAGTTTCACGATGCCTGCGGCATGGGGCTCCTCGCCCACCTGCAGCGCCGGGCCAGCCACCAGCTGCTGAACGATGCGATCAACGCCCTGAGCCGCATGATGCACCGCGGGGCGGTGGCCGCCGACGGCAAGACCGGCGACGGCTGCGGCATCCTCTGCGCCATGCCCACCGCCTTCATGCGCCAGCTGGCCGCCGAGCATGGCGTCTCCCTGGCCGAGAACTTCGCCGTCGCCACCCTCTTCCTCTCCGCTGCGGACGCCCAGCAGGAGCGCTTCGCCGCCGCCTGCGCGCGCAACGACCTGCAGGTGGTGCTCTTCCGCGAAGTGCCGCTGGATACCGAGACGCTGGGCGACTACGCCCTGGCCCGCCTGCCGAAGATCGTCCAGGCCTTCGTGGTGCCGCGCGAGCTGACCGCCACCCGGCGCTTCGACGCCCTGGTCTACCTGACCCGCAAGGAGATCGAGCACGAGCTGCAGGGGGACGCCGGCTTCTACGTCGCCGCCTTCTCGCGCACCCTCCTCCCCTACAAGGGGCTGGTGATGCCGAAGAACCTCCACCTGCTCTACCCCGACCTGCGCCGCGAGGAGTTCGCCACCCACCTGGTCCTCTTTCACCAGCGCTTTTCGACCAACACCCTGCCGCAGTGGCGGCTGGCCCAGCCCTTCCGCAACCTGGCCCACAACGGCGAGATCAACTCGATCCGCGCCAACCGCTTCAACACCGCCGCCAAGAGCGCGGCCATGACCAGCCCGGTGTTCAGCGCCGAGGAACTGGAGCGCCTGCTGCCGATCGTCCAGCCCGGAGGGAGCGACAGCGCCAGCCTCGACAACGTCTTCGAGTTCCTGCTGATCAACGGCGTCGACTTCTTCAAGGCGGTGCGCATGCTGATCCCGCCGGCCCGCCACAACGTCGCCCACATGCCGGCGCGGCTGCGCTCTTTTTATGAGTATACCTCATCCGCCTGGGAGCCCTGGGACGGCCCGGCGGCGATCAGCGTCACCAACGGCCGCTACGTCGGCTGCGTCCTCGACCGCAACGGCCTGCGCCCGGCCAAATATGTGGTGACCACCGACGACCGCCTGCTGCTGACCAGCGAATACGGCGTGCTCGGCGTCCCCCCGGAGATGGTCCGCGAGCGCGGCCGCCTGCAGAGCGGCGAGATGATCGCCGCCGACCTGCACACCGGGCAGATCTTCACCTCCGCCGACATCGACCGCTACCTGATGGACTCGCAGCCCTACAGCGAGTGGCTGACCGGGCGCACCTGGTACCTGATGGAGTTCATCGAGCACCAGTTCGACGACCTCAACGACTACCGCTACGCCGACCTGGCGCGCCTGCAGCGCTATCACAACATCACCCACGAACGGGTCGAGTACGCCATCAAGCCGATGCTCCGTGAGGGGCGCGAGGCCACCGGCTCCATGGGCGACGACACCCCCCAGGCGGCCTTCTCCACGGTGCAGCGCAACTTCTGCGACTTCTTCCGCCAGAAGTTCGCCCAGGTAACCAACCCGCCCATCGACCCCTACCGGGAAAAGGCGGTGATGTCGGCAACCATCGGCCTGGGCGAACTGGGCAACCCTCTGGAGGAGAGCCCGGAGCGGGCGCGCCGCCTGAAGAACATCTCGCCGATCCTCTCCCGCGACATCTTCGACGCCCTGCTCTCCTTCGGCGACCCGGAGAAGCCGCGCTTCGAGCCCTGCTACCGCCACCGCACCTTCGGCACCGGTTTCAGTTCCGACCTGCGCGGGGCGCTCGAAAAGTTGGGTGAGCAGGTGGTGCGGGCGGTGCGCGACGAGGGGGTGCGGGTGGTGATCCTCGACGACCGGGCGTTGGACGCCGAGACCCGCCTGATTCCCATGGCCATGGCCGTCGGCTCTCTCAACCAGCGCCTGCTGGGCGAGGGGCTGCGTCACCTGGCCGTGCTGGTGGCGGTCAGCGGCGAGGTCACCGACCCCCACCAGGCCAGCGTGCTCCTCGGCTACGGCGCCCTGGCCATCTACCCGTGGCTGCTCTACGCCACCGGCCTGCAGCTCTGCGAACGCGAGCAGATGTCGGCGCGCGAGACGCGGCGGGCCCTCAAGAATCTCTACGAGGGGCTGACCAAGGGAATCCTCAAGGTCATGTCGAAGATGGGTATCAGCACCGTCTCCAGCTACCGCAACGCGGCGCTCTTCGACATCATCGGCCTGGGCGGCGAGGTGGCCGGCGACTGTTTCCCGGCTTCGCCCCTGCTGGTCCCGGGCCTGGGCTACCTGGCCCTGGAGGAGCGCATCGCCAGCGTCCACCGCGAGGTCTACCACGCCCCCCGCCCGCAGCCCTTCTACCCGCTGGCCATCGGCAGCAGCAATCGCGACAACCCCGGCGGCGAGTACCATGACTTCCACTCCCGGGTGATCACCGCGCTGCACGGTTTCGCCGCGACCCTGCAGCGCGACGACTACCTGGCCTTCCGCACCCTGGTCGAAGGGCGCGGCCAGCGTTTCGTGCGCGACTTCCTCTCCTTCAGCAGCGACCGCAAGCCGATCCCCCTGAGCGAGGTCGAACCGGTGGAGGCGATCACCCGGCGCTTCGACTCGGCGGCCATGTCGCTGGGCTCGATCTCCCCGGAGGCCCACGAGGCGCTGGCCGAGGCCATGCACATCCTCGGCGGCTGCTCGAACAGCGGCGAGGGGGGGGAAGCCCCGGCGCGCCTGAAGACCATCCGCAACAGCCGGATCAAGCAGGTC
>CAYQLP010000025.1:0-3616 GCA_964418505.1 uncultured Geobacteraceae bacterium | reverse complement strand
TGAACTCTCTCGGCGCGAAGTCGAACACGGGCGAGGGCGGCGAGGACCCCGACCGCCTGCGCGACCCGCGCCGGCGCAGCGCGATCAAGCAGGTCGCCTCGGGACGCTTCGGCGTTACCCCCGCCTACCTGCGCAGTGCCGAGGAGATCCAGATCAAGGTCGCCCAGGGAGCCAAGCCCGGCGAAGGGGGACAGCTCCCCGGCGAGAAGGTTTCGCCGCTGATCGCCTCGCTGCGCTTCACCGTCCCCGGGGTGACCCTGATCTCGCCGCCCCCGCACCACGACATCTACTCCATCGAGGACCTCGCCCAGCTGATCTTCGACCTCAAGCAGGTCAATCCCCAGGCGCGCATCTCGGTCAAGCTGGTCTCCACCGCCGGAGTCGGCACCATCGCCGCCGGGGTGGCCAAGTGCTACGCCGACCGCATCGTCGTCTCCGGCTGCGAGGGGGGGACCGGAGCGGCGCCGCAGACCTCGATCAACCATGCCGGCAACCCCTGGGAGCTGGGGCTGGCCGAGGTCCACCAGAGCCTCAAGGGGAACCACCTGCGCGAGCTGGTCGGGGTGCAGGCCGACGGCGGGCTGAAGATCGGCAGCGACGTGGTCAAGGCGGCGCTGCTCGGCGCCGAGTCCTTCGGCTTCGGCACGCCGCTGCTGGTGATCCTCGGCTGCAAGCTGCTGCGCGTCTGCCACCTCAACCGCTGCACTGTCGGCGTCGCCACCCAGGACCCGGCGCTGCGCGCCCACTACGTCGGCACGGTGGAGAAGGTCGTGGCCTACCTGCGCAACGTCGCCGAGGACGTTCGCGAACTCCTCGCCGCCCTGGGCTACCGCAGCCTCGACGAGATCGTTGGCCGCAGCGAACTGCTGCAGGCCGCCACCGACACCCCCTTCGACTTCTCGGCGCTGCTCCAACCGGTGCCGGGGGGGAATCTGCAGACTCGCCGCAACGATCCCTGGGACAAGAATTTCTACGAGAAGGCCCTCCTCGACGAGGTCATGCCGGTGCTGCGCAACCCGCAGGAGGAGATCGTCGTCGAGCGCGAGATCCAGAATGTGCACCGCTCGGTGGGGACGCTGATCAGCGGCGAAATCGCCCGCTACTACGGCGACCAGGGGCTGCCCAAGGAGGCCATCACCCTCAAGCTCAAGGGGGTCGCCGGCCAATCCCTGGGGGCCTTCCTCGCCGGGGGGGTCAACATCCACCTCAACGGGGTGGCCAACGACTACGTCGGCAAGGGGATGAACTCCGGGCGGATCATCATTACCCCGCCCCTCTACCGGGAGGGGGCCGCGGTGGTCGGCAACACCTGCCTGTACGGGGCCACCGGCGGCAAGCTCTTCGCCGCGGGGATCGCCGGCGAGCGCTTCGCCGTGCGCAACTCCGGGGCCCTGGCGGTGGTCGAAGGGACCGGCGACCACGCCTGCGAGTATATGACCGGCGGCACGGTGGTGATCCTCGGCGAGACCGGCCTGAATTTCGGCGCCGGCATGACCGGCGGGGCAGCCTTCATCTACGATCGCCACAAGACCTTCATCGACAACCTCAACGGCGAACTGGCGGCGGCCCGGCGCATCGACGTCGACGATGACAACGAAGGGAAGCTCTACCTGAAGAAGATCCTGGTCAGCTACCACAACCGCACGCGCAGCCCCAAGGCCCGGCGGATCCTCGACAACTACCGCGAGGAGCTGGCCTATTTCTGGATGGTCACCCCCAAGGACATGCGCGCGCCGCTGAATCCAAAAGAGGGCAATTAATGCAAACTTTTGTCGAGACGAACAGAGAAGAACCGACCAAGGACGAGGTCAGCCGGAGGGTCCATACCTTCGAGGAGATCTACCGCTTCTTCGATGACCGGCGCGTTGCCCGCCAGGCGGAGCGCTGCGTACAGTGCGGCGACCCCTTCTGCACCGCCACCGGCTGCCCGCTGCACAACCACATCCCGCAGTGGCTGGAGGCGATCGCCGAAAAGGACCTGGAGAAGGCCTTCCTGCTCAGCAACGAGTCCTCCCCTTTCCCGGAGATCCTCGGCCGCATCTGCCCGCACAACCGCCTCTGCGAGGGGGCCTGCACGCTGGAGGACGGCTACGGGGCGATCAGCATCGGCGCTATCGAGGCCTCGATCACCGACCTGGCCCTGGCCACCGGCTACACCCTCCCCTTCCCCGGCGTCACCAACGGCAAGAGAGTGGCGGTGATCGGCTCCGGGCCGGCGGGGCTGAGCTGCGCCCACACCCTGCTGCGCACCGGCATCGGCGTGACCATCTACGAGCGCGCCGCGCTGCCGGGGGGGCTGCTGGCCATCGGCATCCCCGGCTTCAAGCTCGACAAGGAACTGGTCGCCCGGCGCTTCGCCATGCTCGAGAAGGCCGGCCTGCAGCTGCATCTCAACTGTGAGATCGGTGCGGACCACCCCTTCCCCAGGCTGCTCGCCGAGCATGACGCAGTCTTCGTCGGGGTCGGCGCCACTAACGGCAAGCGCGCCGGGATCGCCAACGAGGACCATCCGGCCTGCTTCCTGGCCATGGAGTTCCTGAGCGCCCTCCAGCAGCGCCTGCTCCACGGCGGCGGCAGCGAGCGCTTCGCCGTGCGCGGCAAGCGGGTGGTGGTGATCGGCGGCGGCGACACCGCCATGGACTGCGTGCGCAGCGCGGTGCGCGAAGGGGCACAGAGCGTCACCTGCCTCTACCGGCGCGACGCCGAGAACATGCCGGGAAGCAGCAAGGAGTACGCCAACGCCGTCGAGGAGGGGGTGACCTTCCTCTTCCAGGCCGCGCCGCAGCAGCTGGTTCTCGACGATGCGGGGCGGCTGGCCGGCGTCGATGCCATCCGCACGGCCCTCGGCGAGCCCGACGCCGGCGGCCGGCGACGGGTGGAGGAACTCCCCGGCACCGAGCATTGCGTCCCCGCCGACGTGGTGATCCTCGCCCTGGGCTTCGACGTCGCCGCCCTCCCCTGGCTGGCCGACGCCGGCATCGAACTGGGGCGCTGGGGGGAGGTCAAGGTTGATCCGGCCAGCGGGCGAAGCTCGCACCCCAAGGTCTTCGCCGGCGGCGACTGCCAGCGCGGCGCCGACCTGGCGGTAACCGCCGCCGCCGACGGCCGGCGCGCGGCCCTGGCGATCATCGCCCAACTGCTCGGCTAGGAGGCCGCCGTGGGGGACGTCTGGTACGCGCTCGGCCTGACCCTGTTTGCCGGCCTGGCCACCGGGATCGGCAGCATCATCGCCTTCACCGCCCAGCGCACCAACTTCCGCTTCCTCTCCATCTCCACCGGCTTCTCCGCCGGGGTGATGCTCTACGTCTCCTTCGTCGAGATTCTCGCCAAGGGGAATACCGCCCTGGCCTCGGCCTATGGCGAAGAACTCGGCGGCTGGGTCAACAGCGCCTCCTTCTTCGCCGGCATCCTGCTCATCGCCCTGATCGACAATCTCATCCCCTCGGCGGACAATCCCCACGAAACCCACAGCGAGTTGGAAACCGCCCCCCTCCACGACCTCGCCGCCCCCTTCCCGGCGGAGCGCCGCCCCGCCCCGACGGACGCCACCGGCCAGCCGGTCGCCACCCGCAAACTGCTGCGCATGGGCCTCTTCACCGCCCTGGCCATCGGCATC
>CAYQLP010000024.1:13042-29196 GCA_964418505.1 uncultured Geobacteraceae bacterium | reverse complement strand
TCGAGCGGCTTGGTCAGGTAGTCGAAGGCCCCGAGCTTGACCGCTTCGACCGCCGAGTCGATGGTGCCATGGGCGGTGACGATGATGACCGGCGGCTTGGCCGGCAGTTTCGCCAGGGCCCCGAGCAACTCGATGCCATCCATCCCGGCCATCTTCAGGTCCGAGACCACCACGTCGGGAGGGACCTTGGCGATCGCCGCCAGGGCTTCGCCGCCCGAGGCGGCCGTCAGCGTCTCATAGCCTTCCCCGTCGAGAATCGTCTGCAGGATGCCGCGCTGCAGGGGCTCATCGTCAACGACCAGCACGACCGACTTCATGCATTGACCTCCTCGACAGGCAGGTAGAGGCTGACTTCACTGCCGGCCCCACGGGTACTGGTGAAGCCGACCTTGCCTCCGTGCTCCTCGATGATCCGCCTGGTCAGGGCCAGGCCTAGCCCCAGCCCCCCCTGCTTGGTGGAAAAGAGCGGGGTGAAGACCTTGTCCAGATCGTGCGCGCTCAGCCCCTCGCCGGTATCGGCGAAGCCCAGCGTCACCAGGCCGTCGGCAGCCGCAGCCCGCACGGAGAGCACGCCGCCGGTGGGCATCGCCTCGAAGGCATTGATAATGATGTTGTAAAGGCAGGTCTTGATGAATTCGGGATCGAGATACAGTCCCGGCAGAGAGTGAAGCTCCCGGCGAATCGTCACTTGACCGGCGGCCGCGCGGGCTTCGACCAATTCAAGGACTTCGTCGAGGAGCGTATTCAGCGAACACTGCTGGCGGTGCAGTTCAAAGGGACGCCCGTATTCGAGGAAGCTTTCCGCGAAGTGACTGATGCGCTTGACCTCTCCCTTGATGTTGTCGATCAGCGACTCGTAGCGGGCCGCCATGCTCTCGTCGGCCGGACGATAGGCATCGCGCATGTGATCGACGGAGAGGCTGATGAAGTTGAGCGGATTCTTGATTTCGTGGGCAATGCTGCGGGCGAACTGCCCGACCGTGGCCATGTGCTCGGCGGTGCGCAGGCGCTGGCGCAGCTCCCGATCCTCGCGCAGCCGCCCGATCATGTGGTCGAAGCTGCGGGCCAGCTGACCGATCTCATCACGACGCTCCACGGGCAGGCGTTGGTCGAGATTCCCCTCGGCGACTCTGCCGGCCGCCCTGGCCATCTGTTCGATGGGCCGGGAGTAGCGCCCGGCGAGAAGGACGGCGACCATGGTGCCGATGCCGAGGACGATCAGCGCGGCAACGATGCGGCGCAGCAGGCTGTGACGGAGGAAGAAGGAGAATTCCTCGGTGCTCATGGTCAGGTGAATGTAGCCCAGAGGCTGCGTCGGGGTCCCGACCGGAAGGATGACATTATAAAGCTGCTCCTCCTCGGTGACGGTTTCCCCTCGCTTGGCCTTGGTAATCAGCTGCTTGCGCCACTCGGTGATCCACTTGCCGACATTGTCCTGGTTGGTACTGGCAACAATCCGGCTGGCGCTGCTGATCACCGAGATCTCCTGGACCCCACGGATATCGAGCTGCTTCAGGTAGTTGTCGAGGTTCTTGAAGTCGGACGGGGTCTTGCCGGCGGTTCCCTCCAAGGCGGCCTGCACCGCTTTGGAGAGGGTTTCGTTTTGGCGGGCGAACTCGTTGTAGAAGCCTTTTTCGGTCTGGTAGTAGAAGGCAACGAGAATGGCGATCAGGCAGGCGGCGATGAAGAGCATGATCCCCACCAGCCGCAGCCGCAGGGAATACCCCCACAGGGGGAGCCTCATCCGGCGCAGGACACGTTTCACCCGGCGATCTCCTTGGCGGCGGTGCAGGGTCCTGCAGGTGTCGGGGCGGCGGAGAGGCCAGTACTCAGGGCCAGCGGACCAGGCAGCGCTCGCCGACCTGGAACGACCAGTAAAGCATCCGTGCTTCGCGTTCCGGCAGGGTTATCAGTGTTTCGTTGTGGGATCCGCCCTGGCGATGCTCGCGCAGGGAGGACAGGGAGCGGGTCACATACCAGGAATATTTGTCGAGATAATAGCGATATTTTTCCTGGTAGTCAGCATTTTCCGCGAGCGGGGCGCGGATGGTCAGCAGGGTCCCCTCGTCCAACTCCAGTTCATACTGGGTCGGCATGTCGGCGATTTCCAGGGCCTGCAGCTCCGGGGCCTTGATTTCTCCGGGTTTGACCGGGGGTGCCGGCGTGGCCGGCTTTTCCGGCTCCTTACCGTCAGGGATGACGATCTGCTGGCGTACCGGTTCCTTGCGGGCACTGCGCCGGGCCAGCGCGTAGGCGATCCCGTCCGCCGGTCGTCCCCAACTGTGCAGGGAGAGGATCGGCAGTTTGGCCAGCGTGACACCGCTGACGCGGAAGAGGATCTGCGCGGCCTGAAGGTCGAAGATGAAATAGAGCTTCTGCGACTTGGCCAGTTCGTACTCGGCCTGCAGCAGGCGGTTGGTCTGCGCGAGGTCTTCCGTGCTCGCCAGGGCCGGCAGCGGGGCGCAAAAAAGCGTCAGGCAGAAAAGGAGCGCGGCCAGTCGTCGCATCAGAAAATAATCACCTTGGTGCCCAGGGCAATGGTTTTGTAAAGGAACTCGAGATCAGCATCGCCGAGCCTGACGCAGCCGTGGGAAACATTTCGCCCCAACAGACGCTTGTAGAGCGTGCCGTGAATGAAATAGCCCTTGCCCAGGCCGAGGGCGTAATCCCCCATCACATCAGCCTCGGCACGGTCCTTGGTGCTGTTGGGGATCGGCTCCCCTTCCTCGATGAAAGCCCAGTCGGGCTTGATCCAGATCGGATCCTTGACCTTGGAGCGGATCTGGAACTGTCCGCGCGGGGTGTCGAAGGTCCAGGTCCGCCCGCCGACAGGATCGACCAGCACGTTGCCGCTGCCACAGGAAGCAACCATGTCGCGCAGGGTCCGGTCACCTTCACGCAGGTAGACCCGGTTGTTGGCGGTATCGATGACGATGTACTGCCCTTTCGGGGCCAGCGCCGCCATCTTTTTCAGGAGCTTGTCGTTGGCCGCCGCCAGCTTCTCGGGCGCCACCACGTTCCCCTTGTCATCCTTGACCGCCATTTCAGCGGTCGAACTGTCACGCTGGTGACCGATATGCCAGCCATAGGCTAGGACCCCGGCGGCAGCCAGCAGGACGAGCAGGATCAGCCCCAGCGGCAGCCACAGCCACCAGCGCCGGCGACGGCGGGGCGGTTCAGGAGGAAGCGGCGAACGGTTCTGCAGGCCGGGGATACGGCTGGCGAGGGGATCGCGGTAATCAGTTTGCACAGAGGCTGTCCAGGGTCGAGCAGAGGGCGTTGTTGGCCGACAGGGCGCCGACGATGACCACCGGGGTGCCGACGTCGACGGCATTGAACAGTTCGAGGATATGGCGATCGTTCAGGGCGACGCAGCCGCGGGTCAACCCGTCGGTTCCGCCGCCGTGAATTTCGATCAGCCCGCCGATATTGGCCCGCTTGCTGATTTCGCCGCGCCGCTTGGCCAAGGCAAAACGCCGCTGGTCATCTTCATTGGGGTAGTTGATCAGCAGGGCCTTGTAGTAATTGCTGGCCGGGAGCTTGCGAATGACCTTGTAGGATCCTTCGGGGGTGGCGTTGTCCCCGGAGAAAAGCTTGTCGTTGAGATAGTTGATCCCCATCCCGGCAGGGTAGGTCTTGACCAGCTGCCCCGACTTGTAGAGCGTCAGCTCGCGGTCGAGCTTGTTGACGACGATCAGGTGGCCACCGGTAGTGCGGGAGCGGCTCACCGCATCCGCCACCATCGAGCGCCAGTGGGCGATCTGTTTGCCGTCGGCAAAGCGCGCCACCAGCTGGCGTGTCGCCCGGACCGTGCTGTCCAGATTGAGACTGGCCTCGCTGATCGCCCGCCGCGCCTTCGACCAGTCACCGTTTTTGACGTGCCGCCGAGCCTCGTCGACAAGCGTCTCGGCCCGGGACAGGCCGCGGGTATTGAGCTTTTTGTCGCGGACGTCCTCGGCCAGATTGCGCAGGATGCGCATGCGTTCCGCGATCTTGTTGATCTGAACATTCAGATCGCCGGCTTCCCGGGCGCGCGCGGCCAGAGCGGCGGTCCGTACCTGCTCCCCCTGCTCGATGACGTTGCTGAAGACCTTGGCCACCGTGTCGTAGTCGCGGAACCACAGGAAGCGCGAACGCTCGGCGATCAGGAGATCCTGCCCGGCCGCCAGGGCGGCGGAGTATTCGCCGTACTCGCGCTCGGCGTACTTGGGCACCGCGTCCTTCCACAGGGACTGGTCCTGGCGCACCGCCAGGTCAACCTCGACCGGCAGGGGCGGCTCACTGCAGCCCGAGAGGAGCAGGAGGAAAAGAATCAGGGCTACGCAAAGCGGGCCCGCCCCGAGAATCCTCGAGACGGGCCCGTTCTTAGCCGGAGAACCGACAGCTTTCAATTACTTCTTCTTCTCGATGGCCGCTTTCACTTCGTCGCTGACGGCAGTGATGCGGGCGAGGATGGCGTTGGCCTTCTCGTTGGCACCGATGAAGTCGCCGCCGTCGATCATCGGCTGCACTTCCGGAATCATCGCCTCGACGCCGGCCAGGTCGGCCTGCATGGCTTCGATGTCGGCCTTGGAGCCTTTGCCGCGGGGGGCCTTGGCAAGGAGGTCCTTCGCTTCGACCAGGGCGGCGTTGGCCTGAGCCATGGTGGCGATGGCAGCCTGCTTCAGCTCTTCCTTCTTGGCGGCAACCTTGCCTTTGAGGGCCTCGGCGTCAGCCTTGGTCTTGGCGAGGATCTGCTTGGCCTTGTCGAAGTTCTTGAAGAATTTCTCTTCCTGAACTTTCACTTCGGCGTTGGCAGCGGCGAGGCCGTCGGCAACCATCTTGTAGTCTTCCGGGGTGTACTGCTGGGCGCCTTCGGCGACAGCGGCGTCCACGGCGCCTTTGGTGGCGTTGATCTCTTCGGTCGGGGCCTTCGCGCAGGCAGTCAGGGAGGCGACCAGGGCAAGGCTGGCCAGGGCAACAAGAATCCGCTTCATAGCACAAATCTCCTTTGGGTGTGTGTTCGCCAGGTGGCGAATCTAGATTACCACACCATTAAGCAACCGGCGTGCCAACATGTAAGTCATTGTTTTTGAAGCAATCTCAAAACTGACAACGAGAGACTATCCCCATATCGGCACCAAGTCAAGCCCCTGGTTTCCCCATATGGGGAAACCAGGGGAATCCGCAACTCATTTTGCCAGGACGAACTTGCCGCCCTTGACTTCGACGATCACCATCGAATCGACATCCAGACCATTGTGATCTTCGGCCGTCAGGTTATAGACCCCCGAGACGCCGACATAGCCCCTGGTTTTCTCGATCGCCCCGCGCAGCGCCTTCGGCTCGGTACCGGCAGCCTTCATGGCGTTGGCCACCATGGTGATGGCATCCCAGGCGTAACCCGAGTGGGTGTTGATGGGGAACTGGCGATCGTACTTGTAGACCTCGCTGTAGAGCTTGACGAACTCCTTGATCACCGCTTTCTGCGGATCGCTGTCGGCAAGCTCGTTGACGACCATCAGCTTGGTGGCCGGCATGCGGTCCCCTTCGGCGGCCTTGCCGGCCAGTTCGATGTACTTGGGATCGGGAAGACCGTGGCACTGGAAGAGCGGAGTGGCGATGGCCAGCTGGGCGCGGTTCTTGGCGACGATCGCCCCGGCCGGTCCGATGGTCCAGCAGACGATCGCCTGGGCCGGTGAATTCTTCAGCTTGGTCAGCTGCGCGGTCATGTCGGTGTCGTCCGGGCCGAAGGACTCCTCGGCGACAATCTCGAGCCCGAATTGCGGGGCCAGTTTGTGCAGCCAGGCGACCCCGTCCTTGCCGAAGCCGTCGGCGGCGGTCAACAGGGCGACCTTCTTCAGCCCCTTCTCCTTGAGGTAGCCGTACAGGCGTGACACCGCGGTGGAGGAGCGCTGCGGCGACTTGAAGACGTAATTATAGGAGCCGAGCTTCTCGCCGCCCATGATCACCGGATCGCCGCCGACGGTCATGAAGGTCGGCATCCCCGCTTCCTCGACCAGCTTCTTGACCGCCATGCCGGTACCGGTGCGGGTCGGGCCGACGATCGCCGCCACCTGGTCCTGGTAGATGAACTTCTTGGCGATGGTCACGGCCTTGGCCGGATCCCCCTCGGTGTCGCCGATCACCAGCTGCAGCGGGCGGCCGTTGACCCCGCCGCCCTTGTTGATCTTGTCGACGACCATCTCGGCGACCAGCTTGGTCGGCGTGCCGATGTTGGCCGCCGGCCCGCTGAGGTCGAAAAAGGCGCCGATTTTGATCGGCTCCGCCGCCCACGCCGTGCCGGCGCAGAGCGCCGCCGCCACCAATCCTGCCAGTATCCGCTTCATGTCATTCCTCCTCTGCAAGTGGAATTGCCTGTCTCCCGTTTTTCACTGCCGGGTTTCGATGCGCGCCCCCCGGCTGATCAGACGATTTCATCGCTGATGCGGTTGTCGAAGATCCGCTGGCTCTTGCGCTCCGAGCGCGGCAGTTCGCCGTAGGCGACGATCGTCACCTCGGGGGTGACCATCAGCTGCTTTTTGAACTGATGGATCGTTTCGTGATGCAGATCGGCGTTCCGGCCGGCCTCGACCCCCTGGCCGCGCTCGATCTTGAGCTGCATCTGGTCGCGGCCACTCTCCTGGTCACGGGCCAGATGGACCTGGAATTCCGATCCGAGCCCGGGGATCGTCGAGAGCAGGGTATCGATGCTCGACGGGTAGATGTTGACGCCGCGGAATTTGAAGGTGTCGTCGGAGCGGCCGCTGATCCGCGAGTGCCGCGGCAGGAGCGAACCACAGCTGCACGGGCCGGGGATGATGCGGGTGATGTCGCGGGTGCGGTAGCGCAGCAGCGGGGCCGCCTCCTTGCACAGGGTGGTCACCACCATCTCCCCCCACTCGCCGTCGGGGAGCGGCTGCAGCGTCTCCGGATCGACGATCTCCAGCAGGTAGTAGTCCCCCCAGTAGTGGATGCAGTCGTGATCGGGGCACTCGATGCCGGTCCCGGGGCCGTAAAGCTCGGTCAGGCCGGTGATGTCGAAGAGTTCGGCGCCGCCGAAGAGCTCGGAGATCTTGCGGCGCATGGAGACCGAGGAGCGCTCCGAGCCGTAGATGATCTTGCGCACGGCGATGCGGTCGGCCACCCCGCGGTGATGAATCTCCTCGGCCATCAGCAGGGCCATCGAGGCCGTCGAGCAGAAGACCGTCGACTGGAAGTCGAGGAGGAACTGCAGCTGCAGGTCGATGTTCCCCGGCCCGGCGGGGATGGCCAGGGCACCGAGCTTCTCGGCACCGAGCTGGAAACCCATCCCTGCGGTCCAGATGCCGTAGCCCACCGCCACCTGGACGCGGTCGAGCGGGGTCACCCCGGCCATCTCGTAGCAGCGGGCGAAGAAGTGCACCCAGTCGTCGAGATCCTTCTGGGTGTAGGCGAGGACCTTGCGCTTGCCGGTGGTACCGGAACTGGCGTGGAGGCGGACGATCTGCTCGAAGGGAACCGAACGCAGCGGGAAGGGGTAGCCGTCACGCAGGTCGTCGGCGCTGGTGAAGGGGAGGCGGCGCAGGTCGTCGAGCGAGAGGATCGATTCCGGCGTCACCCCGGCGGCGTCCAGGCGCTCACGGTAGAAGGGGGAACCCTCGTAGGCGTGGCGTACCGTCCACTGCAGCCCCTTGAGCTGGTGGGCGGCGAGTTCAGCGGTGTCGCGGAAGGCGGGGATGAAGGTCTGGTGGCTCATGTCGGGTTTCTCGAGGCGGATATTGGTCAGGCCGGCCGCGCCGAGGCGGCTGGCGGCCGGGTTCTGGTCGGAAGCGGCGCCGAGGAAGGCCCGGCGCAGGGCCGGGTCGGTGAGCAGACGGGCACTGTCGCCGTGATCGACGATCCGCCCGTTGGCCAGCAGATAGGCCCGGTCGGAGGCGGTCAGGGCCCGTGCGGCGTTCTGCTCGACCAGCAGGATGGTCGTCCCCCCGCGGCTTAACTGGTGGATAATAGCAAAGATTTCGTCGGTCACCAAGGGGGCCAGGCCCAGCGACGGCTCGTCGAGGAGGAGCAGGCGCGGGCGGGCCATCAGCGCCCGTCCCATGGCGACCATCTGCTGCTCCCCGCCGGACATCGTGCCGGCACGCTGCTCGAGGCGCTCGGCGACCCGCGGGAAGCGCGCGCAGACCTCGTCGATGCGCCGGCGAATCTCCCCTTCCCCGAGCTTGAGGGCGATGCCGCCCAGGCGCAGGTTCTCGCGGACGGTCAGGGTGCCGAAAAGTTCGCGCCCCTCGGGAGAGAGGGCCAGGCCGTGACGAACCATGCGCGCCGGGGCGAGACCGGTGACCTCGCTGCCGTCCAGGCAGACCCGCCCGCCACTCGGTTTGACCAGCCCCATCAGGGCCCGCAGCAGGGTGGTCTTGCCGGCGCCGTTGGCACCGACCAGGGCGACAGTGATCCCGGCGGCGACCTCGAGGTCGATGCCGCGCAGGGCCTCGGCGGCCCCGTAGTGGACGTGGAGGTTGGCGACGGTCAGCATGGTCAGGCCACCAGACTGGTGGTCCCCAGGTAGGCGGCGAGGACCAGGGGGTTGCGGCGGATTTCATTGGGGGTGCCGACAGCGATGCAGCTGCCGCCATCGAGGACCACCACCCGATCGGCGATGCTCATCACCAGGTCCATGTCGTGCTCGACCAGCAGGATGGTGTAGCCGGCGCCGCGCAGACGGCGGATCTCGGCGCCGACGGCGGCGGTCTCGTCGGCGTTGAGGCCGGCCACCGGCTCATCGAGGAGCAGCAGCTGCGGCTCGCCGGCCACCGCCCGGGCCAGTTCCACCCGCTTGCGGTCGCCGTAGGCCAGCACGCCGGTCGGCCAGTCGGCCAATGCCGTCAGGCCGAAACGGTCGAGGGCCGCCAGGGCCTTGAGGCGCAGGTGCCGCTCGCGATCGCGCAGCTGCGGCGGGCGCAGCAGGGCGCTGAACAGGCTGGAGCCGGCGGAGACGGTCAAGCCGCAGAGGACGTTGTCGAGCACCGACAGGCGCGGGAAGAGGCGCAGATTCTGAAAGGTCCGCGCCACCCCCAGGGCGGCAATGCTGTGGGCCGGCAGGCCGGTGATGGCCTGGCCGCCGAGGAGCACCTCGCCGCGGTCCGGGCGGTCGACGCCGGTGACGCAGTTGATCAGGGTGCTCTTGCCGGCCCCGTTGGGGCCGATCAGGGCGGTCACCTGGCCGGCGGCGGCGCTGAAGGAGACCTCGCTGAGGGCCGGCAGGCCGCCGAAGTTGCGGCACAGGCCGCGGACCTCAAGCATGGCGGCTCTTCCAGCGGGCCAGACGGACCCGGCCGAGGTCGATCAAACCACTGATCAGCCCCTGCGGCAGGAACATCAGCACCAGCACCAGGATCGCCCCGTGGACGATCTCCTTGTAGTTCTCGAAGTGCTCGATCCACTCCGGCAGCCAGGTCAAGAGCGCCGCCCCGACCAGGCTCCCCCACACCGAGCCCAGCCCGCCGACCACCACCATGGCGACGAAATCGACCGAGGCGAAGATGCCGAAGGTGTCGGGGCTGACGAAGCCGAAGCCGTGGGCGTAGAGCCCGCCGGCCAGCGCGGCGAAGACCGCCGAGAGGACGAAGACCTTGACCTTGGCCCGGCGGGTGTCGACGCCGCAGGCGGCCGCCGCGGTCTCGTCGCCGGCCAGTGCCGCCAGGCCGCGGCCGACGCCGCTGCGCACCAGGTTCAGCGCCAGGGTCAGGCAGACCAGCGCCACCCCCCAGACCAGGTAGTGCAGGCGCAGGTCGGTGGCGAAGGCGAAGCTGCCGACGGCCAGCGGGGCGATGCCGGCGTAGCCGCTCGGCCCGCCGGTCACGGTGTGCCACTGGACCAGCACCAGGTAAACCACCAGGTTGAAGCCCAGGGTGGCCATGGCCAGGTAGTGCCCATGCAGGCGCAGGGCGGGGATGCCCAGCAGCAGGGCGACCAGGGCGGCGGCGGCCATGGCCAGCGGCAGGGCCAGCCAGGGGGAGAGCCCGGCCTCGCCGCTGAGCAGGGCCGAGCCGTAGGCGCCGATGGCGAAGAAGGCCGCATGGCCGAGGGAGATCTGCCCGGCATAGCCGATAAAGAGGTTGAGGCCGAGGACGACGATGGTGTAGAGCGCCACCTGGTTGGTGATGCCGAGCCGGTAGGGGTTGCCGAAGAGCGGCGGGTAGACGGCCAGCGCCAGGGTCAGCGCGCAGACTGTCAGCCCGGTGCGGTGCAGGTAGACAAAGTAGAGGATTTTATCGCGGGCGCTCAGCATGGCGGCGCGGATGAGAATCCGCACGCCAGCCCCTGGCGGAAGGCCTCCAGGTTGGCCTCCACCAGCTTCGCCGGCGACAGGGCGCGGATGGTGGCCTCGAGCGGGTCGCTGCCGAGAGAGAGCAGGCCGCCGGCCACTGCCGCGCCGAGGAGCACCAGGTTGGCCAGCACCGGCGAGCCGAGGCGGCGGGCGGTGCCGGCGGCGTCGACGCAGGGCCGCCCGTCGAGCGCCGTCGCGCTGTTGACCAGCACGGCGGCATCGGCGCGCAGCAGCGGACCGTGGACCGGCAGGTTCTCGGCGGCGAGGAAAAGGCCGACGTCGCCGCTGCCGCGGGCCACCATCGGGCTGCGGAAGGGGCCGATCTTGACGGTCGACAGAACGCTGCCGCCGCGCTGGGCCATGCCATGGGTTTCGGCGGTCAGCACCGCCTCCCCCTGACGCAGGGCGGTTTCGGCAATGACCCGGGTGAGGAAGAGCACCCCCTGGCCGCCGAGGCCGCTGATCACCAGCTGCTGTTTCATGGCGTCACCTCCGCGACGATGGCGTGGAAGGGGCAGGCCGGCACGCAGGTACCGCAGCCGACGCACAGGTCGGCATCGATGACCACCTTGCCGCTGGCCTCGTCGAAGACCAGGGCCGCGCACTCGAACTGTTTGACGCAGACCCGGCAGCCGGTGCACTCGGCGGTGACCCGCACCTGGAAGCGCTCCTGGTCGAGGCGGGCACGGCGGTCCATCAGGCAGGGGTGGCGCGAGATGACCACCGCCACGCCGCCGTCATCACTTCGGGTGTGGGCATGAGCGGCGCGCAGCAACGCCTCGAAGGCGGCCCGGTTGTAGGGGGTCTCGCTGGCGACGAAGCCGACCCCGCAGGCCTTGACCAGCGGCTCGATGGCCACCACCGGCGCCGGCGAGCCGTCGGCGGCCAGGCCGAGGTGGGGCACCGGCTGGTGGCCGGTCATGGCGGTGGTGGCGTTGTCGAGGATCACCACCACGATGCGCGCCTGCTGGACCACCGCGTTGATCAGCGCCGGGATGCCGGAATGGAAGAAGGTCGAGTCGCCGATGGTAACTACGATCGGCGGCACCTCGCCGTCCCCCTGGGCATAGGAGTGATAGAAGCCCGCCCCCTGGCTGATGCAGGCACCCATGCAGTGCACGGTGTCGACGGCGCCGAGGTTCAACCCCAGGGTGTAGCAGCCGATGTCGCTGGGAAAGATCCCCTTGGGGAAGAGGCTCTTGATGGCGTGGAAGGCGGCCCGGTGGGGGCAGCCGGGGCACAGGCTCGGTCGCCGCCCGCGCGCGGGCGGGGCCTCCGGCTCCGGCGCCGCGGCGCTGCCGAGGAAGCCATCGAGCGCCTTGGCGATCACGTCCGGGGTCAGCTCCCCCTCGCGCGGTACCAGCCCGCTGGCGCGCCCGGCGCAGCCAGGATGGGCCAGCTCTGCCTCGATCACCGGGTAGGTCTCCTCGAGGACCAGCACCTCGCGGTAGCGCTCGCGGAGTTCGGCTATGAAGCCGCTGTGCAGCGGGGCGGTGAGGCGCACCTGGTAGAGATCGAGGCGGCCAAGGAGGCCGCGGGCCTCGAGGAGGTCGGCAGCGGTGGCGAAACTCAAGCCCGAGGCGACGATGCACCGGCCGGGCTGCGAACCGTCTCCGGGGGTCAGCCGCGGGCGGAAGCGCTCGTCGGCGGCGAGGCGGTCGAGCTTGGCGTTGAGCGCGCGGTGCAGGGCGGGGAGGAAGGCCGGAGTGGCCGCCCAGCGGGTCGGCTCGCGGCGGAAATCGGCATGGCGCGCCAGTTGCTGCACCTCGCGCGGGGGGAGGTTCTGGCGGGCGTGGCAGATGCCGGTGGTCGGCCGCACCATGACCGGCATCTCCAGCTCCTCGGAGAGGGCGAAGGCCGCGGCGATCATCTCCCGGGCTTCAGCGGGGCTGGAGGGGTCGAAGACCGGGACCCGGGCGAACTGGGCGAACTGCCGGGAGTCCTGCTCGTTCTGCGAGCTGTGCGGGCCGGGGTCGTCGGCGACGATCACCACCAGCCCCCCCTTGACCCCCAGGTAGGCGGTGCGCATGAAGGGGTCGGCGGCGACGTTGAGCCCGACCTGCTTCATCGCCACCGCGGCGCGCTTGCCGGTGTAGCTGTGGGCGAGGGCCACCTCGAAAGCGATCTTCTCGTTGACCGACCACTCGATATGCAGGGGATCGACGGCCAGCCCGCGGAAGTTGACCACCGCCTGGAGGATCTCCGTCGACGGGGTGCCGGGGTAGGCGGAAGCCAGGGTGCAGCCGGCCTCGATCAGTCCGCGCGCCATCGCCTCGTTGCCCATCAGGAAGAGTTCAGTTGTTTCGGGTTTGTCTGTCATCTCGCACTCACTCCAGGCCGGACCGGCGGTCTCAGCCTTTATTGCCGAGCAGCCCCTGGGGGCGCAGGAAAAGGACCAGCAGCAGGATCACGAAGGCGCAGACGTCCTTGTAGGCACTGCTCACATAGCCGGCGGCCAGCGACTCGAGCACTCCCAGCCCCAGGCCGCCGAGGACCGCGCCGGGCAAAGAGCCGAAACCGCCGAGGATCGCCGCGGCGAAGCCCTTGAGGCCGAGGAGAACGCCGACGTCGTAGCGCAGGGTGGTGATCGGCGTGACCAGCACCCCGGCGAGGCCGCCGAGGGCCCCGGCCAGACCGAAGGTGAGCATGCGCACCTGGCCGACCGGCAGGCCGACCACCGCCGCGGCGGCGGGGTTGGCGGCCACCGCGCGCATCGCCAGCCCCAGACGGGTGCCACGGTAGAACCAGAGCAGCAGGCCGATGGCGGCGGCGGTCAGGGCCAGCACCCACAGGGTCTGCGGCAGCAGGGCCGCACCGAGGATGCGCAGCGGTTCGTCACCGGTCAGCGGCGGGACCGCCATGCGGTTCTTCCCCCAGGCCAGCGACATGATCCCGCGCAGGATGATCGACAGGCCGATGGTCAGGAAGATCAGCACCAGGGGGTGATCGCTGCGGGCCGGGCGCAGACCGAGCCGCTCGACCAGCATGGCCGCAGCCGTCACCCCGGCGATCGCGGCAAGCAGCGCCACCGGCATGGCCAGGCCAAGGGTGAAGAGCGCGCTGTAGAGGAGCATGCCGCCGAGGGAGACGAAGTCGACCTGGACGAAATTGACGATCCCCATGGTGTTGTGCACCACGCAGAAGCCCAGAGCGATCAGGGTATAGATCGCTCCGCTGGTCAGGCCGGCAAAGAGAAACTGGAGGAGATCGGGAAAAGCCACGCTGCCTCGCGCAAAGTCGATAATCGGAGAAGATTAGCGTAAGCGCGGGGGATTTGCCAAGCGCGAAGCGTCAGGGAATGAATGCAGGGGGTGATCTGCGCCGCCGAAGCGCTCAAGAGCCTTGCGGTGGGCGCCGTGGAAGGGTTCATCGCGCAGCTGTTCGCGGGTCAGCCACTGCCAGCCGTCATCCCCCGCCCTCGCTCCTGCCGTCCCGAAGGCGGTGAACAGGGCCAGTTGGAGCGTGAAATGGCTGTAGGCGTGGCGCAGTTCGCCGGCCGCGGCCAACTCGCCGCCCAGCCCCAGTTCAGCGGCCAGGCGGCCGGCCGCGGCTTCCGCCGTTTCCCCTTCGCAGCGGTCGGCGACGGGGAGTTCCCAGAGCCCGCCGAGAAAGCCCTGCGGCGGGCGGCGGCGGGCCAGCAGCCGCTCGCCGCTGCGGACCAGCAGCGCCACCTGACGGCGCAGCGGCACGGCCGGGCGTTTTCGCCCCTCGGGGAGCTGGTCGGCCAGGCCGGTGCGACGGGCCGCGCACAATTCCGCCAGCGGGCAGCCGTCGCAGGCCGGGGCCTGCGGAGTGCAGACGGTGGCGCCGAGATCCATGATCGCCTGGGCGTAGTCGTGCGGACGGTCCGGCGGGGCCAGCAGCTCGGCGAGTTGCCAGAGCCGGCGCTCGGTGGCCGGGGCCCGCGGGTCGCCGCCAATAGCGGCCAGGCGGATGAGGACACGGCGGACATTGCCGTCGAGGATCGGCGCCGGACGGTCGAAGGCGATGGAGAGGATGGCCCCGGCGGTGGAGCGGCCGATGCCGGGGAGGGTCATCAGCCCGGCGACCGTTTCCGGGAAGCGGCCGCCGTGCTCGCCGGCGATCAGCTGCGCGGTGCGGTGGAGGTTGCGGGCTCGCGAGTAGTAGCCCAGCCCCGCCCAGCGGGCGATGACTGCCTCGGAGGGCGCCGCGGCAAGGTCGGCCAGGGTGGGGAAGGTCGCGAGGAAGCGCTGGTAGTAGGGGATCGCCGCCGCGACCGTGGTCTGCTGGAGCATGATCTCCGACAGCCAGATCCGGTAGGGGTCGCGGGTCCCACGCCAGGGGAGGTCGCGGCCGCTGACGCCGTACCAGGCAAGCAGGCGCGGCGCGACGGCAGCGGGGGCGAAGGAGTCTGCCACCGCCCTCAGCCAATCTCCTGCAGCGCCGCCAGCGTCGCCGCCATCTCCTCCTCGGTGCCGATGGTGATGCGCAGGCCGTGGGCGAGCAGTGGGTCGCTGAAGTAACGTACCAGGATGCGCCGGGCGTAGAGCGCCTCGTAGACGCGGCGGCCGTCGCCGTCGGCGGGGCTGGCGAAGACAAAATTGGTCCGCGAGGGGATCACGGTGTAGCCGAGCCCGGTCAGTCCCGCCGTGAAGCTTGCGCGGGTGGCGCGGATGCGCGCCACCGTCGCCCGCAGGTGTGCCTGGTCACCGAGGGCGGCGTGCCCCGCGGCCAGGGCCAGGCGGTCGAGGTGGTAGTGATCGCGGATCTTGTCCAGCGCGGCGATGATTTCCGGGCGGGCCACGCCGAGACCGAGGCGCATCCCCGCCAGCGAGTAGCTCTTCGAGAAGGTCCGGGTGACCACCACGTTGGCGTGCTTTTTCACCAGCTCCAGGGCGCTGAAGTCGGCGAAGTCGACGTAGGCCTCGTCGATCACCAGCATCCCGGCGCAGCGCCCGGCGAGCTCATCGATATAGTCGAGGGGGAAGGCGAAGCCCAGCGGGGCGTTGGGGGTGGTCAGGAAGAAGAGCCGCCCCTCGTAACGCTGCGGGAAATCCTTGATGCGAAGCTGATCATCCAGCCCGAAAGTGCGCACCGTCGCCCCCTGGATCTCCGTCAGGGTGGCGTAATAGGAGTAGGACGGGTGGACATAGCCGACCTCCCCCCCCTCGCCGGCGCAGGCGCGGATCAGGTTGTTGAGCAGCTCATCCGAGCCGTTGGCGGTGATCACCCATTCGACCGGCACCCCGTAGAGAGCCGCCGCGGCCTCGCGCAGCGCCCGGCTGCCGGGATCGGGGTACTTGCGCAGGCTGTCGCCGTCGCCCAGTTCGGCAAGGATCGCCTCGCGCACCTTCGGGGAGGGCGGATAGGGATTCTCATTGGTGTTGAGCTTAATCCACGATTCGGCGTCGGGGGGCTGGAAGCCGGGGACATAGCCGGCCATGGCGGCGATATTCGGGCGGAGGAGCGACATGGAGGCTCTCTTCAGTAGGTTTCCAGGATCTGGTAGGTGGTCGTCCGCCGCGCCGGGGTGAAGCCGGCGCCGCGGGCCAGGGCGATGAGCTCGTCGATGGACAGGCGGAAGGTGCAGCCGGCGGCGGCGACCACGTTCTCTTCGAGCATAGTGCCGCCGAGGTCGTTGGCACCGAAGAAGAGCGCCACCTGGGCGAGCATCGCCCCCTGGGTCACCCAGCTGGCCTGGAGGTTGGGAATGTTGTCGAGGACCAGGCGCGCCAGGGCCAGCACCTTGAGGTACTCGATGCCGCTGGCCGATTCGCCGCCGAGCTCGGTGTTCCCCGGCTGGTAGGTCCAGGGGATGAAGGCGGTGAAGCCGCCAGTCTCTTCCTGGACCTCGCGGATGCGAAAGAGGTGCTCGACGATGTCGGCCGGCTCCTCGGTGGCG
>CAYQLP010000024.1:0-13032 GCA_964418505.1 uncultured Geobacteraceae bacterium | reverse complement strand
AGTCGCACCCGGTCGACGAGGATCTCCGCCCCGCCGCCGGGGAGCGAGGCCAGCCCGGCAGCCTTCAGGCGGGCCAGGCACTCCTCCATGGTCAGCCCGGAGAGGCGGGCCAGGTGCCAAATCTCGGCGGGCGACAGGGAATGAATCTGCACCGTCGGGAAGCGCTCGCGAATGGTCCGAAAGAGGGTCTCGAACCACTCGATGCGCAGCTCGGGGTGCAGCCCCCCCTGCATGAGCAGCTGGGTGCCGCCGTGGGCCACCAGCTCACCGACCTTGGCGAGAATTTCCTCGACCTCCAGCACATAGGCCTCGGCGTGGCCGGCCTCGCGGTAGAAGGCGCAGAAGCGGCAGCCGACGGTGCAGACGTTGGTGTAGTTGACGTTGCGGTCAACCACGAAGGTCACCCGCCCCTCGGGGTGAAGCTGGCGACGCAGCGCATCGGCCCGCCGGCCGACAGTGAGCAGATCGGCCCCGGTGAGCAGCTCGAGGGCTTCCGCGCGAGTGAGAGGCGGAGCCATCATTCCGCGCCCTCCCCGCCGACTTCCCGGTAGAGGGTGTCGCGCTCCACCGGCACCCGGCCGGCCTTGCGGATCAGGCTGCAGAGCTGCTCGCGGTTCAGCTGCTGCGGCGAATCGGCGCCGGCGTCGTGGCCGATCTTCTCCTCGACCACCGTGCCGTCCAGGTCGTTGACCCCAAAGCACAGCGCCACCTGGGCGATCTTCAGGCCGAGCATCACCCAGTAGGCCTTGATGTGGCGGAAGTTGTCGAGGTAGAGCCGGCTGATCGCCAGGGTCTTGAGGGCGTCGACGCCGCCGACCCCCTTCGCCCCCGGCACCCGGGTGTTATCGGGCTGGAAGGCCAGCGGGATGAAGGCCTGGAAGCCGCCGGTCTCGTCCTGCTGACGGCGCAGCCGGGCCAGGTGGTCGACGCGATCGGCATGATCCTCGAGATGGCCGAAGAGCATGGTGGCGTTGCTCTTCAGGCCGGCCCGGTGCAGCGCGCCATGGATCTCCAGCCAGCGCTCGCCGCTGATCTTCTCCGGGCAGATCCGCTCGCGCACCGCCGGGGCGAAGATTTCCGCCCCGCCGCCGGGGAGGGAGCCGAGTCCGGCTTCCTTCAGCTCGAGGATGACCTCTTCGACCGTTTTTCCGCTCAGCCGGGCGAAGTAGTCGAGTTCGACGGCGGTGAAGGCCTTGAGGTGCAGCCCGGGGCAGCGCCGGTGCAGGGCGGCCAGCATCTCCGGATAGAAACGATAGGGGAGATCGGGATGCAGGCCGCCGACGATGTGCAGCTCGGTGGCCCCGCTCTCCGCCGCCGCGGCCGCCCGGTCGAGCATCTCGTCAAGGGCGAGGGTGTAGCTCCCCTCGTCGCCCTCCTCGCGGCAGAAAGCGCAGAAGGTGCAGCGGTTGACGCACAGGTTGGTGTAGTTGAGGTGCCGGTTGACGTTGTAGTAGACCCGGGCGCCGTTGAGCCGGTCATTGGCCAGTGCCGCCAGCTCGCCGATGGCCAGCAGGTCGTCGCAAGCGAAGAGGGCCAGGGCCTCCTCATCGCTGAGTCGCTGACCGTTTCTGACCTTGGCGCCGACGGTGGCAAGGAGGCTATCCATGGCTAATCGTCATTTCCTTTGAGCAAGTCATTCTTCAGGCGGGCCGTCGACAGCTCCCCAGCGGGTGAACAGCCGGTGTTCAACCCCCAGCTGGTCGAGAACCTTGCCGGCAACGAAATCGACCAGGTCGTCAATGCGCTCCGGCCCGTGGTAGAAGGCCGGCATCGCCGGGATGATCACCGCACCGGCCCGGGACAGGCGCAGCAGATTCTCGAGATGGATGATGCTCAGCGGGGTCTCGCGCGGCACCAGCAGAAGTGGCCGGCGTTCCTTGAGCATGACGTCGGCGGCCCGCTCGAGGAGCGATCCGCTCAGCCCGGCGGCGATCCGCCCCGCTGTTCCCATCGAGCAGGGACAGACCACCATGGCGTCCGGCGCGTTGGAACCGCTGGCCGCAGCATGGAAAAAGTTGCGGTCGTCAAGGGACTCGATCATCGCGCTGCCGAAGTGCTCCCGCACTTGCAGCTGCCTCTCCCCGCAGTCGGCACTCCAGCCCAGCCCCGCCTCGAAGTTGGCTACCTGGCGTCCCGGCTCCGAAAGGAGCAGGCTGACCCGACACCCGGCATCGAGCAGGGCCTGCGTCAGGCGCAGCCCGTAGACGGCGCCCGAAGCGCCGGTCATGGCGACGAGCAGGTGCCTCATCCCTGGCTCCAGCGACTCAGCACGTCGATGAGGGTGAAGGCGAAGATGGTCACGCTGATATAGCCGTTCATGTTGAAGAAGGCCGCATCGAGGCGCGACAGGTCGTCTGACTTCACCAGTTGGTGCTCATAGGCGATCATCGCACTGATCACCGCCACCCCGGCGTAGTACCAGGGGCCAAGAGGGAGCCCCAGCGGCAGCGCCAGCAGCAGGGCGATCATTCCGCCGTGGAGCAGTTTGGCGAGCAGGATGGAGTTTTTCACTCCCAGCCGCACCGGCACCGAATGCAGCCCGCGGCTCCGGTCGAAATCGACATCTTGGAGGGCGTAGAAGATATCGAAGCCGGCCACCCAGAGAAGCACGGCCAGCCCCAGGCCCAGTACCGGCCAGCCGACATCGCCGCGCAAGGCGATCCACGCCCCGATCGGCGCCGCCGCCAGGCAAACCCCGAGGACCACGTGGGCCAGGGCCGTGAAGCGCTTGCAGTAAGCGTAGAGGACGAAGAAGGCCATGGCCACCGGGGACAGGGCCAGACACAAGGGGTTGAGCATCGCCGCAGCGAGGAGCATAAGACCCGTTGCGATCGCCACCATCAGCCAGGCCTCAGCGTAACGCAGCCGCCCTGCCGGCAGGGCACGCCCGGCCGTGCGCGGGTTGTCGGCATCGATGCGCGCATCGATGATCCGATTGAGCCCCATCGCCGCGGTCCTGGCACCGACCATGGCCAGGCAGATCCACAGGATCTGAGCCACCGTCGGCGGCTTGCCGCTGGCCAGTGCCGCCAGCGCCGCCCCCATCAAGGCAAAGGGGAAGGCAAAGACCGTGTGGGAGAACTTGATCATCTCCAACAGCGTTACAACTTTTCCCCACACCGCACTGTTCATCCCTGGCGGACGTCCTTTCCAAATTATTCGCGCTCACTCTACACTGTCAGCCGGCCCCGTTCAAGCCGGGCGCCGCGCCCGAGACTGCTTACAATTGACTGAGCCCAAGGGCTCTCCAACGGGACAGGACTCTGGCTGTGACCTGCGGGTCACCCCCTACCTCCGGCCCCTCAGGCTGCCGCCGCGCATCGATCGCCAGGCACCCTTCCGTCACCAGGATGTCGCGCTGCCAGTCGACGCGGTTAAGGACTCTCCAGAAGAACCATGCCACATCCGCCGGATCATGATCGTCCCGACCGATGACCAGCAAACGGGTACCGCGCAGCAGCGGTGAGGCCTTCAATTTTCTGACCAACGCCGTGAAGCAGTCGCTGTCAGTTCCGCAGACCGTCACCAGGGCCGCGCGATGGAAGATGCCTTCATCTGGCAGATGAACCGCGCGAACGGCCGGCACATCATAGCGAAGCAGCGGCAGGAGCAGCGTCGTGGCCGCCCGGGCGAGATGGATATTTTCCATAGGTGGCGGGCCGACCAGCGTCCAGGGGAAAATAGCCCCCTTGCGCATCGACACACCATGAACACTCAGCAGAGGCGCATTCGACTCGCAGTCATAGTACCCGGTATGGTTGCCGAACGGCCCCTCCTGAACCGTCGCCCCTGGCGCGATCACTCCCTCAATGACCACCTCGGCAGTAGCCGGGACCTTCAGGTCACTGCACTGGCAGCCACACATCTCTAACGGCTGACCAGTCAGGTAGCCGCAGAATGCAGCCTCCTCGACCCCTGCGGGAAGTGGCGCGGCTGCCGCCCAGGTCAGCACTGGCGGCCCCCCCAAAGCAATTGCTACCGGCATCGCCAGCTTGCGATCGTGCCACGCCGCCAGATGAGCTGCCGCTCCACTCCCCGGCCGGCAGCGTACGGCGGCTCTCCCCCCCCCGAGCAATTGAATCCGGTAAAGCCCGCAGTTCTGCGCCCCACCATCAGGGTGGCAAGTAAAGATTGTGGCCAGAGTCAGATAGCAGCCGCCATCACCGGGCCAGCCCCTGATATGCGGCAGCCTGTCCAGACCGGTACGGCCCAGAGCGACCTCCCGCCACTCAGCCCGGCTGGTCATTCGTGGCTGCCACTCACCAGCTGCCAGGATCTCTAGAATCCTTGCCTCGGCACACTGCCCACCAGCCGTAGCAATATCAGAAGCCAGACGCTCGGCGAGAGCCTTAAGGTCGGTCGTCCCAAAGGGCCAGGCCACTCTTGCACCTGCTCCGAAAAGATTGACCACAACCGGCATCGCAGAGCCGCGCACTCGATCGAAAAGGAGGATCGGCCTGCGAACACCTTCCTTACAGACCCGATTGACAATCGCCGCCAGCTCCAAGTCGGGGTTAACCTCTTCGGAAATGCGGAGCAGCTGATCAGCCTGCTCGGCAAGATGCAGGAAGGTGGTCAGATCTCTGGGATACATGTCGTCAGTCTACCATCCCTCAATGCTTTGTGCCCGGAAAAGCGAAAACCCCCGACGAAAGATCGCCGGGGGCCGCTAATCAGTGGAGGAAGTGACTAGAAGAACGCCTGCTTGGCCATCGCCATGACTTCGCCGGGGAGGAGACCCAGCCACAGGCTGCCGACAATAGCGAGAATGATCGTCACCATGACCGTCGCGGGCATGTTGACCCAGGCATAATCCTCGTTGGCCTCACGGAAGTACATGTAGACCATGAGACGCAGGTAGTAGTAGAGCGAAACAGCCGAGTTGAGCACGCCGATGATTGCCAGCCAGATGTACCCGGCCTTGACTGCCCCGGCGAAGATATAGAACTTACCGGCGAATCCGGCAGTGGGCGGCAGACCCATCAGCGAGAAGAGGAAGATCGTCATCGCCACGCCGAGCAGCGGTCTCTTGTAGCCGAACCCGGAGAATCCCTCGAGCGTCAGGTTCTCCTCGCCTTTTTTACCTGCCAGGACCAGGACCGCGAAGGCACCGAGGTTCATGAAGGTGTAGGCAAGCATGTAGAAGAGAACGCCGGCATAGCCGATCTCGTTGGCCGCGACGAACCCGACCAGCGCGTATCCAGCGTGGGAAATCGACGAATAGGCGAGCATCCGCTTGACGTTAGTCTGCGAGATCGCGATGACGTTACCGATCGTCATGGTCAACACCGCGAGAACCCACAGCATCGCAGTCCACTCGGGTTTGAGGGTGAAGAAGCCGAACTCGAGGATGCGCATAAAGGCGGCAAAAGCAGCAGCTTTAGGTCCGGCGCTCATGAAAGCGGTGATCGGGGTCGGTGCGCCTTGGTATACGTCAGGGGTCCACATGTGGAAAGGCGCAGCACCCAGCTTGAAGAGGAAGCCTACGGCCAGCAGCATCAGGCCGGCAATCGTCATCGGGTTGCTGAGCAGCGCGCTGTGCGTGTTGAAGTAAGCGCCGATCTCACTCAGCCGGGTCGAGCCTGTGACGCCGTAGATCAGCGCCATGCCGTAGAGGAGGAACCCGGTGGAGAAGGCACCGAGAAGGAAGTACTTGAGGCCAGCCTCGTTGGAAGCCAATTGGCCGCGGAAAAAGCCGGCAAGAACATAGAGGCTGACCGACATGACCTCGAGACCGAGGAAAATCGTCATCATGTCAGTACCGGAGACCATCCACATGGCACCGGCGGTGGCCAGCAGAATCAACGGATAGTACTCACTGACCGGGTAGCCCTCGCGGCGCAGGTAGTCGTCCGACATCAGCATCGTCAGCGCGGAACCGATGATCAGGGTGATATTCAGGAACTGGGCGAAGTTGTCCAGCGCCACGGCGTCAGAGAAGCCGTACTGCGGGTTACCCCAGCCCTGCACACAGACGAATGCTGACACCGCAAGCCCGATCAGGCTGATCCAGACGGCGTGACGGGTGGTCCCACGCGGCAGGAAGACGTTGATCAGCAGCAGACCCATGCCGAAGCAGACGAGGACCAGCGACGGCATAATAGCCGCCAGGTTGACATTCTGCATGGCGATTTGCACCAGGTTTTCCATGAACGGGCTCCTCAGCGAGGTTAAATACCTGAATTATTCCTTGACCACGACCTGCGCCAGACTAGGGGCCGGCACTTCAAGCGTCAAGGCGACCTGCTGCTTGGCTTTGACCTGCTGGATCAAGTTCTCAAGCGAAGGATTCATCTTCTCGAAGAAAGTATTCGGATAGAAGCCGATCCAGAAAACAAAGACCAGCAGGGGCACCATGAGGACGATCTCGCGCGTCGTCAGGTCGGTGAGCTTCTCGTTCTCCGGGTTGGTGATCTTGCCGAACATGACGCGCTGGAACATCCACAGCATGTAGACAGCGGCCAGGATGACGCCGGTGGTGCCCAGGATCGCATACCAGCGCAGCTCACTTTCGAAAGCGCCCATCAGGATCAGGAATTCGCCAACAAACCCATTGGTGCCGGGGAGACCGATCGACGAGAAGGTAATGATCAGGAAGATCGTTGCGAAAATCGGCATCTTCTTGGAAATCCCACCAAATTCGGCGATCAGGCGGGTATGCCGACGCTCGTAGATGAAGCCGACAATAAGGAACAGCGCGCCGGTCGAGATGCCGTGATTGATCATCTGCAGCATGCCGCCTGAGAGCCCCTGAAGGTTCATGGCGAAAATACCGAGCATCACGAAGCCCAAGTGCGATACAGACGAATAGGCGACCAGCTTCTTGACGTCATCCTGCATCATCGCCACCAGCGCGCCATAAATGATGCCGATAACCGCGAGTGTGGCAAAGAGCGGGGTGAACTGCTGGGTGGCATCCGGGAAGAGGGGGATGGCAAAGCGGATGTACCCATAGGTACCCATCTTCAGAAGGATTGCAGCCAGGATGACGGAACCGGCAGTCGGAGCCTCGGTGTGGGCGTCCGGCAACCAGGTGTGAACCGGGAACATCGGCACCTTGATGGCGAAGCTGAAGGCGAAGGCGAGGAAAAGCCAGGTCTGCAGATGCGCCGGCAGGTTCATCTGATAGAAGTGCAGAACGCTGAAGCCGTTGCGGAAAGGCAGTCCGGACTTCACCGCGAAGTAGTAGACGTAGATGATGGCCACCAGCATGAGCAACGAGCCGACCGCGGTGAAGATGAAAAACTTGACCGCCGCGTAGATGCGGTTCTTGCCGCCCCAGATGCCGATCAGGAAGTACATCGGGATCAACATCAGTTCCCAGAAAACGTAGAAGAGGAAGATGTCGAGCGAGATGAACGCACCGAGCATGCCGGTTTCAAGGAGCAGGAGCAGGGCCATGAAACCCTTGGTGTACTTCTCGACGGCGTGCCAGGTCGACAGGACTGCAATCGGCATGATGAACGTCGTCAGCAGGACCAGCCAGAGGCTGATGCCGTCGATGCCGACGTAGTAGTTCATGCGGAAGAAATCACCGATACTGATCCACGGAATGAACTCGACATAGTGCATCTGCGCCGAGGTCAGGAACGCATCGTCGAACGCCAGGGGCAGGCTGATCAGGAAGGTGATCAGGGTGATGACCAGTGTCACCGTCTTGAGCAGGCGATCGGACTCCTTGGGAAGAAACAGGAGGACGATCATCCCGACCAGGGGGAAGAAGGTCATCAGGCTGAGGAGATTGCTCATGGGTCTGCGCTCCTTTTATCTCATCACGTGTACGGGTTGTCTAATCACTTCAGGATGAAGACCGCCAGCATCACGACCACGCCGAAAACCATCGTCAGGGCGTAGTTGTGAATGAAGCCGGTCTGGGTATGGCGCAGCGCCGTGGACAGTGCGCTGACCACCTTGCCGGCCCCGTTGACGATGCCGTCGACAACCTTGACGTCGAAGCCCTTCCAGAAGAAGGTCCCGAGCTTCTTGGTGCTGTTGACGAAGAGCACATCGTAGAGTTCGTCGACGTACCACTTGTTGAACACCCAGCGGTGCAGACGGCTGAAGGCTGCCGTGAACTTGCCGGGGAGCGAAGGATTCTTGAGGTACATGACAGTCGCGGCGCTGATGCCGATCACAGCAATGACCACGGAGAGAACCATCAGGCTGATCTCGGTAGCGGCAGTGCCATGGGCTTCAATCTTGTATAATTGCTGAGAGTGGTGGAAGACCGGGGCCAGGAAGTGCTCAAGGCGGTTGCCTACATGGAAGACATCGATGGCATGGGGGATGCCGACCAGACCGCCGACCGTGGCCAGACCGGCCAGGACGATCAGCGGAACCGTGATGACCCACGGCGACTCATGCACGTGATCCTTGGCCTTCTTGTGCGTACGCTGCTCACCGTAGAAGGTCATGTACAGGCAGCGGAACATGTAGAATGCGGTCATGCAGGCCGTGATCGCTCCGATGACCCAGACCACCATGCTCCCGCGAGTCGAGGCAAACGCCCACCAGAGGATTTCGTCCTTGGAGAAGAAGCCGGCAAAGATGGGAATCCCCGCAATGGCTAGACAGGAGATGGCGAAGGTCGCGTGAGTGACCGGCATGAACTTGCGCAGACCGCCCATGTTACGCATGTCCTGGGGGTCGTCATGCAGGTGTGCATGGTGCAAGGCATGATGCATGGCGTGAATGACCGAGCCGGAACCGAGGAACAGGCAGGCCTTGAAGAAGGCGTGGGTCATCAGGTGGAAGATGCCGGCCGTGAAGGCGCCAACGCCCATGGCCATGAACATGAAGCCCAGCTGGGAGACGGTCGAGTAGGCCAGAACCCGCTTGATGTCATTCTGGGCAAAGCCGATGCTGGCAGCAAAGATCGCTGTGAAGGCACCGACCAGGGCGACCACCGCCATAGTGGTCGGGCTCATGGCGAAGAGCACGTTCATGCGGCCGATCATGTAGACGCCGGCGGTGACCATGGTGGCCGCGTGGATAAGGGCCGAGACCGGGGTCGGGCCTTCCATCGCGTCAGGGAGCCAGGTGTAGAGGGGAAGCTGAGCGGACTTGCCCGTGGCGCCGAGGAAGAAGCACAGCGTAGCAGCGGTCACGACCACGCTGCCGACACCGAGCAGATGAGCGTTTTCGGCAATCTCAACGAAGTTGAGGGTCCACACTCCGTGATTGGAGCCCAGGGTCCAGTAAATAGTGAAGAGGCCGACCAGGAAGCCGAAGTCGCCGACGCGGTTGACCACGAAGGCTTTTTTGGCGGCGTCACCGGCACTCTTTTTCTCGAAATAATAACCGATCAGCAGGTAGGAGCAGAGACCGACGCCTTCCCAGCCGATGAACATGACCAGGGCATTGTTGCCCAGGACCAGCATCAGCATGGCGAAAACGAAGAGGTTCAGATAGCTGAAGAAGCGGTAGAAGCCCTCTTCTCCGTGCATATAGCCGATGGAGTAGAGATGGATCAGCGTCCCGACCCCGGTCACGACCATGATCATCAGCGCCGAGAGCGGATCAAGCAGGAAACCCCAGTCGACCTGCAGCTTGCCCACTGACATCCAGGAGGCGATGACCTGTTGGTGAATCTTGACCTCGTCGCCGAGCAGCGTGAAGAAGCAGCTGGCCGACACTAGAAAGGACAGGAACACCGCACCGGTGCCGATCGCACCGATCGCTGCCTCGTTGCGGATGTAGCGCTTGCCGAACAACCCGTTGATGATCGCGCCGACCAGCGGGAAGAAGGGGATAAGCCACAGTTTGTCGTACATCTATCAATCCTCCGGACTAAATAAACCGCTCACGAAGTCTGCCGGGTGGCGCTTACCACTTCAACAGGTTCATCTGCTCGATGTCGATGGACTCCCGGTTACGGTAGAAGGCGATCATCAGCGCCAGGCCGACAGCCGCCTCGGCCGCCGCGACGGTCATGACGAAGAAGACGAAGATCTGTCCGTCAAGACTGTTGAGATGCCGCGACAGGGCGATAAAGGTCAGGTTCACCGAGTTGAGCATCAGCTCGATGCACATGAAGATGACAATGGCGTTGCGCCGGGTCAGGACGCCGTAAGTGCCCAGGGCGAAGAGTATGGCGCTGACGGTCATGTAGTGGTAGACACTCATCTGTGACTCTCCCGTAATCCCGCTTGGGGGTTAGACTTCCTTCTTGGCCAGCACCACCGCACCGACGATTGCCACCAGCAGCAGGATCGAGGCAATTTCGAAGGGGAGCAGGAATTCCGTGAAGAGGGCTTTACCGATCAGTTCGGTATGCCCTTCGTTGATGATCAGGTTGTCGGTGATCTCACCGGCGGCTCCGGTCACATTGCCGCGCTTGACGAAAACGACCGTGCAGAGCAGGACCAGCAGACTGGCGATCGCTGACCAGACAACCCCGGTGGTGAAGCGCTGACGCGCTTCGCTGCCGAGATTGAGGAGCATGATGACGAAGAGAATCAACACCATGATCGCGCCGGCATAGACCATTACCTGAATTGCCGCCATGAAGGGGGCGTAGAGCATGACGTAGAAGATCGCCAGGCAGAAGAAGGTGTTGACCAGGGCGAGGGCGCTGTTGACCGGACTCTGGCAGCGCACCACCAGGATCCCTGAGACAACTGCCACCAGGGCAACCAGATAGAAGAAAATCGTCTCCATGGAATACACGCTCCTCCCGGCTTACTTAAGCAACCGTTCCTTAGTGAATTCAAAATCCGCCCGCCGGTAGTTGGCCAGCTCATAGGCATCCGTCATTTCCACGGCCTCCACCGGGCAGGCTTCGACACAGTAGCCGCAGAAGATGCAACGGAGCAGGTCAATGGTATAGACCCGCGGATACTTCTCGCCATTGGGCTTTTCCGCCGACTCGACAGTGATGCATTTAGCCGGGCAAACCGTCGGGCAGAGGTAGCAGGCCACACACTTCTCGCGGTCATGAGACGGCACCAGGCGGTGCAGCCCGCGGAAGCGATCGGACATCTTCAGCTTGACGGTCGGGTACTGCACGGTGGTCGAATGACCGGGCAGCATGTGCTTGAAGGTGATGCTCAGACCTTTAGCAATCGCGGTGAACATGGTTTATCCTCGTTTTCTTGGGCACTTACTGCTGCAGGACCACAACGATACCGGTCACGGCCAGATTCACCAGTGCCAGGGGGATCATGATTTTCCAGCCCAGCTGCATCAGCTGGTCGTAACGCACGCGGGGTAGCGTTGCGCGCAGCCAGATGAAGAAGAACATGATCCCGACCACCTTGCCTAGGATGTTGATAACCCCGAACTCAGCCGGTAGCGGTCCATACCAGCCACCGAGGAAGAGAGTCGCGGCAACGGCAGCGATGACGATCATGTTGGCGTATTCAGCCATGAAGAATAGAGCGTACTTCATTGACGAGTATTCGGTACAGAAACCCGACACCAGCTCGCTCTCCGCCTCGGGCATGTCGAAGGGGGTACGGTTGATTTCAGCCAGTCCGGTGATGATGAACAGGCAGAAGGCCAGCGGCTGGGTAAAGACATACCAGTTGGGCAGGAAGTCGATGGCACCCCACAGCGGCTTCTGCTGCAAGGCGACGATTTCACGGAGGCTCAGTGACTCGCTCAGCATAAACACCGAGATGATCGCCAGGCCGGCGGCCAGTTCGTAGGAGATCATCTGAGCGGAAGCGCGCACGCCGCCGATCAGCGAGTACTTGCTGTTAGACGACCAGCCGGCGAGGACGATCCCGTACACGCCGAGACCGGCGAAGGCGAGAATGTAGAGGACGCCGACGTTAAGGTCGGTGATCTGCAGCGGCACAGTGTAGCCGCCGACGGTGATGTCCTTGCCGAAGGGGATGACGGCGATGGTAATCAGCGCAGGAACCAGGATCATCATCGGTGCCAGCAGGAAGGGAACTTTGCTGGCCTCTGAAGGGACGATGTCCTCTTTGAAGAAGAGCTTGATACCGTCGGCGATCGGTTGCAGCAAACCATGCCAGCCGGTACGCATCGGACCAAGACGGGTCTGCATATGGCCGATGACCTTCCGCTCCAGCCAAGTGGCATAGGCTACCATGAGGATCGTCACCCCGAGGACCGCCACTAGCTTCAGAAGCATCATTCCCACGAAGAGTGGGGCATTATTTGACAAGCTCAGCATTTCCGTCATGACAATCCTCTTCCTCGTTCCGTATGGACTGTAAGCGTCACTGCGCCTAGAACCCTGACTTGTGCGGGGTGTTCATCTCCCCGAGGTGCTTTTTCAAGTAATTCGCTTCACTATGCTGCGGGCAGACGGACAGGGCCCGATCGAGGGCCTCGCTGGCCGCGTCAAGCAGGTCGATCTGCACCAGGCACTCAGCAATTCTGACCCAGGCCTCGGCATCCGCGGGGTTAAGCTCCAACATCCGCCGGTAGGCACCGACTGCCTCGCCGAAACTCCCCAGCTTGCGAAGACACTCGCCAAGCATGTAAGGGGCCGGGGCAAAACGCGGGCTGGCCTCCTCAACACCGGAAAACTGCTCGGCAGCCTCCTCGAGCGCCCCCTGACGGAAAAGCGCCATCCCCAGTTCAAAGCGGGCCGCAGTGTAGGTCGGGCTGACTTCTTCGACGCGGCGGAAGAGCTCGATGGCCTCCCCCTGGCTCCCTTCTTGAGCCTTGACCATGCCGAGTATGTACAGGGCACGAGTGTACTTGGGGTTGATGCTCACCGCCTGCTCCAGGGCGGTGCGGGCCTCGGTCAGCTGTGACATGCGCAGATGCGAAAGACCGAGGCGGTAAAGAGTTTCAGCACTACCCGGATTGATCTCGTGAGCCTTGCGGAAGCTCTCCACGCTGGCCGCCAGACTGCCTAACCCATACTGGGCCAGCCCGAGCTTAAAGTAGACCCGGAACGGCTCTTCTTCCCCCTCGAGAGCTTGACTGAAAGCCGCGACGGCCTCGCCAAGCTCCCCGCGGTCATAAAGAGCCAGGCCACGGTAATAATGTCCGCGGCTGAACCCGGGGGCTGCGGCAAGAAGACTGTTCCAAAGGCCGAGGGCCTCGTCGATC
>CAYQLP010000023.1:0-29714 GCA_964418505.1 uncultured Geobacteraceae bacterium | reverse complement strand
ACCCGCGACCCTCAGCTTGGAAGGCTGATGCTCTAGCCAACTGAGCTACTCCCGCCCAAAGCGTCCTGCCTGCTGTCACCCTGTGTCCGGGTGGAGTCTGGTGCCATCGCCCGCGCAGTCATCGGTGGCTTCAGCCTCCTGCGCTGTCGGCGCCGGTACTTCCTCCGGCAAGTAATGTCTGGTGGAGGGGGGAGGATTCGAACCTCCGAAGTCTACGACGGCAGATTTACAGTCTGCTCCCTTTGGCCGCTCGGGAACCCCTCCAGGGGATCTCGTTCTCTGCTGCTATGTGCCGGGGCACTGCCCCTGGTGCTCAATGGAGCTGGCGACAGGAATTGAACCCGCAACCTGCTGATTACAAATCAGCTGCTCTGCCAATTGAGCTACGCCAGCACAAGATGTGCCTTATACAGTATTGCGCAAAGCAATGCAAGGGGGTTTCCAAAATTTTTTTGCCGGACGCTCACTCCGCCGCCCTAAACCGCTGTCTGACCACTTCGAAGAGGGCGACGGCACTGGCCGAGGCGGCGTTGAGCGAGGCCACCTGGCCGCCCATCGGGATGGCCAGCAGGCCGTCGCACAGCTGGCGGGTGCGCTGGCGCAGCCCCTCCCCCTCGCTGCCGACCACCAGGGCCACATTCCCCTCCAGCTTCTCGGTGTAGAGCGGCTGCCCGCCGCCCTCGCCGCACAGCCCGTAGACCCACACCCCGGCGGCCTTGAGCTCCTCGATGGTGCGCGCCAGGTTGGTGACCTGGCAGACCGGCAGGTGCTCGACCGCTCCGGCCGAGGCCTTGTCGACCACCGGCGTCACCGGGCAGCTGCGGTCCTTGGCCACCACCACCCCGTGACAGCCGGCGGCATCGGCGTTGCGCAGGATCGCCCCGAAGTTGTGCGGGTCGGTGATGCCGTCGAGGAGGAGGAAGAAGGCCGGGCGCGCCGAGTTGCGCCAGGCGGCGACCAGATCGTCGAGGTCAGCGTAGCTGAAGGGCTCGATGGCCAGAACCACCCCCTGGTGGTGGGGCTGCCCGGCCAGGCGGTCGAGATCGGCCTTGAGGCGGCGGCGCACCGGCACGCCGCGCTCGGCGGCGAGGGCGAGGAGCTTCTGCAGGCGCTCGTTGAGCGGGCCGTCGAGGACGAACAGTTCCAGGGGCTGGCGGCGGCCGCGCAGCCCTTCGCGAACCGGATGGAAACCGTAGAGGAGATCGGCCATGGTAACCTCAGCCGGCCAGCGCGGCGCGCATTTCGGCGAGGATCGCCGCGGCGGCCGCCGCCGGATCGGGGGCCGCGGAGATCGGCCGGCCGATGACCAGGTAGTCGGCGCCGGCGCGCAGGGCCTCGCCGGGGGTCATCACCCGCTTCTGGTCATCGAGGGCGGCTTCGGCCGGGCGCACCCCGGGGGTGACGATGGCGAAAGCGGGGCCGCAGGCGGCGCGGATCAGGCCGACCTCCTGCGGGGAGGCGACCACCCCGTCCATGCCGGCCTCCTGGGCCAGGCGGGCCAGGCGCGGGACCATCTCGCTGACCGGGCGGTCGATGCCGAGCGCCTGCAGGGTGGCGTCGGTCGACGAGGTCAGGATGGTGACGGCGATGAGCAGCGGCCGGCCGGGGGTGCCGCGCGGGCAGCGCCTGTCGACCTCCCGGACCAGGGCGGCCATCATCTCCGCGCCGCCCAGGGCGTGGACGTTGAACATCCACACGCCGAGGCCGAGGGCCTCGACGCCGGCCATGGCCACGGTGTTGGGAATGTCGTGGTACTTGAGGTCGAGGAAGACCTCGGCGCCACGCTCGCGGATCATCCGGACCACATCCGGGCCGCAGCGGGTGAAGAGCTGCTTGCCGACCTTGAAGGCGCCGACCTGGCCGGCCAGCCGCTCGACCCAGACCTGGGCCTGGTCGAAACTGTCGACATCGAGGGCGAAGATCAGCCGCCGCCGCGCGTCATCCATGGTCTCTCTCCCTTCCCCGCTCACAATTGCACCGCCAGGGCCGCTTCGACCATTTCGGCAATCGTCGCCGCCGCCCCGCCGAGCGGCAGGACCCGCCGCTCACCGCTGCGCCGCTCCTGGAGTTCGACTCCGCCCTCCTTGAGGGCGCGGGCGCCGACCGTGACCCGCAGCGGCATGCCGAGCAGGTCGGCATCGGCGAACTTGCTTCCCGGGCGCTCGTCGCGGTCGTCGAAGAGCACGTCGACCCCGCGCGCCAGCAGGTCGGCGTAGAGCGTTTCGCCGGCAGCGAGCACGTCGGCGTCGTTGGGATTGACCAGGGTGACCAGGACCTGGAAGGGGGCGATCGGCATCGGCCAGATGATCCCCTTGTCGTCGTGGTTCTGCTCGATGGCCGCCGCCACGCTGCGGCCGACGCCGATCCCGTAGCAGCCCATGACCAGCACCCGCTCCTGCCCCTGATCGTCGAGGACGGTAGCGCGCATCGCCGCCGAGTACTTGGTGCCGAGCTTGAAGACGTGGCCGACCTCGATGCCGCGCCACAGCTCCATGACCCCGTCGGCGCAGCGCGGGCAGGGATCGCCGGCCTCGACGTTGCGCAGGTCGGCGAAGCACTCGACGGTGAAGTCGCGGCCGAGCAGGGTGTGGCGGTAGTGGGCGTCAACCCGGTTGGCGCCGGTGACCCACGGGCCGCCGCTATTGAGGGCAAGGTCGGCAACGACGCGGATGGTCATCCCCACCGGGCCGAGATAGCCGACCGGGGCGCCGGTGAGCTTTTCGATCTGCTCGTCGGCGGCCAGCTCCAGCTCACTGCAGCCGAGGAGGTTCTTGAGCTTGATCAGGTTGAGCTCGTGGTCGCCGCGCAGCAGGGCCATGACCGGCGCGCCGCTGTCGGTGACCAGCACCATCGCCTTGGCGCAGGCCGCGGGCGCGACGCCGAGGAATTCCGCGACCTCGGCGATGGCTTTTTTCCCGGGAGTGGGGACCAGCTCAAGAGCCGGCGCCGCGGTGCACGGCGCCTCCACCGGCGGGCGGACTTCGGCCTTCTCGAGGTTGGCCGCGTACTCGCAGCAGCTGCAGGAGACGATGGCGTCCTCGCCGGAGGCGGCCAGGACCATGAACTCATGGGAGGAGGAGCCGCCGATGTTGCCGGTGTCGGCCTCGACGGCGCGGAAGTTCAGCCCGCAGCGGGTGAAGATGCGCCGGTAGGCCTGGTACATCTTCTCGTAGGCGGCGTCGACTCCGGCCTGGTCGAGGTCGAAGGAGTAGGCGTCCTTCATGATGAATTCACGGCCGCGCATCAGGCCGAAGCGCGGGCGGATCTCGTCGCGGAACTTCCCCTGGATCTGGTAGAGGTTGAGGGGAAGCTGGCGGTAGGAGCGCACCGTGCCGCGCACCAGTTCGGTGATCACTTCCTCATGGGTGGGGCCGAGGCAGAAGTCGGTCTCCTTGCGGTCCTTGAGGCGCAGCAGCTCCTTGCCGTACTGCTGCCAGCGGCCGGTCTCCTCCCACAGCTCGGCGGGGACCACCATCGGCATGAGGACCTCGATGGCCCCGGCGCGGTTCATCTCCTCGCGGATGATCTGCTCGAGCTTGCGGATCGCACGCAGCCCCAGCGGCAGGTAGTCGTAGATGCCGGCGGCGACCTTGCGGATCATGCCGGCGCGCATCATCAGCTGCTGGCTGACCACGTCGGCGTCGCCGGGGGTCTCCTTGAGAGTCGGCAGGAGGTACTGGGTATAGCGCATGGGAACCTCGACAGGGCGGGATGAAAACCCGCAGGGCGGGCAGTGGGTGAACTTAGCCGATTTCCGGGGGGATTGCAACGGAGGACGGCTCCTCCCCGGCCATCCGCCGGGCTTCCTCGACCAGCACGTCGGCGAGCTGCGCCGCGGGGACCTTGCGGACGATCTCCCCCTTGCGGAAGAGCAGCCCCTCCCCCTGGCCGCCGGCGATGCCCAGATCGGCCTCGCGGGCCTCGCCGGGGCCGTTGACGGCGCAGCCCATCACGGCGATGACCAGCTTCTTCGGCAGATCGTGCAGGCGCCGCTCGACCTCCTCGGCCACCGGGATCAGATCGATCTGGCAGCGCCCGCAGGTCGGGCAGGAGATGAAAACCGGGCCGTGCTCGCGCAGCTCGAGGCTCTTGAGGATCTCCCAGCCGACCCGGACCTCTTCCACCGGATCGCCGGTCAGTGAGACCCGCAGGGTGTCGCCGAGACCGTCGCAGAGCAGCGCGCCGAGGCCGACCGCGCTCTTGATCGTCCCCGCCCAGGTGGTGCCGGCCTCGGTGATGCCGATGTGCAGCGGGTAGTCGACCTGGGCGGCGAGCAGCCGGTAGGCGGCCACCGTGCGGCGCACGTCGGAGGCTTTCAGGCTGACCTTGATCTCCTGATAGCCGAGCTCCTCGAGGAGACGGATATGCCCGAGGGCGCTCTCGGCCATGGCCTCGGCGGTGGCGTGACCGTATTTGTCGAGCAGCTCCTTCTCGAGGGAGCCGCCGTTGACCCCGATGCGGATCGGCACCCGGCGCTCGGCGCAAGCCTTGACCACCTCCTCGACCTTCCAGCGCGCGCCGATGTTGCCGGGATTCAGGCGCAGGCCGTCGACCCCGGCGGCGAGCGCGGCCAGGGCCAGCCGGTAGTCGAAGTGGATATCGGCGATCAGCGGCAGCGGGCAGTCGCGGCGGATGGCGGCCAGGGCGGCGGCGGCCTGCTGGTCGGGGACGGCGCAGCGCACGATCTCGCAGCCGGCCGCGGCCAGGGCGCGGATCTGCGCCAGGGTGGCGGCGATGTCGCGGGTGTCGGTGTTGGTCATCGACTGGACGGTGACCGGGGCGCCGCCGCCGATGGCGACCGGGCCGAGGTGAATCTGGCGGGTGGGTCTGGACATGGTTCCTCACAGGGGGGCAGGTCGCGCTACAGAGCGGAGTGTAGGGAGTGAGGAGCGGCCAAGTCAAGCCGGGCGCTTGCCTGCCCGGACCGTTCCCCGTATAGTGGCGCAATTCCTGATTCGTGGAGAGAACCATGACAACACTCGACTGCCGCGGCCAGCAGTGCCCGCAACCGGTGGTCCAGGTCCGCCGCCGGCTGCTGGAAGCCCCCGGCGAGGCGCTGCAGGTGCTGGTCAGCGAAGCGGCGGCCCGCGACAACGTCAGCCGCCTGGCCGCCAGCCTCGGCTGCGCGGTAACGGTGACCGCCGACGGCGACGGCTTCCGCCTGACCGTCACCCCCGCGGCCCGGTCCGAAGCCTCCGCAGCCAGCGCCCCGGCCGCCGGACCGACGGTGGTGCTGATCGCCGCGGACCGGCTCGGCGAAGGTGATCCGCAGCTCGGTGAAGCCCTGATGAAGAGTTTCCTCTTCACCCTGGCCGAAAGCGCCCCGGCCCCCGACCTGCTCCTCTTCGTCAACGGCGGCGCCCGTCTGACCGTGGCCGGCTCGCCGGTTCTCGAGGCGCTGGGCCGGCTGGCCGAGCAGGGGACCGACATCGCCACCTGCGGGCTGTGCCTGGACTTCTTCCACCTCAAGGAGCAGCTGGCCATCGGCCGCATCGGCAACATGCTCGAAACGGTCACCGCGCTGCGGGAGGCCGGGCGGGTGATCCGTCCATAAGGATTCGTGATCGGCCGGGCAAGAATTTTTGACTTTTTTTATCGTTATCGCGGCATTTATAAAAATGGGTTCAAGCCGCACGGGAGCAGTTCGCAGTCTGGTGACGCGTCCGGTCTTCAAAACCGGTGGGGGGCGTATCCCGTCCCTGGTGGGTTCGATTCCCATCTGCTCCCGCCACAGTTCTCTTCCTGGTCTTTTCCGCGAGTACCGCTCATGACCGACCGCCGCACCCTCCTCCGCCAGCTGCCGGCCATCGACCGGCTGCTCGGCACGCCGCCGCTCAGCGTACTGGCGGCGACGCACGCGCATGCCCAGCTCCGCGAGGCGGCGCAGCGGGCTGTCGAAGAGCTCCGCCGCCAACTCCTCGACGAGCGGGCGCCGCTGCCGGAGCTGACCGTCGAGGCAGTCGCCGCCCGGGCCGGAGAGCTGCTCGCCGCCCTGGAAACCCCCTCCCTGCGCCGGGTCCTCAACCTGACCGGCACCGTCCTGCACACCAACCTGGGGCGCGCCCCGCTGGCCGACGAGGCCCTGCAGGCGGTGACCGAAGCGGCGCGCGGCTACTCGACCCTCGAGTACGACCTGGCCGCCGGCAAGCGCGGCGAGCGTCACGTCCACGTTGAGGAGCTGATCTGCCGGCTGACCGGCGCCGAGGCCGCCCTGGCGGTCAACAACAACGCCGGGGCGATGCTGCTGTGCCTGGCCGCACTGGCCGGCGGCCAAAGCGCCGTGGTCTCGCGCGGCGAGCTGATCGAGATCGGCGGCTCCTTCCGCATCCCCGAGATCATGGCCGCCGGCGGGGTCCGGCTGATCGAGGTCGGCGCCACCAACAAGACCCACCTCGACGACTACCGCCGGGGGCTCGCCGCCGATACCACCCTGATCCTCAAGGTCCACACCAGCAACTACCGGATTCTCGGCTTCACCGCCGCAGTCAGCGGCAGCGAGCTGGCGGCGCTCGGCCAAGAGCGCGGCATCCAGGTCCTCGAGGACCTGGGCAGCGGCCTGCTCCTCGATCTCTCCGCCCACGGTCTCCCCCACGAGCCGACGGTCCGCGAAGTCCTGGCCACCGGCATCGACCTGGTCACCTTCAGCGGCGACAAGCTTCTCGGCGGCCCCCAGGCCGGGGTCATCGCCGGCCGCCGCGAGCTGGTCGGCCGCCTGAAAAAGCACCCCCTGGCCCGGGCCCTGCGCCTCGACAAGATGACCCTGGCGGCCCTCGAGGCCACCCTGCGCCTCTACCTCGACCCGGAACGGGCCCGGCGCGCCCTGCCGACGCTGCGCATGCTGACCGCCTCCGCCGCCGACCTTGACGCCCGCTGCCTGGCGCTGCTCCCCGCCCTGCAGGCGGCGGCCGGCGAACGGGCGGTCCTGCAGATCGTTGCCGCCGCGGCGACCGTCGGCGGCGGCGCCATGCCGCTGGCCGAACTCCCCGGCCGGGCCATCGCCGTCACCCCCGCACACAGCTCGGCGCAGGCCCTCGCCGACCGCCTGCGCTTTACCGACCCGCCGGTCCTCGGCCGCCTCCAGGACGACCGCCTGCTCCTCGACCCGCGCACCCTGCTGCCGGGTGAGGAGGAACTGCTGGCGGCAGCGCTGGGCCAGGCGCTCTCCTCCCCCATCGATGGCTGAACCCCGCTTCCACATCATCGGCACCGCCGGCCACGTCGATCACGGCAAGACCGCGCTGATCGGCCGGCTGACCGGCATCGACACCGACCGCCTGCGCGAGGAGAAGGAGCGCGGCATCTCCATCGACCTCGGCTTCGCCCCCCTGCGCCTCCCCGACGGCACGGTGGCCGGGGTGGTCGACGTCCCCGGTCACGAGCGCTTCATCCACAACATGCTCGCCGGGATCGGCGGCATCGACCTGGTGCTTTTGGTGGTCGACGTCAACGAAGGGGTCATGCCGCAGACCCGCGAGCATCTGCAGATCCTCAAGCTGCTCGCCATCCCCCGCGGCATCCTGGTCCTGACCAAGTGCGACCTGGCCGAGGAGGAGTGGCTGGACATCGTCGAGGAGGAGATCCGCGAGGAGGTCGCCGGGACCTTCCTCGCCGAGGCCCCGGCCTGCCGGGTCTCCTCGCTGACCGGGGCCGGCATCGACGAACTGCGCGCCACCATCGCCGCGATCCTCCGCGAACTCCCGCCCCGTGACGAGGACGGTCCGGTGCGCCTGCCCATCGACCGCCACTTCACCGTCAGCGGCTTCGGCACGGTGGTCACCGGGACACTGCTCTCCGGGAGGCTGAGGGTCGGCGACAGCGTCGAAGTGCTTCCCCCCGGCGAGAGGGTGCGCGTCCGCGAACTGCAGGTTCACGGCCGGCACGCCGACCTGGCCCGGGCCGGGCAGCGCGTGGCGGTCAACCTGGCCGGCTTCGAGCGGGCCGCCCTGGAGCGCGGCGCAGTGGTCGCCACCCCGGGCTTCTTCACCCAGACCACGCGCTGCGACGCCCGCATCACCCTGCTGGCCGACGCTCCGCGCCCCCTCAAGTTCCGCGACCCGGTCCACCTTCACCTCGGCACCGCCCGGGTGGTGGCCCGGGTGGTGCTCCTCGACCGCGATCAGCTCGAACCGGGGGAGAGCGTGCTGGTCCAACTGCAGTTCGACCAGCCGCTGGTCGTGCACCGCCAGGACCGCTTCATCATCCGCTCCTACTCGCCGATGACCACCATCGGCGGCGGGCGGATCATCGACCCCGACCCGCCCCGTCACCGCCGCTTCCGTCCCGAGGTCCTCAAGGCGATCGGCGAGCTGGAATCGGGGGAGCGGGCCTTTATCCTGCAGAAGCTCAGCGATCCGGGCTGCCTGCGCGTGCGCGAGCTCGAGCAACTGTGCGGCCTTGGCCGCGAGCGCATCGACGGGCACCTGGCGGCGCTGGCCGTCGCCGGCCAGGCCCAACGCCTCGGCGACCAGTGGGTGACCGCCGCTACCGCCCGCCACTGGGAGGGGCTGCTGCTCGCCGCCGTCGACGCCTGCCACGCCGCCCAGCCCCTCGCCCCGGGACTCCTCCACGCCACCCTCAAGGGGGCCCTGCCGGCCAAGGTCGCGCCCAAGGCCTTCGAGGAGCTGCTTGCCGCCTTGACCGCCCGCGGCGAAATCGAGCAGCGCGGCGAGCACGTCGCCCGCCCCTCCTTCACCGCCCGACCCGATGCCGCCCAGCAGCAGCTCATCGACACCCTGCTGCGGATCTATCGCGAAGCCGGCCTGCAGGCCAACAACCGCACCGAGATGCTCGGCGACCTCCCCGCCCCCGCCGGGCAGGTCGAGGACTGCCTGGCCTACCTTTTCAGCCGCGGCGACCTGGTGCGCCTCTCCGCCGAGATGATCATGCACCGCGAGGCCTGCGCTCGCGCCCTGGCCCTGCTCCGCGAGCACTTCGCGGCCCAGCCGACCCTGACCCTGGGCGAGTTCCGCGACCTTCTGGGCAGTGCGCGCAAACAGACGCAGGCCCTGCTGGAATATTTCGACGCCCTCAAGTACACTATGCGCCGCGGCGACGAGCGGGTCGCCTGGCAGCTGCCGAAAAGCGCTGAAGCGACCAGCGGGTAGTGAGAATAACTTTTCCAGAAAGAACGCGATGACCGTCAAGCTGACGCACCTCTCCAAATCCAGCGGCTGAGCGGCCAAGCTCCCCCCGGGGCCGCTGGCGCAGGTGCTGTGCCAACTACCGACTGTCGAGGATCCCAACCTCCTCTCGCGCGACATTCCCGGCGCCGACGCCGGGGTCTACCGTCTGCGCGACGACTGCGCCCTGGTGCAGTCGGTGGACTTCTTTACCCCGATCGTCGACGACCCGCGGGCCTTCGGGCGGATCGCCGCGGCCAACGCCCTCTCCGACCTCTACGCCATGGGGGCGCGGCCGCTGACCGCCCTGAACCTGGTCGGCTTCCCCAACTGCCTGGAGCGCGAGGTGCTGGTGGAGATTCTGCTGGGGGGGGCGGAGAAGCTCGCCGAGGCCGGCGCGGTGCTGGTCGGCGGGCACACGGTGGAGGATGATGAGCCGAAGTACGGCCTGGCGGTGACCGGGCTGGTCGACCCGGCAAAGATGGTTTCAACGGTGGGGGCGCGCCCCGGCGACCGGCTGGTGCTGACCAAGCCGCTGGGGAGCGGCATCCTGGCCACGGCCTTAAAGGGGGAAGTGATCGACCTGGAGCAGATGAGCGAGGTCATCCGCGCCATGGAGACGCTCAACCGGGCGGCCAGCGAAGCGATGCTGGCGGTGGGGATCACTGCCTGCACCGACATCACCGGCTTCGGCCTGCTCGGTCACGCCCTGGAGATGGCCGAGGCCAGCAAAGTCGGCCTGCGGCTCGAAGCGCAGGCCCTGCCGGTCTATCCCCTGGCCCCGGAGATGGCCGCCATCGGCCTGATCCCGGCGGGGAGCTACCACAACCGCGAGTTCTACCTGCCGCGGGTGGTCGCCGGTGACACGCTGGATCCCGCAGTGGTAGACATCCTCGCCGACCCGCAGACCTCCGGCGGGCTGCTGATCGCCGTGGCGGCGGAGCGCCACCCGGCCCTGCTCGCCGCTCTTGCCGAGCGCGGCGTTTCCGCCTGGACCGTCGGCCGGGTGACCGACGAGCACCCGGGGCAGTTGGCAATTATCCCCTGATGAAAAAAGCGGCCCGCAAAGGCCGCCTAATCCGTTCTCCTCATCAATTCGGACACTTCCCGGTGCAATCTGTCCAGATGTGTTTGCACCACCCCCCATACCAACTCATCGGAAACCGCCGCATAGCCGTGGAATAGCCGGTTGCGAAAGGCGATGATCCGGGCGCAGTGACTGATCTTCAGTTCCAGAGTCGGTTCCGTGCGCAGAGCCTGACCGAGTGCCTCGCCGATGATCTCGAACTGGCGTTCGACTGCCGAGCGGAGCATGGCGTCGGTCGAGTAGTCGGCAAAGCTCTTCCCTCCCGTGAACTCCTTAAGAAGAAGACAGGCCTGGTCGATGTCGTAAAGGTATTTGCGCAGGTCACGCGGCATCGTAGAGGGGAATCCGGCTGGCTTCGATGGCGGAAAGGAGAAACGGATTGCGGATCGGGGCCCGTTCGATTAAATCGATCGGCATGCCGAAAAGCTCCTCGAGATCCTCGAGAAGACCGAAATAACGATCGGCCCGTTCGGCGGGTGACATCGCCTGAAATTCAACCAGGAAATCGAGGTCGCTTCGTTCGGGATCGAAAGCTCCGGTCGCCGCCGAGCCGAAAACAGACAGGCGGCGCACCCCGTGCCGGGCACAGAGCCGACATACGGCGGCGCGCTCTTCTTCTATTTTACGGAACACTGTCATCCCCCAAGCAAAGACCTTACTCAAGTATCTATCCTAGCGACAGGTACCTGTCAAAGACAAAACCGTGCAAAGCCGCGGATGATTTCCCCAAGGGGCTGCTCCGCCGTCTAAAGATCTCCGGTCAGCTCCTGCAGCCTGAACAGCTTGGGGTTGAGCCCGGCCACGCAGGCCACCAGCTCGCGCAGCCCCTCGTCGTTGATGCCGACCTCTTCGTCGCGCCCCTGGAAGTACGGGTAGCCCTTGGGGAGGGCGGAGTAGGCCCCGTCGCGCAGCAGGGCGACGTCGACCATCTCGTTGATCCGCCCGCTGGCCTCCCAGGGATCGCGGTAGTCGTACTGGCGGGCGACCACGTGGAGCATCAGCCCGTTGGGGAAGGCCCCCTTGACCTCGAAGGAGAACTCCCGCGGGGCGCTGTAGTTCTCGGTGCGCCCGCCGCGCGACATGACCCGCGCCCCGGCGGCCTCGAGAATCTCACGGACCGACTCCTCGGTCAGCGGCACACTCTGCTCCATCACTTCCTCCCGTCACTCGTCACAGTTTTTAGCCGGAGGACGCCGGGACGGTTCCTCGGGCCGCACACACTCCGGAGCGCAGCATCTCCAGCCTCCTCCGACCGGCCTGCCGGCGAAGTCGGCACTCCCCCGGCGATCAGACATGCGAAGCGGCCCGTCGTCACAGCCCCATCGTCCTCCGGCCTTCAGCCACAGGGTTTCCCCCTCACGCCTCATGCACCAGGCGCAGCTCCACTCCCCACGCCACCGGCTTTTTCCCCTCCGGGGTCAGGACCCACAGGGTCGGGAAGGTCATCTCGTCCGGTGCCGGCCCTTCGCCGTCGGTGAGGTAGATGACCGCCGCCGGAGGCGGGTGCATCTCCGCCGCGTAGGCGAAGACCGGGCGCAGGTCGGTGAAGCCGCCGCCGTGGACCACCTCGGCGAGCGCCTGGCTGCTGCGGAAGGTCTCGATGCGGCGGATGCGGCTGTGCGCGTAGAGGACGGTGATGCGGCTGGCCCGGCCGCGGGCGATCTGCAGCAGTTCGCCGGCGAAGGCCTCGCGCAGCGGCTGGCGGTCGGTGGACTCGCTGACGTCGATCGCCACCAGCAGGTTGAGGAGGCGGCGCTTGCGCGTCCCCGGGGTCTGGTGCTCGAAGCGGCGGTGCTCGCGCTGCCAGGTGCTCAGCCGGCCCAGCCGGCCGGCGGTGCCGACGAACTGGCGCAGCACCTCCCGCCAGGGGATCGCCGGCGGCGCCAGCCACTCCCTGACCACCTCGCCGATCTCCGTCGGCACTTCGCCGTGGCTCTTGCGCCAGGCCTCCCGGACCAGGTCGCGCACCGCCTGCTCGGCGAGGCGCTCCGGGGTGCTCAGCGCCTCCTCCCAGACCCGGTGGTCATCGAGGGGGCCGGCCGCCGCCTGCTCCTGCGGGCTCTCCCCCCCGCCGGCGCCGGCGCGCCCGGCCGGGGCCTGGCCATGGCTGCCCTGCCCTTCGCCCTCCGCGCCGCCGAGATCGAAGCGCGGCGCCAGCAGGCGGGCATATTCCTCGGCAGCGAGGCCGTCGTCGAGTTTGAACTGCGCCGGTCGCGGCGCCCCGGCCGGCATGCCGGCGATCGACGGGTTGATCGCCAGGTCGCTGGACACATCCCAGGTGCGGCGGTGGAAGCTGCGGCCGCGCAGGGGGTGGAGGTGGAGGAGGTGCTTGAGGAGGTGTTCGAGGAAGGCTTCCTGCTCGCCGGCGGGATAGCGGGCGAAGTGCCCGGGATCGATGACCAGGGTCGGCGTGCCGTTGACCAGGGTGATCCCCGGCGCCCGGCCGTCCGCGGTGAAGCGCCGGCGCAGGCCAAGGAGGAGATGGCCGTAGAAGGGGCGGGCCTTGAGGAGGCGCACCACGGCGTTCTCGAGCGACCTGCTCTGGACCTCGCTCCTCACTGCTTACTCCCCGGGGTTTTCCGCCGGAAGCCGCCGGGACAGTTCCTCGGGCCGCACACGCTCCGGTTCGAACCATTTCCAGTCCTGGCCAAAGATTCTGCCGGCGAACCCGGCGGCGCCCCGGCGATCAGACATGCGAAGCGGCCCGTCGTCACAGCCCCGCCGCCCTCCGTCCAATTTCATTGAGCTTCGCGGCTGATGGCTTCAATGGCGTCGAGAATCACCGCGTCGTACTCGTCCTTGCACAGCCGGGCGGCCACCGTCGGCATGCGCACCAGGGCCTTGACCAGCCCGAAGCGCAGGTCGCGCGGCAGGGCGGCGATGTAGGACACCAGGTTGCGCTCCTGGGCGTCGCTGAGTTCGGCATCGCTGCTCAGGGTGGTGACCACGTCGTTGAGGGTCACCGCCTGGAGGTCGTCGCGCTGGCCGCGCACCTGTTCCGCCACCGCCGCCCAGTCGTCGAGGAGCTGGCGGGCGCTGACCGGCCGCTCGCGCTGCTCGCGGCTCCAGCGCAGGAAGCTCACCGCCGCCTCCTGGCCGACGATGCCGGCGTAGACCTCCATCTCCAGCTCCGCCGGGAAGCGGCAGCTCTTGCGCAGGGTGCTGACCATCTCCCAGGCCCGCTCGGTGGGCTCCATGCGCATGTCGAGCGGCGCCCCGGGGTTGGCCAGCAGGTTCGGGTAGGCGGCGAGGAACTCGCGCACGCCGCTGTCGAACTGCTGGCGGGCGGCGTAGGCGGCCCAGCACGGGTAGTCGGTCTCGACGTAGATCATGACCATGCGGTCGAGCAGTGCGCGGTCGAGGGTCGCCACCTGGTAGCTGCCGTCGGGGGGATTGATCGACACCACCACCTTGTGGCGCGGATGGAGGGCGTGGGTATGCAGGCGGCGCAGCTGCCCGGCCGCCGGCGGCTCGACGAACTGGAAGATCGCCTGCAGGGTGTCCTCCTGCTGGGCGCGGTTGAGTTCGTCGCAGTGCACCACGGTCAGCGGGTCGTCGTCGCGCGGCCACCACGAAGGGCGCGACCAGTGCATGGTCTCGCCGTCGCGGTAGGGGATCCCCACCAGGTCGCCGACCTCCATCTGCCCGAGGCGCAGGGGGATATAGCGGCGGCCGATCTCGGCACAGACCTGGACGATCCCGGCGGTTTTGCCCACACCGCGGTGCCCGACCACGCAAGGGGTCAGGTCGGTGTTGCGCAGGATCTCGGCCAGCACCGTCTTCATCTGGGCAACGTTCATGAGCGACCCTCCCCGCTGCCGGCAATCGTGCCCGGCGGCTGGCCGGCCATCCACTGGCCGATCAGGGTGTAGCTCACCGCCAGAACCACCGGGCCGACGAAGAGGCCGATGATCCCGAAGGCGACCAGCCCGCCGAGGACGCCGGCAAAGATCAGCAGCATCGGCAGGTCGGCCCCCTTGCGGATCAGCACCGGGCGGACCACGTTGTCCAGCGAGCCGACCACCACGACCCAGACCAGCATCGCCACCCCCCAGCCGGTGCCCCCCTGCCAGAAAAGCCAGCCCGCGGCCACCGCGAGGACCGGCGCGGCACCCACCTGCGCCACGGCGAGGAGGAACATCACCGCGGTCCACAGCGCCGGGGCCGGGACTCCGGCCGCCCACAGCCCCAGACCACCGAGCAGCGACTGGATTGCCGCGGTGACGACGATGCCCATGGCCACGGCGCGGATCGAGCGGCCGGCGAGGATCACCGCCTGCTCGCCGCGCTCGCCGGCGAGACGAGCGAAGAAGCGCCGCACCCCGGCCTCGGCGGCTTCTCCCTTTAGATAGAGAATCGCCGTCAGCACGACCGTGAGCAGCAGTTGGAGAAGGAGCAGCCCCACGCCGCCGGCATTGTTGACGAACCAGGCCAGGGCCTTGTTGATATAGCCCACCAGTTGGGCCGAGGGGCCGGCCGCGCCCCCGGCCAGTTCGCCCCACCAGGCCGCCGCCCGCTCGCCGACCATGGGCAGACCGGCGACCCAGGCGGGGAGCGGCGGCAGACCGTCGGCGGCCAGTTCACCGACCAGGCGCTTGATCAGGTCGATGTTCTGGACGATGGTCATGACCGCCAGGGTCAGCGGAGCGATCACTACCACCAGCAGGGCCAGGGTCAGCAACGCCGCCGCCGGCGAACGCCGCCCCCCGAAGCCGCGCTCGACGGCGAGGAGCATCGGCCAGGTTGAGACGGCAATCATCGTCGCCCAGACCAACGGTAGCAGGAACGGCTTGAGAACCCAGAAAGAGGCCGTCAGGAGAAGAAGGATGCAGATGATGCCGAGAATCAGGCGCGGCAGATCCGGGGAGGAGGGATGCGCAGTCAAGGGGGCGGCCTTTCAGGGGTTGGAGGCACCGGGCTGGGCACAGCACCATGCCGGGAGCTTTGGCTTTTGAGTCTACTCTACAACCCGAGCGATCGTCCAGAGGCCGGGTGGCTCATTTCCGCCCCTTTCCCGGCTTATTTTCTTGACACCACCATGCGGGGCTGTATTGTTGATTGTTAATCGTCAACCATAACCCGTGACGGCAGGAGGTAACACATGCTGAAAAACATCGGATTTCTCGGCCTGGGCACGGTCGGCAAGCACATGGCCATCAACGTGCTCAAGGGCCACTACAACCTGACTGTTTACGATTCCGACCCGGCGGTCGTTGCCGAGCTCATCACCCTCGGCGCCAGCGGCGCCACCTCCCCCCGCGACGCAGTCAAGGGGAAGGACCTGGTCATCTACATCCGCCCCGAGAAGGAGCGCCTGCGCCCCGACATCTACGGCCCCGAGGGGATCTTCGCCGGCATCGACCCGGGGACGATCCTGGTCGACATGGGCACCCACTCCCTGGAGAGCACTCAGGAGATCGCCGAAGAAGCGGCCAAGCACCGGGTCATGTTCCTCGACGCCCCGGTGTGGGGGACCAAGGAGCACGCCGCCAACGGCCTGCTGACCATCCTCGCCGGCGGCGACCCGGCCCTGGTCTCGCGCTGCCGCGAACTCTTTTCCTACTTCGGCCTGAACATCATCCACGTCGGCGGGATCGGCGACGGCACGCGCATGAAGTTCGTCGTCAACCTGGTCCAGGCCGAACTGATGGAGGCCCTCTCCGAGTCGATCGTCTTCGGCGAGAAGCTCGGCTTCAACGTTGCCAAAATCCTCGAAGTCTTCGACTCCGGCGGGGTCGCCTCGCCGCTCTTCCACAATAGCGGCCGGACCATCTCCCGCGGCGACTTCACCCGCAACCTGGCCCTCAAGTACGTCCATGAGCAGCTCGAACTGGTCCTCGACCAGGCCGAGCAGGTCGGCCTCGAGCTCCCCTCGGCCAAGGTGGTCTGCGCCAACTACGCCCAGGGGGTCCAGGACGGACGCGGCGAGGAGGACTTCTCCGCCATCGTCAAGGTCCTGCGCAAGTAGCGAATCGCCTCCTTCAGCTTCGATTGAAAAAGCCCCCGGCAGACGCCGGGGGCTTTTTTGTCATCCGTAGCGGGCGGCGGCTCAGCCGCGCCCCTCCTCGAGGACCGCCTGGGCCGCCGCCAGCCGGGCGATCGGCACCCGGAAGGGGGAGCAGGAGACGTAGTCGAGGCCGATGCGGTGGCAGAACTTCACCGAGGAGGCCTCGCCGCCGTGCTCGCCGCAGATCCCCAGCTTGAGGTCCGGGCGGGTCGCCCGCCCCTTCTCGCAGCCCATCTTCACCAGCATCCCCACGCCGACCTGGTCCAGGGCCACGAAGGGGTCGTTGGGGTAGAGCTCCTGCTCGACGTAGTAGGGGAGGAACCGGCCGGCGTCATCGCGCGACAGCCCGTAGGTGGTCTGGGTCAGGTCGTTGGTGCCGAAGGAGAAGAACTCCGCCTCGCGGGCAATCGCGTCGGCGGTCAGCGCCGCGCGCGGCAGCTCGATCATGGTGCCGATCAGGTACTTGACCTCGACGCCGTACCCGGCGATCACCTCGTCGGCGACCCGGGCGGCGTTGCGGCGCAGCACCGCCAGCTCCTTGACCTCGCCGACCAGCGGGATCATGATCTCGGGGACGATCTCGAAGCCCTCGTCCCTGATCAGTTCGCAGGCCGCCTCCATGATCGCCCGCACCTGCATGTCGTAGATCTCCGGGAAGGTGATCGCCAGGCGGCAGCCGCGGTGGCCGAGCATCGGGTTGAACTCGTGGAGCGACTCGGCTTTGGCCTTGAGGGTCGCCGCCGGCACCTGCATCTCGGCGGCCAGGGCCTCGATATCCGCATCCGTATGGGGGAGGAACTCGTGGAGCGGCGGGTCGAGGAGGCGAATGGTCACCGGCAGCCCCTTCATGACCCGGAAGATGCCCAGGAAGTCCCCTTTCTGCATGGGCAGGATCTTCTCGAGGGCCTTCTCGCGCCCCTCGAGATCGGCGGCGAGGATCATCTCGCGCACCGCCATGATCCGCTCCCCTTCGAAGAACATGTGCTCGGTACGGCACAGGCCGATCCCCTCGGCGCCGAAGTCGCGGGCCACCTGCGAGTCATTGGGGGTGTCGGCGTTGGTGCGCACCTTGAGGCGGCGGATGCCGTCGACCCAGGCCATCAGCTGGCCGAAGTCGCCGGTCAGTTCGGGCTGCACGGTCGCCACCAGGCCGAGCATGACCTCGCCGGTGGAGCCGTCGAGGGTGATGACATCGCCTTTTTTGACCACCAGTCCGCCGCGGGCGGTGAACTGCTGGGCGGCGTAGTCGACCTTGATGTCGCCGCAGCCGGAGACGCAGCACTTGCCCATGCCGCGGGCGACCACCGCGGCGTGGGAGGTCATGCCGCCGCGGGCGGTGAGGATCCCCTGGGCGGCGTGCATGCCGTGGATGTCCTCGGGGCTGGTCTCGACGCGGACAAGGATCACCTTGAGGCCGATCTTGGCGGCTTCCTCGGCGTCATCGGCGGAGAAGACCACCTGGCCGCTGGCCGCCCCCGGGGAGGCCGGCAGCCCCTTGGCGATGACCTGCTTGGGGGCCTTGGGGTCGAGGGAGGGATGGAGGAGCTGGTCGAGCTGCTCGGGGGCGACACGCATGATCCCCTCGCGCTCGTTGATCAGCCCTTCGTGGACCATGTCGACGGCAATCTTCACCGCCGCCTTGGCGGTGCGCTTGCCGTTGCGGGTCTGCAGCATGTAGAGCTTGTGCTTCTCGATGGTGAACTCGATATCCTGCATATCCTTGTAGTGGGTCTCGAGGATGGTGCGGATCTTGACCAGCTGGGCGTAGCAGTCGGGGAGGACGTCCTCCATGGCCGGCAGATCGCCGGGCTTGTGCTTGGCCTTGTTGATCGGCTGCGGGGTGCGGATGCCGGCGACCACGTCTTCGCCCTGGGCGTTGACCAGGTACTCGCCGTAGAAGTAGTTTTCGCCGGTGGAGGGGTCGCGGGTGAAGGCCACCCCGGTGGCGCAGTCGTTGCCCATGTTGCCGAAGACCATCGACTGGACGTTGACCGCCGTCCCCCATTCGGCGGGGATGTTGTTGAGGCGCCGGTAGGTGATCGCGCGCGGATTCATCCACGAGCCGAAGACCGCGCCGATCGCCCCCCACAGCTGCTCCTGGGGATCGCTGGGGAATTCGCGGCCGAGGCTCTCGCGGACCTTGTGCTTGAAGAGGGCGACCAGCTGCTTGAGGTCGTCGGCGTCGAGCTCGGTGTCGAGATGGACCCCCTTCTGCTCCTTCATCTCCTCCATGATCTCGTCGAGCTCTTCCTTGTGCATGCCCATGACCACGTCGGAGTACATCTGCACGAAGCGCCGGTAGGCGTCGTAGGCGAAGCGCTGGTCGCCGCTCTGGGCGATGATCCCCTGCACGGTGCGGTCATTCAGGCCGAGGTTGAGCACCGTGTCCATCATCCCCGGCATCGAGGCCCGGGCCCCGGAGCGCACCGAGACCAGCAGCGGGTTGGCGGCGTCGCCGAAGGTCTTGCCCATCATCGTTTCGATCCGCGCCAGGTTGGCGGCGACTTCCTCGCGCAGCCCGCCCGGGTAGTTGCGGTCGTTCTTGTAGAACTCGGTGCAGACCTCGGTGGTGATGGTGAAGCCCGCCGGCACCGGCAGGCCGATGCTGGTCATCTCCGCCAGGTTGGCCCCCTTGCCGCCGAGCAGGTTCTTCATGTCGCCCCGCCCCTCGGCCTGCCCGTCACCAAAGAAATAAACATACTTGGCCATGGTCTTCCTCCCTTTTTCAGTCCGGCTGGATTACCGTACGACTGTATTTAGTCTTAATAAAACAGCCACCTGGACTTCTCCCGGTGGCTGCCTTCCCTGCCTGGCGACGCGGCTGGAGCGGCTGAAGCTCAGGCATTGATCTTGGCAAAATCGGCGATCCCTTCGAAGAGGCGCCCGACCGCGGTGAGCAGCGCCAGACGGTTGGTGCGCACGGCCTGGTCCTCGGCCATGACCATGACCCCGGCGAAGAAGGCGTCGACCGGCCCGTGCAGGGCGGCGATCGCCTGCAGGGCCGCGGCGTAGTCGCCGGAGGCCACGGCGGTGGCCACCGCCCCGCGGGCCGCGGCGGCGGCATCGGCCAGGGCCTGCTCGCAGGGGGCCTCGTAGAGCTCGGCGCGCAGCGGGGCGTCGACCCCCTCCTTGATGATGTTGACCACCCGCTTGAAGGCCACCGCCAGCGGCTCGAAGCCGGCCTGGCTCTTCAGCGCCGCCAGCGCCTCGACCCGGGCCACGGCGTCGAGGGGGTCGTCGAAGCGCGCCGCCAGCACCGCCTCGACGACGTCGGCGGGAAGACCGCGCTGCACCAGCATGTTGACCAGGCGCAGGCGGATGAACTCGACCACCTCCTCCTGGACCTGGTCGCGCGGACGGGTCAGCTTGGCGGCCAGCAGCTCGAGGCTGCGCTCGACCAGGGCCGGCAGCGCGAGCCGGTAGCGGCGCTCGAGGAGGATGTTGAGGATACCGATGGCGCTGCGCCGCAGGGCGTAGGGGTCGGCGGAGCCGGTCGGCACCAGGCCGACGCCGAAGCAGCCGCAGATGGTGTCGATCTTGTCGGCGATCGAGACGAAGGCCCCGAGGTTGTCGCCGGGAAGCGCTCCGCCGGCCTCGACCGGCAGGTAGTGCTCGCAGATCGCCCGGACGACGCGGGGGTCCTCCCCCTCGAGGCGGGCGTACTCGCGCCCCATGATCCCCTGCAGTTCGGGGAATTCGTAGACCATCTTGGTCTCGAGGTCGCACTTGGCCAGGCGCGCGGCGCGTCGGGTCAGGGCGGCGGCGGCGGGCTCGAAGCGCTCGGCCAGTTCGCCGGCCAGGGTGGTGAAGCGCTCGACCTTTTCGTAACTGGTGCCGAGCCGGGCCTGGTAGATGACGTTCTTCAGCGACTCCAGGCGCGTCTCCAGCTTCTCCTTGCGGTCCTCTTCCCAGAAGAACAGGGCGTCGGAGAAGCGCGCGCGGATCACCCGGCCGTTCCCCTTGATGACCACCGCCGGATCGGCGGGGCGGGTGTTGGCGATGGTGATGAAGTTGTTGAGCAGGCGGCCGTCGTGGCTCTCCACGGTGAAGTAGCGCTGGTGGGTGCGCATGGTGGTGACCAGCAGTTCGCGGGGCAGGGCCAGGAAGCGCTCCTCGAAGGTGCCGCACAGCGGGGTGGGATCCTCGACCAGGTAGGAAACCTCCTCGAGCAGCGCCTCGTCCATGCTCACCCGGCCGCCGGCGGCCTGCGCGGTTTCCTCGACCTGACGGCGGATGACGGCCTTGCGCTCCTCGGGGTCGGCGGTGACGAAGTGCGCGCGGCACTGCTCCAGCCAGTCGGCGCAGCCGCTGACGGTGAACTCCTGCGGAGCCATGAAGCGGTGGCCGCGCGAGCGGTTGCCGCTGCTCAGTTCGCCGAAGGTCAGCGGCACTACCGTGCCTCCGTAGAGGGCGACGATCCAGTGCACCGGGCGGGCGAAGCGCACGTCGAGGTCCTTCCAGCGCATCGACTTCCTGAAGGAGATGCCGCTGATCAGGCGGGGGAGGATCTCCTCGAGGAGGGTGAAGGTCGGCCGTCCGGCCTCCTCTTTCTCGGCGCAGACGTATTCACCCTTGTCGGTGGCGACGATGGTCAGGGCGTTGACCGGCACCCCCTGGCCGCGGGCGAAGCCCTCGGCGGCCCTGGTCGGGTTGCCGGCGCCGTCGAAGGCGTGCTGGCGGGCCGGCCCCAGCGCCCGGGTGTGCAGGGTCGGCTGCTCCTCGGCGACGTCGCTCACCGCCAGCGCCAGGCGGCGGGGGGTGGCGAAGGTGCGCACCGTGCCGAATTCCAGGCGCGCCGCGGTGAACTCCTTGCGGATCAGCGCCTCGAGGTCGGCCATCGCCCTGGGGAGGAAGCCGGCGGGGATCTCTTCGCTACCTATTTCGAAAAACAGCTCTTTGGCCATGGGTAAACTCCGGAATACAGAAGTCAGAATTCAGAATTCAGAAGAACTGCGAGCCATTCTGGATTCTGGCCCCTGAATTCTGGCTACTTGTTTTTCAGCAGCGGGTAGCCCAGGCGCTCGCGCTGGGCGACGTAGCCCTCGGCGCACAGGCGGGCCACGTTGCGCACCCGGCCGATGTAGCTGGCGCGCTCAGTGACCGAGATCGCTCCGCGGGCATCGAGGAGGTTGAAGGTATGCGAGCACTTCATGACGAAGTCGTAGGCCGGGAAGACCAGCCCCTTGCCGATCAGGCGCACGCACTCTTTTTCGTAGTTGTTGAAGGCCTCGAGGAGCATCGGTACGTTGGCCTCCTCGAAGTTGTAGGTCGAGAACTCCACCTCGGTCATGTGGTGGATGTCGCCGTACTTGACCCCCTTGACCCACTCGAGGTCGTAGACGTTGTCGACCCCCTGCAGGTACATGGCGATGCGCTCGCAGCCGTAGGTGATCTCGCCGGAGACCGGCTTGAGGTCGATGCCACCGGCCTGCTGGAAGTAGGTGAACTGGGTGATCTCCATGCCGTCCAGCCAGACCTCCCAGCCCAGCCCCCAGGCGCCGAGGGTCGGCGACTCCCAGTCGTCCTCGACGAAGCGGATGTCGTGCTTCGCCGGGTCGATGCCGAAACTCTTCAGCGAGTCGAGGTAGAGATCGAGGATGTTGAGCGGCGACGGCTTGAGGATGACCTGGAACTGGTAGTAGTGCTGCAGGCGGTTGGGGTTCTCGCCGTAGCGGCCGTCGGTGGGCCGCCGCGACGGCTCGACGTAGGCGACCTTCCACGGCTCTGGACCGAGGACGCGCAGAAAGGTGGCGGGGTTGAAGGTCCCGGCCCCCTTCTCGGTGTCGTAGGGCTGCTGGATGACGCACCCCTGGCGGGCCCAGTAGCCCTGCAGGGAAAGGAGCAGATCTTGAAAGGTCACGATGCCTCCTGGCCTGTTATCCGCGAGCGCCGCCGATGGCACCGCCCTGTGGACACAGTATACAATCGTAAATGCCGGATTCTAGCTGTCACCGCCGCGACTGTCAACAGAACCGGCAGGCGTTTCAAGCCTTTTCCGCCCCCGCCCCGGCCAGGAAGGCGCTGCTGCGCAGCGGCCGGGCCAACTGCCCGCGCAGGGCGTCGGCGAGCAGCGCCGCCCCTTCGGCCAGGGTGCGCGGCGACAGGCGGATGCCGGCGAAGCGCTCGGCGGGGGTCTGCAGCAGGCGCCCGAGGCTCCCCAGGGTCAGGCGGTCGACCTTGAGCGCCGCCGTGCTGCCGCCGCAGGCCGGGCAGAGGCTGCCGCCGGCGGCGGCGGCGAAGCCCACCGGGCCGTCGGAGAGGGGGCCGAGACAGGCGGCGCAATGCTGCAGGTGGGGGAGGATGCCGGCCAGGGCCAGCAGACGCAGTTCGAAGAGGAGACGGCTGGTGTCGGCGCCACCTTCACTGTCGAGGTGATCGAGAAAAGCCCGCAGCAGGCCGTAGGCCTCCGCCGCACCGACCGCGTCGGCGAAGAGCGCCTCGGTCAGTTCGCAGGCATGGCCGGCCAGGGCCAGGGTGACGAGGTCGCGGCGCAGGCCGAGGCGCAGGCTGACCAGTTCGGCCTCCTGGAGAGTGACCAGTTCGCCCCCCGGCCGCGCCGACCAGCGCAGGCGGATTTCAGAAAAGGGCTCCAGGGCCGGGCCGAAGCGCCGCCGGCTGCTGCGCGCCCCGCGGGCAAAGCCCTTGAGGCGGCCGTGGTCGGGGGTGAGCACGGTGACGATGCGGTCGGCCTCGCCGTAGTTGACGTGGCGCAGGACGATGGCGGAAGAGAGAAGGGGCGCGCTCACGACGGCAGCAGGAGTCTCCTGGTCAGGGTGTGCCGCCGGGGAAAGCCGGCGCTGGGGAGAATTCTATCACCCCGGCCGGGCACAGGACAGGGGCAGCGGAACTTTTTTGCTTATTTTCGGGGAGATATGTTATTAATCCGCTCTCGATTCCACTCCGGGGACGTCCCTTGCCATCTGTCAGCGATCCAGCTTTCCTGGGCATTCTCTGCTTCGCCCTCTTCAGCAACATCCCGCTCGGCTACCTGCGCGAAGGGGTGCCGCGCCTGTCGGTGCGCTGGTTCGTCTACATCCACCTGTCGATCCCCTTCCTCATCGGGCTGCGCATCGCCAACGGCATCACCTGGCACGTCATCCCCCTGACCCTGTCGCTGGCGGTGATCGGGCAGATCATCGGCAGTCGGGCGCGTCGGGGCCGCCTGCGGTGAGCCGCCGCCACCGGCCGCGGATGCGTGCCGCCATCCGCGCCGGCAGCCTCCTCGAGGCGCTGCTGGCCGGCTGGGGGCTCGATGAACGGCTCCACCAGTACCAGGCCCTGGTGGTCTGGGACGAGGTGGTCGGCCCGGCGATCGCCGCCCACGCCCGGCCGGAAAAGATCCGCGACGGGATCCTCGAGGTGTGTGTCGACCAGCCGGCCTGGATGCAGCAGCTGCAGCTTCTCAAACCGCGGATCCTGGCCAAGCTCAACGCCCGCCTGGGGGAGCCCCCCCTCAGCGAGATCTTCCTCAAACGCGGCCGGGTGACACCTCCGCCCTCCCCGGCCGCCGCAGCTCCCCCGGCCTGGCAGGCGGCGCGCCTGGATGCCGCCGAACTGGCCGACCTGGAGAAGTTGCTGGCCGGTATCGAGGATGTCGAACTGCGCCGCGACCTCGAGGGGCTGCTGGTCAAGCAGGCCCGGCTCAGCAAGGCCCGCCGCAAAACCTAGAAGCAAGCCCCTTCACCTGAATTCGGCAAAGATCCCCAGCATCTCCTCGCTGTAGTCCCGCCCCTCCCCTTCGCCGTAGACCAGCAGCGGCGCCTCGACCGCGAGGCCCGGACGCCCGCCCTTGCGCCCTTCGACCAGCACCAGGCAGGCCGGGCGGCCGGGGCGGGAGTGAACCAGGCGCAGGCGCTTGGGCTCGAGGCGCCGGGCGCGCATGGCGGCCAGCAGCTCGACCAGGCGTTCGGGGAGGAGGATCACCGCGCAGCGCCCGCCGTGAGCGAGGAGCCGGGCCGCGGCGGCGAGGAAGTCGTCGAGGCCGCCGGCCAGTTCGTGGCGGGCGGCAGCGCGCTCTTCGCCGGGGGCCAGCCGGCCGCGCCCCGGTGTCCGGTAGGGGGGATTGGCCAGGACCACGTCGAAGCTCGCGGGAGCGATTTCCGCCGGGAGTTCACGCAGGTCGGCCGGCACGATGGTGATCCGCCCGGCCAAACCGTTGCCGCTAACGTTGGCGGCGGCCTGCGCCGCCAGCCCCTCCTGCACCTCGACGCCGACAAACTCCCGCCCCTTGCCGCGCCCGGCCAGCAGCAGCGGGATCACCCCGCAGCCGGTGCCGAGATCGGCGACCCGGTCGTTCGGGGCGATGGCGGCGAAGGCGCAGAGCAGCAGGGGGTCGACGGAGTGCCGGTAGCCGGCAGGATTCTGCTGGATATCAGGGGTGGGCATGGTATGGGCACCGCAGGGTTTTGCCGGGAGTGTAGCCGATGTGCAGGGTGCGGACAACAAGCGAGAGAGAGGATCGGAAGAGTAGGACCGTCAACGCCAATGACGGAGGAAGATGTCCTCCCGGGTTCTGTCGGATATTTTCTGATTCAGCGGGCGTGGAAATCAAGGCCTCTTCAGCAGGGCAAGCAAGACCGTCCCGGCGATCGCGCAGCCGTGGTGGAAGACCAGCAGCGGCGACACGCCGGTGGCGACCTGGGCCTTGAAGTCAGCGAGAATTATCAGCCCCCCGTTGGGGAGCGTCATATGCAATGCACCGCGGATGATCTTCAGCTTGGCGATATTCATTCTGAAGTGCAGGTGCACCGTCTGGTGGGGTTGCAGCTCTACCCTCACCGTTTCACCAGGCTCGGGAGCCGTCAGGATAAGCGGCTGCGCTCCACCATCGATCTGCTCGGGCATAGCGGGGCGCTTGATCTCTTGTAAATCCGGGCTCCTCTGCCCCGGCCGGGCAGAAGCCGCCGGGTGGCACCGGGAAGCTGGCTTGTGGGTGGTTTTATGTAAGCCACTCCCCGAGGTGGCCGGAGTCGGAGTTTTTTTATTTTGAACGCCTGGTTTTGTCATCGGGGACCTTGACGTCGGTAAATGGAGATGCATGCCAACACCAGGGAGAGTGTTGCGTGTCTAGCACGTGGAAATCTGACCAATGGCAGCGAAGAAGTCGGTGCCGTACGGCGTTTTTCCCTGTGGAGCTATCCTAGGTCGTCGCGGAGAGGAGTGTCTGTAGGAGTAATTCTGATTTTGCGGATCGGCTCCGTACAACCGCCGGGAATCTAATCGTCGAGTTGATGGTGGCGCACATAGGCCGTCAGTTCGACGTTGTTCTTCATCTGCATCTTGTCGAGGAGGCGGGTGCGATAGGTGCTGATGGTCTTGATGCTCAGGCAGAGCCTGTCGGCAATCCCGGTGAGGGTGTGGCCGGAGGCGATCAGGCGGAGGATCTCGAATTCCCGGTCAGAGAGCAGGGTATGCGGAAGAGCGGTACTGCGTCCGGTATCGACGATCGCGACTCTCTCGATCAGTTGCGGAGTGAAGACCCGGCCGCCGGCATAGACGGTGCGGATTGCCTCGACCAGCCGATCCGGGGCACTCTCCTTGGTCAGGTAGCCGGCCGCCCCCAGGCGCAGGGAGCGGGCGGCATACTGCTCTTCGCTGTGCATGCTCAGGATCAGCACCGGCAAACTCGGGTGATTGATACGCACCTGGCGCAGGGCATCGAGACCGCTACGCCCGGGGAGGGAAATGTCAAGAACCAGCACATCGCAGCAGGTATGCTGCAGCAGTGCGATTAATTCGGCAACGCTCCCCGCTTCGCCGACCACCTGGAGGTTGGGGTGCTCTTCGAGGAGTTGGCGCAGCCCCTTGCGGACCAACAGGTGGTCGTCGGTAAGGATCACGCGGATCATCAGGCATCTCCCCTGGCAAGTGGGATGACGGCCCGCAAGGTGGTACCGCTGCCGGGGGTGCTGGTCATGGTCAGCTCACCACCCCAGCGCTTCACCCTCTCACGCATGCCCAGGATTCCCAGCGACTGGCCGTCATCCATTTCTTCACCGGCAATCCCGCGGCCGTCGTCATCGATTTCCAGGATCGCCTGCCGGTCGTCGATCTCGAGGAGAACATCGGCCCGGCTAGCCCCGGAGTGCCGCTGGATATTGGTCAACGCCTCCTGGAAGATCCGGAAGATCGAGATGGCACGCTCCGGATCGAGGGCGGCATCGCTGCCGACGGTATGCAGCCAGCTGTCGAGACCGCGCTCGCGGCAGGCGTGCAGTTGGGCCTGGATGGCTGCCGTCAGCCCGAGCTCATCGAGGATGCGCGGGCGCAGGTTGGCGACAATCCGCCGGAAACTGCCGATGATGTGGTCGATGAACCGATCTATTTCGGCAAACTTGGCGGCGGACTGTTCATCGGCGGGAACGTGCCGCCGGAGCCAGTTGAGGTCAAGCTTGAGGGCGACCAGCAGCTGGCCGAGTTCGTCGTGAATCTCCTGGCCGATCAGACGGCGCTCTTCCTCGGCGAGCGTCTCGATGCGCTCGGCCAGACGGCGCAGATCGGCGTTGCTGGCCTGCAGTTCGGCGGTACGCGCCTCGACCTCCATGCGCAGGAGCGCCTTGCTGTCGCGCAGCACTTGCTCTGCCTGCTTCATGGCCGTGATGTCGCGGCTGATCCCGAAGACTCCGTAGATCGTACCGTCCCTGCCGCGCAGCGGCCCCTTGGTGACGCTCATGACACAGTCCCTGCCGTTCGGCAAGGTCAGCGGGCGCTCGTAATTCACCACCCGGCCGCTTTCCAGCAGGGCACGGTCCGAGTCGATGACCGCCTCGACCATGTCGGCTGGGAAGAGTCCCTCGGCGGTCCTGCCCAGAACCTTTGCGGCATCCAACCCCAGGGTCGCAAGCCCGGCAGGGTTGATCAGCACGCAGCGGCCCTCCAAGTCCTTGACGAAAATGCTGTCCGTAGCACAATCGAAAAGCATCTGCATGAGCGTGCGTTCACGCAGCAGCTCTTCCTCGACCATTCGTCTTCTGGTCATGTCGAGGCAGATGCCGGTGCGGCCGATGACCGTGCCCCCCTCATCGCGCAGCACTTCCCCCTGGCTGTAGATCCAGCGGACCTCTCCGGACGGCAGTTGGATGCGATATTCGGTGGCCAGTTCTTCGCCGTTCGTATCGGCAGCGGCAACCTTGCTCAAAACAGAAGCGCGGTCTTCGGGATGGATGCGCTCGGCCATGATATCGGCGGAAAGGACCCTGACCGATTCGTCAAAACCGAGGACCCGGCACAATCCCGGCGACACGTGATACTCGCGGGCGGCGGCGTCCCACTCCCATGTGCCGACAGCAGCGGCCTGCTGAACCATGGCCATCCGCTGGTGGGCGGCCAGCAGCGACACCTGGGCGCTCTGCCGCTGCTCGGCCTCGGCAGCCAGGGCCCGCAGGCTCTCATCCGCCACCCGGGTTTCCCGACCGACCCAGCACAGCAGCAGCAGCGAGTAGCCACACAGCAGGATGGTGAGCAGGATCCCGGCGGCGAGCAGCAGCAGCGGGTCGTTGGAGATGAAGCCAGCCCAGTAGCGGTCACCGGCCTGGTAGTGGAGCAGCCAAGTCCGCCCGGCCACGTCGACGCGGGATTCGTAGAGCAACGGAGGGTAACGGTCGCTGCGGTTCTCCCGATCCGCCAGGGAGAAAACAGGCTCGGCGCTGCCCTGGCCGGTGATGTCGCTGACCGTCACGACAACACCGCTTTCCGCAGGGAAATGGTGGAGAACGGCGTCCAGGTCAAGAGTGCGCACTGCGGCCAGGACGTAGCCGGCGACCTCCTGGCTGCCCTTGACATAGACCGGATCGATCAGCAGGAAGCCGCTCTCCCCGGCGGGAAGCTGAATCAGTCTGAGGATTGCCGAGGCGGTCGGCCGGCCGCGTTCCGCCGCTTCACCAAGGGCATTTTGAAGGCGTGCTTCCGAGGCCAGGTCGAAACCGGGGACGACCTGGTTGCCGGCAAGCGGCTCGACATAACGAACCGGAACATACTCGCCGCGCGGCACGGCAGGGACCAACCGGTCCTCGGCGCCAAGCTCGCTGATGACGTACCCCGGCAGCCCCTCGCGGCGGGATTCGGCCTCGAAGACCGCGCGCTGCGTCGCGGTGATGTGCGGCGCCCAGTTGAGAGCGAGGATATTCCGGTGATACCGGTGGAGCTGCCGGGCAAAGCGCTGGAACTCGGCATAGTCCGGACGCGGCTCCTGCTCCATGAAACCACGCAGGACCGAGACCGCTGCAACCTTGGCATCGATCTCATCCCGCATGGCCACGGAGCTGCTGTGGGCGGTCTCGGCGAAAACCAGCCGCGCCCGTTCCTCCTCGGTGCGCAGGCTGTCCTGCCGGAGGTACACCGAAAGGAGCAGGCCGGCGGCAGCCATAGCCACAGGCAGCAGGGGGAGCCAGTGCAGAAGCCGCGGGTTGGTGGCCGTGAAGATCGTCATGGGAGGCTGGGGATGATTCGGAATTGGCTCGACATGCCTGAATTTATCCACCGTTGCCGGGCCGGGGTCAAGAGGGGCGCGCAATCCGCACCGCGATCCTGGTCCGACCGCCGGGAGTGCCGGCGCTGCCGGCGTCCAGGCCGCCAGATGCGGAAGGTCGGAACGGGCTGGTCATCATGACTGACGACTTGTGAGGGGAACCGGAGGCTGACTGAACCGCACGGCTACGACGCCCAAAACAGCGGCCACCCGGGATTCGGGTGGCCGGATTGCCTGGCAGCCGATCTGGGTCAGATAAAACGCAGAATATCCTCCACCGCTTTACGCGGAGGAGCATCTGGTCGGCCATCCTCGTACCCGTAAACAATCAGTGCGGCAACCGTCTCGCCCTCCGGCAAGCCGACGATTCGGGCGATGGCCTGGTCGTCGATGACCCCGAAGATACAGGTCCCGACCCCTTTGGCATAGGCGGCCAGGCAGAAGGTCTGGCAGGCGATCCCGGTATCGAAGGCTTCCCAGAAATGGGCGTTGGAGCTGTCGAAATCGCCGTATTTCTCGAGTCGCCCGCTCTTGCCTTTGACAAAGCTGAGCACCGCGACACCGCGGGCATTCTGCAGGGTGTTGATGTTGTAGACAAAACCCTGCACCCCGTCGGTGGCCAGCTTGGCAATAACCTGCCGATCGTCGACCAGCGTGTAGCGGGCAATCTGGGTGTTTGCCCACGAAGGCGCCCAACGGCTGATCTCGGCGATCTCCTCCATGGTCTTGCGGTCGACTTTTTCATCCCGGTACTTGCGCACACTTCTCCGCTCTTTGAGCATGTCAATGGCATCCATATCCGCTCCTTTTATCGATGGTCTGTTTTCGATTCTAACATGCCGATGAAAAAAGTGGAGCACTGTAAACCCGGAGTTCGCCGGGCCGGGGACTCAACGATACGCGAACTCACCCCCCTGCACCCGCCAGCGACTGGTAAAGCCATCCGGACAGGCCGGCAAGGCAGTAACAAGCTTCTTCATGGAGTCCTTGTCTTTCTGGTACTCGGTCAGCGAGGTGACCGGGCTGTACCAGGCA
>CAYQLP010000022.1:10573-30291 GCA_964418505.1 uncultured Geobacteraceae bacterium | reverse complement strand
TTTTCATGTCCGACGCACCGAACTTTCGAGCAGAGCTGTGAGCATCACCGCCACCCGCCTCGAGCAGCCCGGCGCACCGAGACGCTGGCGCACCTCGCCCAGCCCCTGCTCAAGTTTTTCACGATACGCTCGATCAGTCATGATCCTCTCGATCTCGGCGGCCAGGTTCACAGCGCAGGCCTGCTCCTGGATGAATTCGCGGGCGACTTCCTGACCGGCGACGATGTTGACCAGGCCGATGAACGGAACCTTGACCAGGCGCCGGCCGATGGCATAGGTCAGCGGCGCCATGCGGTAGAGAATGGCCAAGGGGGTCCCGGCCAGGGCGATCTGCAGCGTCACCGTCCCGGAAACCGCCAGGATCGCGTCGCAGGCCGCCGCCGTGTCATAGATATTGTCCCGGACCAGGGTCACCGGCAGGCCGCACAGGGAAACCCTCTCCTGCAGCTCGCCACGGTCGAATCCCGGGGCCACCGGCAGCAGGAAGTGATCGGCCGCCCGTCGTTCCGTCAGCAACCGCGCCGCCTCGAGCATGACGTCGAGATTGTAGCGCAGCTCGCTGCGCCGGCTCCCGGGGAAGAGCCCGACCACCCGGGCCGCGGGGTCGAGGCCGAGGCCGCCCCGGTATTCGCTGCGCGGGGCCGTGATCCGGAACTCATCGAGCAAGGGGTGACCGACATACTCGACCTTGATCGGCAGCCCCCGGTAGAGCTCCGGCTCGAAGGGGAAGATGGCGGCCAGGGAGTCGACTACGGCGGCGATTTTTTTAACCCGGCCCTGCCGCCAGGCCCAGACCTGCGGGCTGACGTAGTAGAGCACCGGCACCCCGGCGGCTTTGGCGACTCTGGCCAGACGCAGGTTGAACTCCGGAAAGTCGATCAGCACCAGGGCCGAGGGGCGTTCGGGGCCGGTGAGGAGGGCCTTCATGCGCGCGAAGGCGCGACGGATGGCCGGGAAGTGGCCAAGAATTTCGACCACCCCCATGACGGCGATCTCCTCGCCGCGCAACAGGACTTCGCAGCCGGCCGCCTCCATGCGCTCCCCGCCGATGCCGTAGAAATGCAGCTCCGGCGAGAGCTCCCGGGCGGCGCGGATCAGGTTGGCGCCGTGCAGGTCACCGGAGGCCTCGCCGGTGACGATCAGGACTTTACTCACGCCGCTCTGATCGCGGCAATCACCCGGTCCATCTGCCCTTCGCTCAACTCCGGATAGATCGGCAGGGAGAGGCAGCGCTGCGCCACCTCCTCGCTGACCGGCAGCGAGACCTGCGCGCAGCTGCAGGCGAAAACGTTCTGGCGGTGCAGGGGGATCGGGTAGTAGACCGCCGAGGCGCAGTTGGCCCCGGTCAGGGCCAGCTGCAGGGCCTCGCGGCGCTCGCTGAGCACGGTGTACTGGTGGTAGACGTGCACCCCCTTGCCGTCCTCGTAGGGAGGGGTCACCCCGGCAGCGGCCAGGCGCGCCGAATAATAGTGGGCATTCTGGCGGCGCAGGGTGTTGAAACGGTCGATATGCTTGAGCTTGACGCGCAGGATCGCCGCCTGGATTTCGTCGAGACGGCTGTTGTAACCGATGATGTCGTGGTGATAGCGCACCTTGCTGCCGTGATTGCGCAGCATGCGTACCTGCTCGGCCAGCTGGTCGTCATCAGTGGTCACCAGCCCGCCGTCGCCGTAGCAGCCAAGGTTCTTGCTGGGGAAAAAGGAGAAGCAGCCGAGCGCCCCGAAGCTGCCGGTCTGGCGGCCGCCGTAGGTCGCGCCGAAAGACTGGGCGCAGTCCTCGATCAGCAGCAGCCCATGGGCCTCGCACAACTCCTTGAGCGGCGCCAGATCGGCGGGCTGGCCGAAGAGGTGCACCGGCAGGATCGCGCGGGTGCGCGGGGTAACGGCCCGGGCCGCCAGTTCGACATCGATATTGAAGGTCTGCGGGTCGATGTCGACGAAGACCGGCGTGGCGCCGACGTAGGCGATGGCCTCGGCGGTGGCGATAAAGGTGAAGGGGGAGGTGATGACTTCATCGCCGGGGCCCAGCCCGGCGGCGCGCAGGGCGAGGTGCAGGGCATCGGTCCCCGAGGAGACGCCGATGGCGTGGCGGACGCCGAGATAGTCGGCCGCTTCCTTTTCGAAGGCCTGCCCCTGCGGACCGAGGATATAATAGCTGGTATCGAGGACCGTGGCGATGGCCCGGTCGATTTCGTCCTTGAGCTGCCGGTACTGGATCTGCAGGTCAACCATGGGGATCTGCATGGAGATTCACCTTTCGCTTAGGAATGTGAGGGGTGAGAGGCAACCCCAAGTCCATCACCAAGACACCAAGAACACTAAGAACACCGGGCGCCTGAACAACAGACGAGGCATTTCTTAGTGACCTTGGTGCCTTGGCGGTGAGTATTTTTTGTGATGCTTTCAGCTGCGGACTTCGTGCCACAATTTGCCGCTGATCTGCATCGCCACCTCCAGGGCCCGCTTGCCGTCCTCACCGGAAACCACCGGCGGAGTGCCGTCACTGACCGAGGCAACGAAGGCGGCAATCTCGTCACGCAGGGCATCGACCTGCGGGAAACTGCGCTCCTCGATGACGATATCGGGCAGCCCGGGGATGAGATTGACACCCGGCTGGCGGCGGAAGATGGCGATGGAGCGGTTCTGGAAATCGATGGTGATGTAGGCGTCCTGCTGAAAAATGCGCATTTTGCGCGTCGTCTCGCGGCTCACCCGGCTGGCGGTGACATTGGCCACGCAGCCGTTGGCGAACTGCAGGCGGGCGTTGGCGATATCCACTTCGCCGGAGAGCACCGGCAGCCCCACCGAGTTGACCGAAGTGACCGGGTGCCCGACCAGGCTGTGGAGAATGTCGATGTCGTGAATCATCAGGTCGAGAACCACGTTGACATCGGTGCCGCGGGGCTTGAAGGGGGCGAGGCGCTGGGATTCGATGAACAGGGGGTTGTTGAGCACCCCCTGCAGGGCGATGACCGCCGGGTTGAAGCGTTCCAGGTGGCCGACCTGCAGAACCAGCCCGCCTTTGGCGGCCAGGGCGATCAGTTCTTCGGCCTCGGCGACCGTCTGGGTGATGGGCTTTTCGAGGAGCACGTGGATGCCGTTGGCCAGGCACTCGCCGGCCACGGCAAAGTGTTGCTCGGTGGGGACGACGATCGAAACCAGGTCGACCTTGCCAAAGAGCTCGCGATAGTTGCTGAAGGCGGCGCAGCCGACTTCGCCGGCCACCTCGGCGGCCCGCTCCAGGCTGGCATCGACCACCCCGACCAGGGTCACGCCGTCGTGATCGCGGTATTTCTGGGCATGAAAGCGGCCGAGATAGCCGACGCCGATAACTGCCGCGCGCAACCCTTCCATCAGGCGCCCTTGCGCGGGACGCCCCGTTTGCTGGCGCGAATGAAAGCAATGAACGCCGCGGCCTCGGGTAACTGCCCATACTGGAGCTCAGCCTGCTGCAGGGCTTCCTCCAAGCGCATTTTCCCGAGGAAAATGATCTTGTAGGCGTTGCGTATCGCCCGCGTCGCCGCCTCGCTGAAGCCGCGCCGCTTGAGGCCGACCAGGTTGATGCCGACGGTCCGCGCCCGGTCTCCCTGGGCGATACAGTAGGGGGGGATGTCCTGGTTGACCATCGCCCCGCCGCTGATCATGGCGTGCGCGCCGATGCGGCAGAACTGGTGGACCGCCACCAGGCCACCGAGGATCGCCTGGTCCTCGACCTCGACGTGACCGGCGAGCGTCGCGGCGTTGGCCATGACGATGCGGTTGTGCACCCGGCAGTCGTGGGCGACATGCGTGTAGGCCATCAGCAGGTTGTCGCTGCCAACGGTGGTCACTCCGCCGCCGTCCGGGGTGCCGCGGTGCAGGGTGGCGAACTCGCGGATGCGGTTGCGGTCGCCGATCACCAGCCGGGTCGGCTCCCCCTTGAACTTGAGGTCCTGGGGAGCGGCCCCGACCGAGGCAAATTGAAAGATCACATTGTCGCGACCGATCTCGGTATGGCTGTCGATCACCGCGTGGGGACCGATAGAGGTCCCGGCGCCGATGCAGACCTGCTCGCCGATAATTGCATACGGGCCGACGGTGACACCCTCGTCGAGTTGCGCGGTCGGATGGATGATGGCGGTCGGATGAATCATCCCCTGCCCTCCGCGGCCGCGAAGGTCGCCTTGAGCTCGGCTTCGGCAGCCAGCTTGTCGCCGACGAACGCCCGGCCGGCAAAGGTGTAGATACCGCGCTTCAGGCTGGTCAGGGTCAATTCGAGGCGCAGCACGTCGCCGGGGAGCACCGGCCGGCGGAAACGGGCCTGGTCGATGCCGACGAAGTACGGCACCTTGTCCTGATCGACCTCGCCGGCCAGGTAAGCGTAAACCCCGCCGACCTGGGCCATCGCCTCGAGAATCAGTACGCCGGGCATGATCGGGTGGCCGGGGAAGTGCCCCTGGAAAAACGGCTCGTTGATTGTCACGTTCTTGATCCCGACGATCTTCTCGCCCTTGACGAACTCGCTGATCCGGTCAACCAGCAGGAAGGGGTAGCGATGGGGGAGATACTCCATGATCTGCAGGGTGTTCAGTTCCATATCAGTTACGCTCCTTGCTGAATTTTTCTTCGAGTTCCTGCAGGCGCTGGCGCAGGCTGTACAGTTCACGGCGCAGCTCCGGCAGGTGGGTCATCGCGGTCGCCGATTTCAGCCACTCGCGATGGGGCTGCAGCGGGAACCCGGCCATCACCTGGTTGCTCTCGACGTTGCCGCTGACCCCGCCGCGGGCGGCGATGGTCACGTTGTCGCCGATCTTGAGATGGCCGGCCGCCGCCGATTGGCCCCCGAAGGTGCAGTGCCGGCCGACCACCGTGCTGCCGGCAATCCCCGACTGCGCCACCAGGATACAGTCTTCGCCGAGCTGCACATTGTGGGCAACCTGCACCAGGTTGTCGATCTTGCTCCCCCGCCCGATGCGCGTATCGCCCAGAGTGCCGCGATCGACGGTGGCGCAGGCGCCGATTTCGACATCATCCTCGATGACCACCCGGCCGACCTGGGGGACCTTGAAATAGCGCGGCCCGTCAGGGGCGTAGCCGAAGCCGTCGGCACCGATCACCGCGCTGGCATGAACAATGACCCGGTCGCCCAGGACACAGTCTTCGCGCACCACCACCCCGGCGTGCAGGGTGCAGCGGCTGCCGATCTTTACCCCGGGGTAAATGACTACGTTAGGGTGCAGGATGGTGCCGGCGCCGATCACGGCCCCGGCGCCAATCACGCACCCCGGGCTGACCGCGGCATCCGCGGCCACCTGGGCCGTCGGGTCGACGGTGGCCCCGGCGCGGACCCCCGCGGGAACCGCAGGCGGCGGATTAAAGTGGCCGAGGACGCGGGCAAAGGCAAGGTAGGGATTGGCGCACAGCAGCAGGGGTTTATCGATCGCCCCGGCCAGAGAGGGGTGAACGATGATCGCCCCGGCACGGGTTCGCTCGAGTTGGCCGCGGTACTTCGGGTTGGCCAGGAAAGAGAGTTCCTCCGGCCCGGCCCGATCGAGCCCGGCGACCCCGGCGATGAGCAGATCGCCATCGCCGCATAACTCACCGCCGGTCAATTCGGCCAGAGCGGCCAGGGTGGCCGGCGACTGACTGCGCATCGCCTGCACCGGCCTACTTGCCCGCCGACTGTTTGTCGAAGGCCTGGATGACCCGGTCGGTCATGTCGATGCTGTCGTTGGCATAAAGGATCGAGCTCTCCGCTTTCTCAAGGATCACGGTATAGCCCTCCTGCTTGCCGATCTGCTGCACCAGCTTATAGACCTCCTCGAGGATCTTGCGGGTGAAGTCGGCATCGGCCTGCTGAAGCTCATCCTGGATGTCCTTGGTCAGGCGCTGATAGTCGCGCACCTTCTGCTGGTAATCGCGCTCCTTGGCCGCCCGTGCTTCCGGGGTAAGCAGGGCCGCCTGCTTTTCCAGGTCTTCCTTGATGCGCTTCAGCTCATCCTGCTTCTTCTGCACATTGGCTTCGTGATCTTTGAAGCGGGCCTTCATCTTCTCCTTGGCCGCCTTGCCGGCGGACGAGAGGTTGAGAGCCTTCTGCAGATCGACGTAACCGATTTTCACATCGGCCGCCATGGCGGCCGGGGCAACGCAAAGTGTCAACAGGGCAACAGACAGCAGCAGCAAACGTTTCATTCCTGATCTCCTGTGGGGGTGTTGAAGCTCTCTCGAGCAATCCGTTAGTGGTGAGTCTAGAAGAAGCGGCCGATCATGAAGTCGAAGCGGGAGTTGTCTTCCCACTCCTCGGGGTCGAGATTGTAGCCCCACTCCAGGCGCAGCGGCCCGAGCGGGCTAAGCCAGCGAATGCCGGCGCCGACGCTGTAGCGCCAGGAGGAAAAGATGTCCTCATCCTCGCCCCAGGCATTGCCGACGTCGAAGAAGGTCACCCCCTTGACCCCGGCCTCCTTGGAGATGGGGAAGAGCCATTCGAAGTTGAAGTAGGTTTCCTTGTAGCCACCGATGTAGTCACCTTCATCATCGCGAGGGCCGACTTCGCGGGGCTCGAAACCGCGCAGGGTATTGATGCCGCCGAGGTAGAAGCGCTCGTCGAGGGGTGCATCCTCGCCGCCGAAGGCTTCGAGGTAGCCAATCTGGCCGTGGGCGCTCAGCACAGTGCCGAAGGGTGCCGGCCAGAAATGGCGGGCGTCGATGATCGCCTTGGCGAACTTCTCGGTGCCGCCGAGCCCGGCGAGCTCCAGGGAGACCTGGGCAGTATACCCGGAGGAGGGATCGAGGCGGTAGTCGGTGGTGTCGCGGCTGAGCGTCGAGGTCAGCGAGGAGATCGTCGAGCGCCCCTCCTCGTCCTTGATGTCGTCCGAGGCGAACTCGTCGACATCGTAGATTTCCTTCTGCTCGTAGCGGTAGACGAAGAAGGCCCGGGTGTATTCGTCGTAGACCGGGACGCCGAGTTTGAGCGACCCGCCGACAGCCTTGCGGCTGAAGTCGGTCCATTCACGGTCGGTGTTGTACAGTTCGAAACCGGCGGTCAGGTCCTTGTCGAGAAAATAAGGGTCGGTGACGCCGATCTGGTAAGTGGTGCTCTCGCCGCCAAGGGAGGCGGCCAGGTTGAGCTTAAGGCCGTAGCCGAGGAAGTTCTCCTGGGTGATCGAGCCCTGGGCGATGAAGCCGTCGACCGAAGAGTAGCCGGCACCGACGCTGAAGGTCCCGGTGGAGCGCTCCTTGACGTTGACGTCGAGATCGACGTTGGCGGGACTGGTTCCGGGAACGGTGGAGATGTCGACCGCCTCGAAGAAGCCGAGGTTGTTGATCCGCGCCTTGCTGCGCTTGATCGCCGAGGCGTTGTAGAGCTCTCCTTCGACCACCTTCATCTCGCGGCGGATGACCTTGTCGCGGGTCTTGGCGTTGCCGCTGACGTTGATGCGCTCGACGGTTACCTGCCGCCCCTGCTCGATCTCCAGGGCGATATCGATGGCTTTCGCGGCATCGTCGACTCGAGTCAGGGGCACCACGTTGGCATAGGCATAGCCCTGATCAGCGTAAAGATCCGTAATCCTCCCGACCCCCTTGCGCAACAGCTCGCGGGAGAAGACCCCTCCGGGCTGCAGCGGCAATTTGGCCAGGACCTCCTCGCGGCTCTCGATGAGATCCCCGGTGACGTCGATGGCCCCGACCCGGTACTCATCCCCCTCGTCGATCTGGATCAGGATCAGCATATTGCTCAGGTTGTCGACCAGGGAAATGACCGGCTTGCTGACCTTGACGCGGATATGGCCGCGGTTGAAATAGAGATCGGCGATCCGCTCGAGGTCCTGCGCGAGAAGCTCCTCATCGTAGGCGCCGCGCCCGGTCAGCCAGGAGAAGAACCACTTCTCCTCGGTATCCATGACCTTGCGCAGCTCCTTGCTGGTCAGGACCGTATTTCCCTCGAAGCGGATCTCCTTGATCCGCACCAGCTGACCCTCATTGATGCTGAAGGTGACCTGCGCCTCGTTGGCCTCGTTGATCTTGCTGTCGACGGTGATTTCGGCGGCGTTGTAGCCTTCCTTGACGTAGGCGGCCTTGATGGCGGCCACGCTCGCCCGCACCTGGGCGGGATCGTAGATCTCCGGGATGCGCAGGGTCAGGAGCCCCTGCAGCTTTTCCGCCGCCAGCTCTTGGTTGCCGACGAAGGAGATGCTGCGCACCAACGGTCGTTCGGTGACGGTTACGCGCAGGATACGGATGTCGTCAGCCTGGCTGTCGATGGCGGCGGAGACATCGGAGAAACGCCCCAGGCGGTAGACCGCCTGGATCACGCCGTCGAGTCCCGCTTCGTCGAAACTCTCCCCCTTGTGCACGGGGACGACGGCAAGGATGGACTCCGCGGTGACCCGACGGTTTCCCTCCACGACGATGTCTGCGATCAGATCCTGCCCAGCGGCCCACAGGGTGGAAGCGCAGAACAGCAGGAGGCCAACGGCCAGGAACAGCGCTCGTTTGATCATGGAGAAGCACTCCAGTTCGGGGCGATAACTTCGAAAACGTTTCATTATAGGGGATGGCGCCCGGCAGTGCAAATTCAAATCAGGTCAGCAGGCTGCCGTCGCTCATGCGCAGTATGCGGTCCATGCGCGAGGCCAGGACCTCGCTGTGGGTGACCACCACCACGGTCAGGCGCCCCCGGGCATGCAGGCGATCGAGGAGGCTGAAGATTTCTCCGGAGGTGACGCTGTCGAGGTTGCCGGTGGGCTCGTCGGCCAGGAGCAGGCGCGGCTCCATGACCAGGGCCCGGGCGATGGCCACCCGCTGCTGCTCCCCGCCTGAGAGCTGCCCGGGCTTGTGGGCCAGGCGGTGGCCGAGACCGACGGCCTCGAGCAGCCCGGCGGCCCGTTCGCGGGCCTCGCCGCCCGGCAGGCGGGCGATGCGCGCCGGCAGCATGACGTTCTCCAGGGCGCTGAACTCCGGGAGCAGCTGGTGAAACTGGAAGACGAAACCGACGCTGCGATTGCGAAACTCGTCGAGACGGGCCGGGCTGAGACGATAGAGGTCCTCGCCGGCAAAGGTCACCGTCCCGGAACTGGGGCGATCGAGCCCGCCGAGCAGGTGCATGAAGGTGGTTTTGCCGGCCCCGGAGGCCCCGACGATGGCCACCCGCTCGCCGACCTGAATCTGCGCATCGACGTCGCGCAGGACGTCGACCCGCCCCTCGGCAGTCTCGAAATACCGGCACAGCCCGCGGGCTGTGATCAACGCTTCACCGCTCACGTCGCCCCTGTCATTCATAGCGCAGCGCCTCCGCCGGGTCCATGCGCGCCGCCCGCCAGGCCGGGTAGATGGTGGCCAGCAGGGAGATGCTCATCGCCACGATGACCACCGCCGCCACGTCGCTGAAGTTAACCACCGAGGGGAAGCGCGACATGCCGTAGACCGCCTGGTCGAAGATGCGTACCCCAAGGAGCCTTTCCAGCCCCTTGATGAGCGGATCGGCATTGAGTGCCAGAACCAGCCCGAGGACGGTGCCGAGGAGCGTCCCCAGTGTGCCGATGATCAGCCCCTCGAGGATGAAGATCTTCATGATGCTCCGCGAGGTGGCGCCCATGGCGCGCAGGATGGCGATATCGCGATGTTTTTCCATAACCACCATGATCAGGGTGGTAGCAATGTTGAAGGCCGCCACCAGGACGATGATCCCCAGGACGATAAAGAGGCCGAGCTTCTCAAGGTTGAGGGCCGCCAGCAGGGAGCCGAAGAGATCCTCCCAGGAGCGCACCACGTGGGGGAATGAGAACTCGCGGCGCAGGGCCTCGGCGGCCGGGCGGGCCTGATCAAAGCTGCCGACCTCGACTTCGATGCCGCTGACCAGCCCCTCCATCCCCAGCAACCGCTGGGCCTGGGCCAGGTCGAGGTAGGCGAAGTAGGTGTCGATGAAGCCGCCGCGCTGCTCGAGGATACCGGCCACGCGGAAAGTCTTCATCTTGGGAATCATGCCGAAGGGGGTGACGTTGAACATCGGCGGGATGACGTTGAGCGTGTCGCCCACTGCCACCCCCAGGGAGGAGGCGGTATCGAGGGCGATGATGATCCCCGGGGGGCCGCCGTCGTCGGCGAAGAGCATTTCGGCGGGAGGGCGGGCGGCGCTGCCGAGCAGCGGCTGGCGGAGAATCTTATTGCCGGGGAGGATGCCGCGCAGGTTGGCCGGGGCGACATTCTGCCGGGAAAGCAGCATGACTTCCTTGGTGATGAAGGGGGCCGCCGCGACGACCAGGGGGGAGGCCTTGAGGGCCCGCTCCACCGCCCGGCGGTCGTCCGGGAGGTCATCCCCCTGCTTCTGGATCAGCACGTGGGGGATGTTGCCGAGGATCTGCCCGCGCACTCCGTCGTGGAAGCCGGTCATCACCGCCAGCACCACGATCAGCGCCGCCACCCCGAGGGTCACCCCCGCAATCGAGATGAAGGAGATCACCGAGATGAAGGTCTGCTTGCGCTTGGCGCGCAGGTAGCGGAGGCTGACGAAGAGTTCGTAGGTCATTTTTCCGGTCTGAGCTGCGGGAAGAGTATGACCTCGCGGATCGAGGCGGAGTCGGTGAGGAGCATGACCAGGCGATCGATGCCGATCCCCTCACCGGCGGTGGGCGGCAGGCCGTACTCCAGGGCGCGGATGTAGTCCTCGTCCATGGCGTGGGCCTCCTCGTCGCCGGCGGCTTTTTCGCGCAGCTGCCCTTCGAAGCGCTCGCGCTGGTCGTCGGGGTCGTTGAGCTCGGAGAAGGCGTTGGCCAGTTCGCGGCCGACCACGTAGAGCTCGAAGCGGTCGACCACCGCCGGGTCGGCGTCGTTCTTGCGCGACAGCGGCGAGACTTCGGTCGGGTAGCTGGTGATGAAGGTCGGCTGCCAGAGGTGCGGCTCGGCCACCGTTTCGAAGATCTCGATCAGCAGCTTGCCGTCGCCGATCCGCTCGTCGACCTCCAGCCCCAGCCCGCGGGCGAAGGCCAGCAGGCGGCCGCGGTCGGCCAGCTCGGCTTCGCTCAGGTTGCCGTACTTCATCACCGCCTCGCGCACCGTCAGGCGCTGCCAGGGGCGGCGCAGGTCGACCTCGCGGCCACCGTAGGTGAACTGCAGGCTACCGACCACCTGTTCGGCGACATGGCAGACCAGCTCCTCGGTGAAGTCCATCAGCTCGGCGTAGGTGGCGTAGGCCAGGTAGAACTCCATCATGGTGAATTCGGGGTTGTGCTGGATGGAAATCCCCTCGTTGCGGAAGTTGCGGTTGATCTCGAAGACCCGCTCGAAGCCGCCGACCACCAGGCGCTTGAGGTAGAGCTCCGGGGCGATGCGCAGGAAGAGGTCCATCTTCAGGGTGTTGTGGTGGGTGACGAAGGGGCGCGCGGTGGCCCCGCCGGCCAGCGGCTGCATCATCGGCGTCTCGACCTCGAGGAAGTCCCGGGCCACCATGAAGTCGCGGATCAGGGCGACGATCCGGCTGCGCTTGCGGAAGGTCTCACGGACCTCGGCGTTGACGATCAGGTCGAGGTAGCGCTGCCGGTAGCGGGTCTCGACGTCGGTCAGGCCGTGCCACTTCTCGGGCAAGGGCAGGAGCGACTTGGTCAGCAGGCGCAGGGTGTCGGCGCGCAGCGACAGCTCGCCGGTCTTGGTGCGGAAGGGGACGCCGGCCACGCCGACGATATCGCCGATGTCGAGCTGGCGGTAGAGTTCGAACTGCTCGTCGCCGAGCTGCTCGCGGGCGACGTAGACCTGGCAGCGCCCGCCACGGTCCTGCAGCTGCAGGAAGGCGGCCTTGCCGAAGTCGCGGCGGGCCATGACCCGCCCGGCCAGGGCATAGCGCGGCGGGTTGTCGGCCAGGGCGGCGGCATCGTCATCGGCGTGCCGGGCGAGCATCTCGGCGGTGCAGTGGCTCACCGTAAAATCATTGGCGAAAGGATTGATCCCTGCCGCTCTCAGGTCGGCCAGGGCAGTGCGCCGCTGGGCGGGGATATCGTTGCGCTCTTCCATCGCTGGGTCCTTTATCTGTCAGTCGTTGTCGGGATCGGTCCCGCTGCGGGTACGCCCCATCAGGTAGGCCTCGATGAAGCCATCGAGATCGCCGTCGAGGACGCCGTCGGCGTTGCCGACCTCGAAGCCGGTGCGGTGGTCCTTGACCATCCGGTAGGGGTGGAGCACGTAGGAGCGGATCTGGCTCCCCCAGGCGATCTCCTTCTTCTCCCCGGCCAGGGCGGTGGCCTCGCTCTCCTTCTTCTCCAGTTCGAGCTCGTAGAGGCGGGCGCGCAGCTGTTTCATGGCCGTCGAGCGGTTCTTGTGCTGGGAGCGCTCGTTCTGGCAGCTGACCACGATGCCGCTGGGCAGGTGGGTGATGCGGATCGCCGAGTCGGTCTTGTTGACGTGCTGACCGCCGGCGCCGCTGGCCCGGTAGGTGTCGACCTTGAGGTCCTTCTCGTTAAGCTCGACCTCGATGTCGTCGGCGATCTCGGGGAAGACGAAGACCGAGGTGAAGGAGGTGTGGCGGCGGGCGTTGGCGTCGTAGGGGGAGATGCGCACCAGGCGGTGAATGCCCTTTTCGGCCTTGAGGTAGCCGTAGGCGTAGGAGCCGTCGACGGTGAAGGTGACGCTCTTGGCGCCGGCCTCGTCCCCCGGCTGATACTCGGTGATCTCGGTCTTGAAGCCCTTGCGCTCGCACCAGCGCAGGTACATGCGCAGGAGCATCTCCGCCCAGTCCTGGGCTTCGGTGCCGCCGGCGCCGGCGTTGATGCTGACGATGGCGCTGTTCGCATCGTGGGGCCCGGAGAGCATACGGGCGAATTCCATGCGGTCGACCTGCCGGACCAGCTCTGGGAGGAGCTCGCGGACTTCGGCCAGGGTCTCCTCGTCCTCCCCCTCCTCGCCCAGTTCGATCAGCACCTGCAGATCGTCGAGCTCGCGGCTGGCTGCGCTCCAGTCATCAACCAGCTTGGCCAGGGTGGTGCGCTCCTTCAGGACCTCCTGGGCCCGCTCGTTGTCGTTCCAGAACTCCGGCCGGGCCACTTCGGCCTCGAGCTCGGCAACCCGCTCACGCTTGGCATCGACGTCAAAGATACCTCCTCAGCTCGGCGAGCCTGTCCTTGAGCTGGGAGACGGTGTCACTTTCTTCACGAAACATCGCATGATCCTCTCGGTAAAATCGCTGCGGATTATAACGACCGGGGGGGTTGAGGGCAAGGAGAGATCGCCGCCCTCAGCGCAGGCGGCGGCGCGTCTGCACCAGCCAGAGAAGGCCGATGCCCAGAAAGAGCCCCGGCAGCAGGTCGCCGCTGCGGGCGTAGAGGCCGGGACGGGCGCCGAGGCCGACCGTGGCGGCGGCATAAGTCGGGGTGTAAAGCCCGGTCGCCGCCTCAACCCGCCCGGAGGGGGTGATAAAGGCCGAAATCCCGGTATTGGCGGCGCGGGCAATCCACACCCGGTTCTCCACCGCCCGGAAGCGCACCATGGCCAGGTGCTGCCAGGGGGCGGAGGAGCGGCCGAACCAGGCGTCGTTGGTAATGTTGACCAGCAGGCTGCTCCCCTGGCGGACCCACTCGCGAGCCAGTTCGGGGAAGATCGCCTCGTAACAGACCAGCACGCCGAGACGGTGGCCGTCGAGGGGGAGCGGGTTGATCACCCCCGGGGAGAAGTCACCGATGCCCATCACCAGCTTGTCGAGAAAGGGGAGGAAGCGTTTGATCGGAACGTATTCGCCGAAGGGGACGAGGTGAACCTTGTCGCTGCGCCCGACCTCCCGGCCGTCGCGGTCGAGGAGGTAGGCGCTGTTGAGATAGCTGGTGCGCTCCCCTTCGCGGCGGTAGGCCGGGCTGCCGAAGAGCAGAGCGGTGCCGGTGGCCGGCGGCAGGGCCGCCACCGCGGCGGAGAGCGGGTTGTGATCCTGGAAGTAGAAGGGGGTGGCGGCCTCGGGCCAGATCACCAGCCCCGGTGAGGTGGCGGCCACCGCCTGACGGGTCAGCCCGGAGTAGACGGCGACTGTCTCGCGCTGGAACTCCGGCAGCCACTTGACGTCCTGGGGGATGCTCCCCTGGATGACGGCGACGCCCAGGCTCTGGTCGCGGCCATCCAGGTCCCCGGACAACCGCCACCAGCCGAAGACGGCGAAAGCGGCGGCCAGCCCCAGGGTGGCCGCAAGGGGCCGCCAGTGCGTTGTTTTACCAGCCCTGCGGCCCAGCCACAGTTCGGCGAGCGCAGCATTGCTGAGCACCAGCAGATAGCTCAGGCCGTAGACGCCGAAGAGCTCGGCGGACTGGAGCAGCGGCAGCACCCCCTGCTGGGAGTAGCCCAGGGTGGCCCAGGGGAAGCCGCTGAGGAGGAACTCGCGGAGGAACTCGAGCCCCACCCACAGCACCGGCAGGGTCAGCGCCAGAGGATAGCCGCAGCGCTCCCTGAGCCGGTAGGCCGCCCAGGTGGCGGCGGCGAAGTACAGCGCCAGGTAGGCGCAGAGCATCAGGTAGGCCACCACCGAGAGCACCGGATGGAGGTGGCCGTAGGTGGTCATGACGATGTTCAGCCAGTAGAGGACCGCGGCGAAGAAGACCAGCCCGGCGGTGAAGCCGCTGCGGAAGGGGTGGCGGCCCATGACCGCGAAGAGCGGGACGAGGGCGACCCAGGCCAGCGGGGCGAAGTCCGGGGTCGGGAAGGCCAGCGCCAGCAGGACGCCCGAAAGAGTCCCCGCCAGGGTGGTGCGGTCGAGCAGCAGGCGGGGGGATTTCAACCGGCGGACTCCGCGGCCTGGTCCTGCGGCAGCCTGCTGACCAGCACGTGGCGGACCTTGCGCTCATCGGCATCGACGACCTTCAGCTGCAGCCCGTGGATGTCGGCCACATCGCCGGCGCTCGGCACCGTGCCGAGGAGGTGGATGAGCAGGCCGCCCACCGTATCGAACTTGTCGCGGGGGATCTCCACCGCGAAGCGCTCCTCGAGCTCTTCGACGTTGGCCCGGGCATCGACGAGCAGCGAACCGTCGGCCTGCTCCTTGACCCACTCCTCCTCGAGATCGAATTCATCCTGGATATCGCCGACGATCTCCTCGAGGAGGTCCTCGATGGTGATCAGCCCGGAGGTGCCGCCGTATTCGTCGACGACGATGGCCATGTGCACCCGGCGGGTGCGGAAATCGATGAGCAGGTCCTCTATGCGGCGGATTTCGGGGATGAAGAAGGGGGTGCGCATCACCGTCGCCAGCGTGAAGTCGGCCGGCGCCGCCCCCCAGTAGCGCAGCAGGTCCTTGGCGTAGACCACCCCGACGATGCGGTCGATCGAGCCGTCGTAGATGGGGACCCGCGAGTGGCCGCTGGCCAGGATAACGCGCAGCAGTTCGTCGAGGGGGGCGTCGAGCGGGCAGCAGACCATGTCCGGACGGGCGACCATGACCTCACGGACGATGGTGTCGCCAAACTCGAAGACCGCCTGCAGCATGTCCCCCTCACGCTCGGCGAGGAGTCCCTCCTCCTCCGAACTGCTGATCGCCTCCTGCAGTTCCTCCTCGGTCAAGGCCCGCCTGCGCCCGGTGAGAATCCGGGTCAGCGCCCCGAAGACCGTCTCCCCGCGTTGTTTCTGCTCGTCTTCAGCCACCTTGAGGGCCCTCCGAGCCCGACTGCCGCATAACTGGAAATAAGCGAATTGCCCGGATCGTTGAAGAACCGGGCCGAACAAGGCCGCAGAGGCTCGTCAGCCGGCCAGAAACTCGCTCTTCAGCAGAGCGAAGAGCTCCTGCTCGCGGGCCTCCATGCGCTCGGCATCGGCCTCCGTGCCGCGCTCGTGATCGTAGCCGAGCAGATGAAGAATCCCGTGCAGAAGCAGGAAGTAGAGCTCGTGCTCGACCGGCAGGCCGGCCTCCGCAGCGTCGCGGGCGGCGGTCTCCACCGAGATCACCACATCGCCGAGCAGGTCGGACTGCACACCGCCCCCCTCCCCTTCCTGCATGGCGAAGGAGATCACGTTGGTCGGGCGGTCCTTGCCGAGCCATTCGCGGTTGATCTCGCGGATCCCGGCGTCGTCGCTGAGCAGGATCGACAGGCGCGCCTCAGGACATCCCGAGGCGCTTAAGATTCTCCTGGCGGCCCGGCGCAGCGGCAGCCTGGCCACCTTGATCTTCCGCTGGCGGTCGTCGATCGCGATCCTCACCATTGCTTTTCGCTCCTCTGTCGCTTTTTTCCTTGGCCGCCGGCTCGGGGTATTCGATGCGGTGGTGGTAGATGCCGCCGAGCACGCGGTTGAAGCTCTTGGCGATGTTGTGCAGATCCTTGAGGGTCAGTTCGCACTCGTCGAGCTGGCCGTCGGTGAAGATGCTGTTGACGATCTTCTGGACCATCCCCTGGATGCGCGCCGGGGTCGGGTCGCTCAGCGTTCGGCTGGCCGCTTCGACCGCATCGGCGAGCATGATCAGGGCCGCCTCGCGGGACTGCGGCTTCGGCCCCGGATAGCGGTAATCGTGCTCGTCGACCTCGCGCTCCGCCTGCTGGCGGGCGCGCTCGTAGAAGAACTTGATCAGGCTGGTGCCGTGATGCTGGCGGATGATATCGACCAGGGCTTCGCCGAGACGGTGCTCGCGAGCCATCTCGACGCCGTCCTTGAGATGGGCCATCAGCACCAGGGCGCTCATCGACGGGGCCAGCTTGTCGTGCTTGTTCTCGCCGCTGCCGGTGTTCTCGATGAAGTAGAGCGGCTTTTTGGCCTTGCCGATGTCGTGGTAGTAGGCGGCGACCCTGGCCAGCAGCGGATTGGCGCCAATGGTCTCGGCCGCGGCCTCGGCGAGGTTGCCGACGATGATCGAGTGATGGTAGGTGCCCGGCGCCTGAATCATCAGCTCGCGGAGCAGCGGGCTGTTCATGTTGGCCAGTTCGACCAGCTTGAGGTTGGTGGTGTAGCAGAAGGCCGACTCGATCAGCGGGATGATGCCGCTGACCAGCACCGCGGCAAAGAGCCCGCCGAGGACGCCAAAACAGAGCTCGAAGAGGAGATTGAGGTCGAAATCGTGACCGGCCACCAGGTGCACGGCGAGGATCAGCACGAAGTTGAAGAGCGACAGGCGCGCGCCGGCGCGGAACATCGAGGTGCGCTCGGTCAGCTGGCGCACCCAGTGGGCGCCAGCCAGCGAGCTGAGCAGGGCGAAGAAGGAGAGGACGAAGTTGTTGCCGAAGAGGAACCCGACCAGGGAGGCGAAAACCAGGGTGAAGATCAGCGCCACCTCGCTGTTGAGGGCGATGCGCACGGCCATGGCGCCGGCGGCAAAGGGGAGCGCGTAGTAGTAGGCATCCGGGGCGATGTAGGGGAAGGCGCTGCCCACCGCGCCGGCAATGAAGGCTCCCAGCTTGAGAACCAGCAGCAGGCCGAGCATGGTCCCGGCGAGGAAGAGCAGGTCCTGGTTCTTCGGCCGGTATTTGCGGACGTTGCGCTGCCCGTAACGGTGGACGAGGACGATCAGGATGAAACAGCCGAGGAGCAGGCCGAGTGTTTGCGAGAGCATGGCCCCGCGGCTCCCCAGAGCGCGCAGGTGGGTGAGCTTGGCGACCTGGTCGTCAGTGACCCGCTCCCCTTCGCGGACGATGATCTCCCCCTTCTTGACCTGGCTGAGCACCGGCTGCACGGCGTTGCGCGCGGCGGCGCGCCGCTCATCGGTCTCGCTCTGGTTGTAGGAGACGCTGGGGCGCAGCAGCTGACCGAAAAGGGCCGCCAGGGCCCGGCCGCGGGGGCCCTCGAAGCGGGCCTGGCGCAATTCGCCGCGCAGCAGCCCCGGCAGTTCCGCCATCCCGGCAACCTGCTCATTGCGGGACGCGGGATGTTCCTGACGGTTGGCCACGTTGCGCAGGATGAGCCCATGGGCCAGGTCGCGCTCAAAGAGGCTCGGATTGCTGACGATCTTGCGCTGGTAAATTCCCTCGATGGCAGCAGAGAGCCCTTCTATCGTCCCCGGCTCGCCGGCCAGCACGACCAGCACGCCGAGATCCGCGGCCCCAAGCTGGACGGCGAAGGAACTCTGCAGGGCGGCGCCCAGTTCCGTCGCCGACAGGCTGCGCCCGGCGCTCTCGCGCAGGAAGGCGAAAATCTCGCCCCCCCGGGCGGCCACCGTGGCCCCGGCCCGCGGGTCGTAGTCGTAGAGCAGGGGGACGGAGCCTTCCGCCTCGCTGCGTTTTTTGGCGGTCAGTTCCTCATCGGGAATGAGCAGATCGCTGCTCGACTTGACATCGCGCAGGGCGATGTCGCCGGGAGCGTAGACGGGCATCATCAGATGCCCCTTGGGGATGATCACGGCGGTGAGCAGCACCACCAGCAGGGCCATCAGGCTGATGCGCTGCCAGCCTTCGTCCAGGCCAAGGAGCGACATGATCCTGGCACCGCGGGTCAGCCGCGGCGCCGGGAGGGATTCATCGTGGTGGTCCTTCATTGCCGGGGTTCGGGGAGGCTCCGACCTTCGGCGGCGTCATAGGCCTTGACAATGGCCTGGACAATCGGGTGGCGGACGACGTCGCGATCGCTGAAGCGGACGAAGGTGACCCCTTCGACACGGGGGAGGACCTCGATCGCCTGCACCAGCCCCGAGGTGCGGCCGGCAGGGAGATCGGTCTGGGTGATGTCGCCGGTGATCACCGCCCGGCTGCCGAAGCCGAGGCGGGTCAGGAACATCTTCATCTGCTCGGGGGTGGTGTTCTGCGCCTCGTCGAGGATGACGAAGGCATCGTTGAGGGTCCGTCCGCGCATGAAGGCCAGCGGCGCCACTTCGATGACGCCATGATCGATCAGGGCCTGGCCGCGTTCGAAATCCATCAGGTCGTAAAGGGCGTCGTAGAGCGGGCGCAGGTAAGGATTGACCTTCTCGGCCAGATCCCCGGGGAGGAAGCCGAGCTTTTCCCCGGCCTCGACCGCCGGCCTGACCAGGACGATCCGGCTGATCTCCTTCTTCTGCAGGAAAGCCACCGCCATGGCCATGGCCAGGTAGGTCTTGCCGGTACCGGCGGGGCCGATGCCGAAGACCACATCGCAGTTGCGGATGGCGTCGACATAGACCTTCTGGGCCAGCGACTTGGGGGCGATGGCCTTGCTGCGCGAGGAGACCACCACGGTGTCGAGGAAGATGTCGGCCAGCCGGGCCTGGGGGTCATCGATGACGATCCGCGCCGCCGACTCGATCTCCGCTGCGCGCAGCGTAAAGCCCCTCGCGACCAGGGTGGTCAGCTGCTCGAGCAGCCGCATGGCGACATTGACCTGCGCTGCCGGCCCGGAGACGCTCGCGGTCGTCCCCTGGGAACTGACATCGGCACCGGTCAACTGGGCAATCTGGCGCAGGTGGCGGTTGTGCTGGCCGAAAAGAGCCCCGGCCAGGCGCGGATCGTCGGGGGTGAAGCTTTGGTTGAGTGTTGTTTCGTTCAAGCAAAAGCCCTTGAGAAACTGTATTTTGCTAAAAATAGCACTGTCATAATATGGAAATCAATCGGTCGCGGCACAGAGGGGTAAAAAACTGCCCGGGGCGGATTTTGTCGCCGCGCGACACGCCCCGGCGTCGAAAAGGGTTTTCACCCGGAGCCTGTTGCAGTACTATCTGAAATTGGCCCGTTAGGCCCATCATTGCAAGGGGGCAGTTCCTATGAGCGAAATCATCGATATCTACGCCCGCGAAATCCTCGATTCCCGCGGCAACCCGACGGTCGAAGTCGAAGTCTACCTGGAGAGCGGCGTCATGGGCCGGGCCGCGGTGCCGAGCGGCGCCTCCACCGG
>CAYQLP010000022.1:0-10521 GCA_964418505.1 uncultured Geobacteraceae bacterium | reverse complement strand
CGACGGCGACAAGCAGCGCTACCTGGGCAAAGGGGTGCTCAAGGCCGTCCGTCACGTCAACGAAGTGATCGCCGAGGCGCTGGTCGGCTGGGAAGCCTCCGACCAGACCGGCATCGACCGCAAGCTCCTCGAGCTCGACGGCACCGATTTCAAAAGCAACCTCGGCGCCAACGCCCTGCTCGGCGTCTCCCTGGCGGTGGCCAAGGCGGCGGCGGACGAGGCCGGGCTGCCCCTCTACCAGTACCTGGGCGGCGCCAACGCCAAGGAACTGCCGCTGCCGATGATGAACATCATCAACGGCGGCGCCCACGCCGACAACAACGTCGACATCCAGGAATTCATGATCATGCCCGCCGGCGCGGAGAGCTTCGCCGAAGCGCTGCGCATGGGCGCGGAGATCTTCCACGCCCTGAAGAAAGTCCTCAAGGACAGGGGCTACAACACCGCCGTCGGCGACGAAGGCGGCTTCGCTCCCAACCTGAAGAGCAACGAGGAGGCGCTGGAAGTTATCATGCTGGCGATCAAGGCCGCCGGCTTCACCCCGGGTGAGGACGTGGTCCTGGCCCTGGACGTGGCCGCCTCGGAGCTCTACAAGGACGGCAGCTACCGCCTCGACGCCGAGGCCCAGCCGGTCAAGAGTGCCGCCGAGATGGTCGACTTCTACGCCGACCTGGTCGACCGCTACCCGATCGTCTCCATCGAGGACGGCATGGCCGAGAACGACTGGGCGGGCTGGAAGCTCCTCACCGAGCGGCTCGGCAAACGCATCCAGGTGGTCGGCGACGACCTCTTCGTGACCAACCCCAAGATTCTCAAGCAAGGGATCCAGCAGGGGATCGCCAACAGCATCCTGATCAAGGTCAACCAGATCGGCACCCTGACCGAGACCCTCGACGCCATCGAGATGGCCAAGCGCGCCGGCTACACCTGCGTGATCTCGCACCGCTCCGGCGAAACCGAGGACACCACCATCGCCGACCTGGCGGTGGCCACCAATGCCGGGCAGATCAAGACCGGCTCGCTGTGCCGCACCGACCGCATCTGCAAGTACAACCAGCTGCTGCGCATCGAGGACGAACTGGGCGAAGTCGCCGAGTTCCGCGGCCGCGAGGTCTTCTACAACCTGCGCTGACCCCTGTCACATCATTCGTTGCAAAACGCAAGGGCGGCCGATCTGGCCGCCCTTGCGCGTTCCGGCACTACGGTGTCGCTGCCACGGACTTCGTCACGGCCCTGATCCGGCCGTCATTGCGCTGGCCGACGGCCCCCTGGCTCCGCCACCAGTCGGCGACGAGATCGCGCAGCCAGAGCACCGGCTCGGCGAAGACGGTTTGATGTCTGGCCAATACCGTATAGCCGTCGCCGCCGGCGGCAAGGAAGTCGTTGGTCGCCAGGCGGTAAGCGCGCGCTTCGTCCAGCGGCGCCCCGCCGACCTGCACCGCGAGGACGCGCGCGCCCGGCGGGGCCACACAGGGGAGACAAGAGCAGGAAGCAGAGTACGAGTGCAGAGAGACAACGGCTGGTCATGTCAGGGCCCTTCCGATTGGTTGCTCACCAGGATAGCATGGCAACGCCCACGGCTACCCCTCTTCTTGCCGCTGAGCATGCCGCTCGCCGCTGCACCTGCTGATCTCCTCAAGGAGCGTCGCCAATTTGTAAGGCTTGGCGACGCAGCCATCGAAGCCCGCCGCCAGGAGCTCCTGGCAGCGGCCCGCCAGGGGGCGGACTTCCACGGCGAGGACCGGCTGCCGGACAGCGCGCACTGTTTCCGCGGCGCGGATCTCCCGCAGCGCTTCGATCCCGTCCATTCCCGGCATCTCGAGATCCATGAGGACGACGTCGAAGAGTTCCTCAGCGCACTTGCGCACGGCCTCCTCTCCACTCCGCGCATCGACAATCGTAAAGCCGAAGAGCTTCATCGCCTTGGCGAGCAGCAGGACGTTGGTTTCGTCATCATCGACCAGTAGCACCTTGAGCTGCGGGCCGACCCGACGCGGCGGGATCATGGGGGTCCCCGGTGATTCCCGGCGCTGCTGACCGGCGGTCGGCACCTTGAAGGGCAGCTCAACGAAAAAGCTCCCGCCGCCCCCCTGCAGACTCTGCGCCCGGACTCTCCCCCCCATCAGGGTCGCCAGACGCTCGCAGATCGCCAGCCCCAGTCCTGTCCCCCCGGGATGCCGGCCGTCATCGCCGCTCAAGTGGGCGAACGGCTGAAAGACCGTAGTCAACTCCGCCGGGCTGATGCCGATGCCGGCGTCTTCGATAGCAACCTGGAGGAGAAGTTCATTGTGCTCGAGAGGGCGGGCACAGACATCGATGCGGATCCTTCCCTGCCGGGTGAACCGGACGGGAACGTCGATCAGTCTGCACAGGATCTGCTTGAAACGAAGCGGGTCGCCAAAGAGTTGCTGCGGAGTTCCCGCGGCAACTTCCGTGTCGACTGTCAGGCCGTGAGCCGTGAATCGCTCCGCGAAGCGATCGAGAACTTCGTCAAGGATGTCGCGCAGCCCGAAGGCGAGCGGCATCAGCTTGACCCGACCGGCTTCGAGGCTGGTAAAATCATGAAGATCGCTCAGCATTTCGTTCAAGACCAGGGAAGAGGACTTGATGATCCCCAAGTCTTCCTGCTGACGGCTGTCGAGCCGGGAACTTTCCAGGCGGGCGGCGGATTCGGCAATCGCGTTGAGCGGGGTGACGATTTCCTCGCCCAGGGCGGCAAAAAGATTGATTTTGGCCTGGCAGGCCGTCTCGGCGGCCTGGCGAGCTTCGACCAGGCGGCTTTCATGTTTTTTACGCTCGGTGATGTCGATGGCCATTCCACCGACAAACTGGTTCCCGTAGGCATCCCTGAGCGGAAACTTGGTGGCCTGCCAGATCGTGCGCACACCGTTGGGCTCGATGATCTCCTCGGTGGTTTCGATCGGCTCCCCGCTTTCCAGTACGGCAAGGTCGTTTTTGCGCAGCTGGGCGGCGATCTGCGGCGGCCAGATTTCGAAATCGGTCTTCGCCAGCAGGGGGATCGGCCTGGCGGCGAAGCGTTGCTCAAATTTCCGATTGAGAAAGAGCAGACGTCCCTCGGCATCCTTGATCCAGGCGGCGACCGGACCGTTGTCCATGAAGGCCCAGAAGCGCTTTTCGCTCTCCACCAGCCGCTCCTCCGCCCGGCGGCGCTGGGTGATGTCACGCACAATTGAACAATGGAATTCCCGGTCTCCGAAGTCCAGGTGATTGACGACTATCTCAACCGGGATGAGGTGACCGTCCCGGGTGCGGTGTTCAGTCTCGACTCTCTTGCTCCGCAATCCCCTCAACTGGGCAAAATGCTCGGGCCAGATCTGCATATCGTAGTGCGGATCGATATCCGGAATGCTCAACTGCAGGAATTCCTCCCGCGTGTAGCCCAGCATCTGGCAGGCGGCCGGATTGACATCGACGATACGCGCGTCCGGGGTGATCCAGTAGATGGCGTCGGATGCGACTTCGAAGCTGGCGCGGGTAATGCGCAGTTCGTCCTCGGCCTCCTTGCGCCGGGTGATGTCGCGAGCCAGAGCGACAAACTGGCGCTCCTGGCCCGCGCCCCGGGGGATCCCGGCGATACTCATTTCGAACCACTTGACGCCCTGCGGGAGGACGAGGGAGTAGACCGCGCCGCGATGGCTGCCCAGTTCGACAGCCTCGGCAAGTGCCGCCATAATCACCCGGGTGGCTTCGACGGGGAGAACGTCGGCTATTTTTTCCCCCAGGAAGATCTCCGGTGACACATACAGGTCTGCGATCGCGGAGGAGTGGAAGTCGAGGAGGGTGCCGTGCTGATCGAGAACAAAGAGCAGATCCGGCAAGGCGTTGACAATCGCTTCCAGCCTGCCTTTCGTCGCCTCCAACTCGATCTCGATGGACTCTGCGGGGGTCATCGTCTGATTGTCGATCACAGCCTATCCTCAAGTTTGGCAAGCCGCGGCAAGCCCCTAGCAGTGTGTCACACATTATGAACAGACGGCGCACCGGGCAAAGAAGACAGCTGGCTTCGATAGCCACCCCCATGCGCGGTTGCACGCTTCAGCACCTATTGGCCACTCTAGCACATATTGACTAATTAAAAACTTGCAGGCACAGGGGACGCGGGGCAAACGCGCGAGAAGGGTTACGCGGTCCGGACTTTTTTCAGATCAGCGGCTCATCGAACCACTCCGCGACCGGGAGATTGAGGGAAAAGGTCAACGTTTCCCCTCCCTGCTCGACACTGAACCTCGCGCCGTAAAGTTGCAGCGTCATGCGATAGAAGGCGATTTTTCCCTCGCTGATGACCATCCGCTCTCCAGACACTGCCGCGGAGAGAGCCAGGTACACCTCTTCACCCTCGGCTGCGGCGTCGATCATGATGCGCCGCCCGCCGGCGACAACCAGCAGTTCACCGAGCCCGGTAAGGGTATCGAGTAGATGCTCCCGGACCACCGCGACCGGCGGCAGCCCCGCAGAGACCAAAGAGGTGAACGTCACGCCGGCGAAGAGGGGGCGGAAGGCCAGCCGCCGCATCAGTTGGGCCATGAAGGCATCGTGGTCTTCGGCCGCGGCCAGCAGACAGCGTTCGTCGCGGTTGGGGGCGGCAACATCGGCGAGGAAGGCTTCGACCAGTCCTGCGGGACTTTCGGGACGGAGCAGGTGACGATAGGAGATGCCCCGCAGGGCATTGGTGAAATCGAGAATGAGGTTGTGGGCCCGGCGGAGTCGCACGGGATCGATGATCTCGGTAAACAGCCTGTCAGCGAGCATCTTCTCGAGCTTGGCGAGAATCGAGCCGGCCGCCAGGGGGAGACGCATGTCGGGTTCGCCGTTCTGGTCGTCGCGGGCGGCGGAGCGGGCATACTGTTCGATCAGCTGGTCGATGGCGGTGAAGAGTGCCGATTCGCGGATGCGGCGGCTGCGTTCGATCTCGTCGAGGCTTTCCAACTGATCGGCAACCAGCAGCAGGCGGCCGGCAAGGATGGTGAACGTGCTGCTCAACTCCCGGAGGAGGACCTGTGCATACCCCTTGAGAAACGCTGAGCGCTCGGCATCGAGAACGGCGACCACCCTGGTGCTCGCGGCCTGTGACCGCGCGGCAGCAAAGAGGGCTAGGGCCGGCCCGCGCTCCAACAGCCGGCCATGGCCGGCGCAGACGGCCAGCTCCGTGCTCTCCTCCATAAGTCCAGCGACGGCATCGAGAGAGATGAGCAGCTCTCCCCGGTTCCAGCCCGGGGTCCCGGCAACTCCGGGGTTGCCGGCGAAGGGGAGATCGCCGCAGAAGAAGAGGTTGCCGACTCGCAGGCAGATGCTGTCGGGGGTGTGTCCCGGTGTCGCATAAGCCCGGGCGACCAATTGGTTGCCGACGAGAATGTCCTGCGTCGACAGTCCCGACGCCGGATCGATCAGCGATTCGCTCAGGCGAAGCGACGGCAGGCCGCTGTCAGGTAGTGAGGAGCGGTCCTTCGTGCTGAAGAGCGGGACGGCCACGTCGATGGCGGGGGGGATGCAGCGGAAAAGGTAGGAGGCCGTCGCCGCCTCATCCTGCCGGGCCAGGGTCGCCCGTCCCGCGGCATGCCCCGACACGCCGAATGAGCGGGGGGCGACTCCTGCAAGAGCCTTGGCCGCAGCGATGTGATCGATATGGCAGTGGGTGAGAATGACGAGGAGCGGTTTTACATGCCCCGGGTCGAGGTCGTTGATGACCTCGGTGGCTTTCCCGATCCGCGGCTCATCCATGCCGAGATCGATGAGCAGGAATAGTTCTGGGTAAGCGAGCAGGTAGACCGTGCTCCCCGCTGCCGGCGGGAGTTCGAAGGGGAGGAAGCGGACGCCGTCAGCGCCCGGCACCGGCTGCCATTGGACGGAGTTCTGTTTCATGGTCATAACTTGACCAGCTTCGGCGTTATTCTGATTAACGTCAATTGCCAAAATCCCTCGACGCTCTGGTCCTCGGCCTTCCAGCCCCCCCAAAAAGCACTTGGGCCACCCCTTAGCGGAATGGCCCAAGTGTCTGTAGTTGTTATGGTCGGGGCGAGAGGATTCGAACCTCCGGCCCCCAGCACCCCATGCTGGTGCGCTACCAGGCTGCGCTACGCCCCGTCAACACTACAGAATTGCAATTATTAGCAAGGACGGCCGCGGCTGTCAACCGCTTTCACAGCTTGCGGCGATCGATGACCCGCTGGGCCTTCCCTTCGTGGCGCGGCATGGAGGCCGGCTCGACCAGGCGCACCCGGGCGCCGACGTTGAGCATCGAGGCCAGGCGCTTCTCGACCATGTCGATAAAGGCACGCTGCTTGCGCATCTCGTCGAAGAAGATGGTCTCGTTGACCTCGACCAGCACCTCCAGGGTGTCGACGTTGTCGACCCGGTCGACCACCAGCTGGTAGTGCGGCTCGCAGCCCTCGACCTGGAAGAGCACTTCCTCGATCTGCGTCGGGAAGACGTTGACCCCCTTGATGATCAGCATGTCGTCGGAACGGCCGCGGGTCTTCTCCATGCGCACCGTGGTCCGCCCGCAGCGGCAGCGCTCGTAGTGCAGGCGGGTGATGTCGCGGGTGCGATAGCGGACCACCGGCATCGCTTCCTTGGTCAGGCTGGTCAGGACCAACTCCCCCACCTCGCCGGGGGGGAGGACCTCGCCGCTCTCCGGGTCGATGATCTCGGCGAGAAAATGGTCCTCGCAGATGTGCATGCCGCACCGCTCCAGGCACTCGCCGGCGACCCCCGGCCCCATGACTTCGGAGAGCCCGTAGTTGTCGGTGGCGATGATGCCGAGGCGCTGCTCGATCTCGCGGCGCATCTCCTCGCTCCACGGTTCCGCACCGAAAAGACCGACGCGCAGGCTGAGACGGTCCCGGTCGTGCCCCATGCGCTCGATGCGGTCGGCGATGGTCAGGGCATAGGAGGGGGTGCAGACCAGCACCGAGGAGCGGTAGTCCTCCATGATCATGATCTGCCGGTCGGTGTTGCCGCCGGAGATGGGGATGACCGTGGCGCCGAGCTTTTCGGCCCCGTAATGGAGGCCGAAAGCGCCGGTGAAGAGCCCGTAACCGAAAGCGATGTGGACGATGTCGTCGGCGGAGACCCCGGCGGCGGTCATGAAGCGCGCCACCAGCTCCGACCATGTATTGAGGTCGCTGCGCGAGTAGCCGACCACCGTCGGCTTGCCGGTGGTCCCCGACGAGGAGTGAATGCGCACCACGTCGCGCATCGGCACGGCGAACATCCCGTAGGGGTAGTTGAGGCGCAGGTCCTCCTTGGTGGTGAAGGGGAGGCGCGCCAGGTCGGCCAGGGAGTGGATGTCGTCGGGGGTGATCCCGGCGCGGCGGAACTTCTCCTGGTAGCAGGGGACGCGATGATAGACCCGCTCGAGGGTGGCACGCAGGCGCTCGAACTGGAGGCGTTCGAGATCGCGGCGTTCCAGGCACTCGTGGACAGGATCCCAGATGCGGTGCGGCTGGTCAGTGCTCACGGCGGCTCCTCTGCGGGACCGGGCGGATCAGCCGGCTCACAGCCCGGTGACGCGCTCGCCGGGGAGAATCTTCACCCCGTTGGCGCCGAGGACGCGGATGGCACTCTCCGGGTCGTCGAAACGGAAGATGATCACTGCGTTGCCGCCGCAGCGCTCGACGAAGGCGTACATGTACTCGACATTGATCTGGTTGGCGTCGAGGACCTGGAGGATCCCACCGAGCCCGCCGGGGCGGTCTGGGACCTCCACCGCCACCACCTCGGTCTTGCTGACCGTGAAGCCCCCGTCCTTGAGGGCCTGCTTGGCCAGGTCGGTCTGGTCGACGATCAGGCGCAGGATGCCGAAATCCGAGGTGTCGGCCAGCGACAGGGCGCGGATATTGACGTTGCGGGAGCTGAGAACGCGGGTGACCTCGGCCAGGCGCCCGGACTTGTTCTCGATGAAGATGGATATCTGTTCGAGCTGCATGGCACCCTCCCCTAGCGTTTGCGGTTGTCGATGACGCGTTTGGCCTTGCCTTCGCTACGCGCGATGGTTTTCGGCTCGACCAGGCGGACCTTGGAGGTGACGCCGAGCAGGTCCTTGATCTCCTTCTCGATTCTGCGCGCCAGCGTCTGCAGGACCTTGACCTCGTCGGAGAAGAGCCGCTCGTCGACCTCGACCTGGACTTCCAGGGTATCGAGATTCTCGACCCGGTCGACGACCAGCAGGTAGTGGGGCTCGACCCCCTCGATGCGCAGCAGGATCGCCTCGATCTGCGAGGGGAAGACGTTAACGCCGCGGATGATCAGCATGTCGTCGGTGCGCCCGCTCATGCGCGCCAGGCGCGCGTGGGTGCGCCCGCAGCGGCAGGGTTCGCGGGTCAGGCTGGTGATGTCGCGGGTGCGGTAGCGCAGCAGGGGGATCCCCTCCTTGGTGATGGTGGTAATCACCAGTTCGCCGAGCTGGCCGTCGGGGAGGACTTCGCCGCTCTCCGGGTCGATGATCTCGGCGAGGAAGTGGTCCTCCCAGATGTGCAGCCCGTCCTTGGCCTCGATGCACTCGATGGCCACCCCCGGGCCCATGATCTCGGAGAGGCCGTAGATATCCAGAGCGTCGAGGTTGAGCTTGGCCTCGATATCGCGGCGCATGTCCTCGCTCCACGGCTCGGCGCCGAAGATCCCCACGCGCAGCTTGAGGTCGCGGAAGTCGATGCCGGCGGCGCGCGCCTCCTCGGCCATGTACAGCGAATAGGAGGGGGTGCAGGTGAGGACCGTGGAGCCGAAATCCTGCATGATCATCAGCTGGCGGTGGGTGTTGCCGCCGGAGATGGGGATGACCGAGGCGCCCAGGCGCTCGGCGCCGTAGTGGGCCCCCAGGCCGCCGGTGAAGAGCCCGTAGCCGTAGGCGTTGTGGATGATGTCACGCTGGCTGACGCCGGCGGCGGCGAAGGTCCGCGCCATGAGTTCGGCCCAGGTGTCGATATCCTTGCGGGTGTAGCCGACCACCGTGGGCTTGCCGGTGGTGCCGCTCGAGGCATGGATGCGGACGATCTCCTCGAGCGGCGCGGCGAAGAGCCGGTAGGGATAGGCGTCGCGCATATCCTGCTTGGTGGTGAAGGGGAGGCGGCGCAGGTCCTCGAGCCCCTTGATCTGCTCCGGGCGGATCCCGGCGGCGTCGAGGGTCTCGCGGTAGAAGGGGACGCTGCGGTAGACGCGCTCCACCGTCTGCTGCAGGCGCTTGAGCTGCAGGGCCTCGAGGGCCGGGCGCGGCAGGGTTTCGAACTCCTCGTGGAAGTAGCTGCTCATCGGTCCCCCTACAGCCCCCGGCCGAGGGCGAAGGCGGTGCGGTTCACCGCCAGGGCCTTCGCCGGCACCATGTTCTCCAGGGCCTGGAGCCAGAGCTCCTCGCCGATCGGCAGGCGCTTCGAGACGGCGCCGAGGAGCACGGTGTTGGCGGCGCGCACGTCGCCGGCCTGTTGGGCCAGGTGGAGCCCGTCGACCAGCAGAAAGGCGGGGAAACGCTCGCGCATGCGCCCGGCGAGGTCTTCGGGGTAGCCGGCCTGGCCGAGGAGCACCGAGGGCGGCGCGATGCGGAAGTCGTTGGCCACCACGGCGCCGCCCGGACGGAGCATCGGCAGGGCCCGGTAGGTTTCGAGGAGTTCGAAGCCGAAGAGGATGTCCCCCTCCCCTTCCGGGACGGTCGGCGAAAAGACCTCGCGGCCGTAGCGGACGTGGGAGACGACGCTGCCCCCGCGCTGCGACATGCCGTGGATCTCGCTCTTCTTGACGTCGAAGCCGGCGAGCATGAAAGTCTCGGCGAGGATCTCCGAGGCCAGCAGGATCCCCTGACCGCCGACGCCGACGAGAAGGATGTTGGTGATTTGCTCGCTCATGGCTTCTCCGCCTTGATGGTGATCGCGTCGAACTTGCACAGCTGCATGCAGACGGTGCAGCCGTTGCAGAGCAGGGAGTCGATGCGCGCCTTGCCTTTGCGGCCGCCCGCCGCGGGGACCCACTCGATGGCCGGGCAGCCCAAGCGCAGGCAGGCCCGGCAGCCGGTGCACAGCTCCGGGTCGATGGCCAGCGCGTGGCCGGGGGTGAAGCGCTTGCTGTCCTTGATCAGGCAGCACGGGCGGTTGGTGATCACCACCGAGGGCTCGGGGCGGGCCATCTCCTCGCTGAGGACCATGCGGGTCTCGGCGAGGTTGTTGGGGTCGACGGTGCGCACGTGGCGGATGCCGAGGACCCGGCAGAGCTCGGCGAGATCAACCTGCGGCGCCGGGTTGCCGCGCAGGGTGTAGCCGGAGGTCGGGTTCTCCTGGCGGCCGGTCATGGCGGTGATGCGGTTGTCGAGGATGACCACCGTGGCCGGGGCCTGGTTGTAGGCCATCTCCATCAGCGAGTTGACCCCGGTGTGCAGGAAGGTCGAATCGCCGATCACCGCCACCACCTTGCGCTGCTCCTCCTCGCCGAGGACGCGGACAATTCCCGAGGCGTTGCTGATCGAGGCGCCCATGCACACGCAGGTGTCCATGGCGTTGAGGGGCGGCAGGAAGCCCAGGG
>CAYQLP010000021.1:13846-34002 GCA_964418505.1 uncultured Geobacteraceae bacterium | reverse complement strand
TGCCGAAGCCCTCGGCGCGGCTTTTCATGTACATGTCGAGGAGCCCGGCGGGATCGGCGCTGCGGTGGCCGAAGCGCACCCCGTCGTAGCGGGCCAGGTTGCTCGAGGCCTCGGCGGTGGCGATCAGGTAGTAGCAGGCCACCGCGTAGTCGGTATGCGGCAGGCTGACCTCGACGATCTCCGCCCCCAGCCCCCGGCAGGTGGCGATGGCGGCCTCGACCGCACTCTGCACCTCGCTGTCCAGCCCGGCGATGAAGTACTCCCGCGGCAGGCCGATGCGCATCCCCTTGAGATCGCGTCTCAGGGCGGCGGCGTAGTCGGGGACCGGCAGGTTGACCGAGGTCGAGTCGAGGGGGTCGTGCCCGGCGATGGCCTGCAGCAGCAGGGCGCAGTCGCGCACATCGGCGGTCAGCGGGCCGACCTGGTCGAGAGACGAGGCGTAGGCGATCACCCCATAGCGCGACACCCGTCCGTAGGTCGGCTTGAGGCCGACCACCCCGCAGTGCGAGGCCGGCTGGCGGATCGAGCCGCCGGTGTCGGTGCCCAGCGCCGCCGGGGCCTGGCGGGCGGCGACGCAGGCCGCGCTGCCCCCCGAGGAGCCCCCGGGGACGCAGTCCGTGTCCCAAGGGTTGCGCACCGCGCCGAAAGCACTGTTTTCGTTGGAGCTGCCCATGGCGAACTCGTCCATGTTGAGCTTGCCGAGGAGCACCGTCCCCTGCCCCTTGAGCCGGGCCACGGCGGTGGCGTCGTAAGGCGGGACGTAGTTGGCGAGAATCTTCGAGGCGCAGGTGGTGCGCACCCCGCAGGTGTTGAAGATATCCTTGACCGCCAGGGGGAGCCCGGTGAGCGGGGCGGCCTCCCCGGCGGCCAGGCGGCGGTCAGCCTGCGCGGCTGCGTCCAGGGCCTGGTCGGCGCAGACGGTGATGAAGGCGTTGAGCCGCGGGTCGGTGGCGGTGATCCGCTCCAGGCAGGCGCGGGCAACCTCCGTGGCGGAGAACTCGCGGCGCTCGAGGCCGGCGCGCAGTTCGCTCAAGGTCAGGTCAGAAAGGGCCACGGTCGCCTCCTATTCGATCACCCGCGGCACGCGGAAGCCGTCGGGGTGGGGGGCCGGGGCATTACCCTGGGCCTGCTCCGGGGAGAAGGAGGGGCGGACCTGGTCGGCGCGGAAGGCATTGGCCAGCGGCACGGCGTGGGCCGTCGGCTCGATGCCCTCGGTGTCCAGGCGGCCGAGCTGCTCGACGTAGGCGAGGATCGCGTCCATCTCGCCGGTCAGGGCGGCCAGTTCGTCGGGAGCCAGGGCCAGCCGGGCCAGCCGGGCGACATGCTCAACTTCGGCGGGGGTGATTTTCATCGCTCTAAACCTGCTTTCATGCGGATTGTGCTGCTCTGCGCGACCTCGAAAACTAGCATGGCGGCAGGTTGGATAGCAAGGCGCTCGCCCACGGCTGCAGCAGGTTGCGGGTTGCATTCCTGAGGATCTGTGGCAGACTCAAGGCGGTGCCGGAACTCAGTGAGCCCGGTACGAAATCCCCTCACGCACAAAGAACAGGAGAACAAAGATGAATTATCGCAAGTCTACGGCCCTGCTGATCGGTGGCGCCCTGCTCCTCGCCGGCTGCGCCGAGCCGATGAACAAAACCCAGAAAGGCGCCGCCTACGGGACAGGGATCGGTGCGGCGGTCGGCGCCGGCCTCGGGCAGGCCATCGGCCATGACACCAAGTCAACCCTGTGGGGCGCGGGTATCGGCGCGGCGGTCGGCGGCCTGGCCGGGGCCGGGATCGGCAGGTACATGGACAACCAGCAGGCGGCCCTGCAGCAGCAGTTTGCCGCCAGTGACAGCGCCAGCATCCGCCGCGACGCCGACGTCCTGGCGGTCACCTTCAAGTCCGATCTCCTCTTCGACAGCGGGGCGTCAGCCCTCAAGCCGGGGGCCTACCAGGAGATCGACCGGGTCGCCCGGGTTCTCATCCAGTACCCCGAGACCCGCATCATGGTCGCCGGCCACACCGACAGCGACGGCAGCGAGGCTTTAAACCAGGATCTCTCGGTGCGTCGCGCCGAGGCGGTGCGCAGCGCCCTGGTGGCCCAGGGGGTGGCGGCGGGGCGGATCACCACCCAGGGCTTCGGCGAAACCCAGCCGGTCGCCGACAACGCCACCGCCGCCGGCAAGCAGCTCAACCGCCGGGTGGTCGTCACTATCGTGCCGCAAGGCGCCTGACTTTCCCGGTCGCCGCCAACAAGAAAACCGCCCTGCGAGGGGCGGTTTTCTTGTTGGCAAAAGAGGCCGGACCCGCGGGTCCCGATCAGGATTTCCCCTGGTCTTCGGGCGGGAGCTGACCCTTGTCGTTTTTGTCGCCGTCCTTCATCCCCTCCTTGAAATTACGCAGCCCCTCGCCCAGGGACTTGCCGACCTGGGGCAGTTTTCCGGCACCGAAGATGACCAGCACGATGACCAGGATGAGAATCAGTTCCGGGACGCCTATCATAAGGGATTCCTCGCAGTCGTGTTGTTGCCAGTGGCGCCGCGGCCGTTCAGGGGCTGGCTGCTACTCGCGGACGAAGGTATCGATGTCGGTTTCGTGGACCATCCCCATCAGCCGGGCATACTCCGATTCGATCAGCTGATAGTGATTGTCGGTCGAGCGGGCGTTATCCTCGAAGACCTGGCGCACGGCCGGGTCGGTCATCTTCGCCGCCATGCCGCGCAGGTGGTCGGCCAGTTTCCGTTCCTTGTCAAGCGCCAGTTCCATGGCCTTGCGCTCGTTGAGGGCGCCGCCGCCGATCTTCTCCAGGTCCCTCAGCCAGTCGGAGTCGCTGCTCGGGGCCGTTTTGAGGAAGGACTCGAGGTCGTCGAGGTCCTCACCGGTGTAGATGTTGAAGAACCAGCTGACGTGCTCGCGCTCTTCGCCGGCCAGCAGTTCGAAGACCCGGCGGGCCGCGGCGTTTTTGGCCTGGGCTGCGCAGCGGAGATAGAAGTCCATGGCGTTCTTCTCGGTCATGATCGAGCGGCGCACCGCTTCCTTGACATCAATCTGCTCTGACATGCGAAATCTCCTTGGTAAGGGCGGTGAGAACTTTTCCGTTGGGCCGGGGCCGTGACTCAAGCCGCGGCGGTCGGGGGGACGAAGACCCGCGTGCCGAGTTCATCGTCGAGACGCAGCAGGCCGTTGCCGTCGTTGCCGATCCGTTCGAGCTTCTTGATGATCAGGCCGACGCTGGCCTCTTCCTCGATCTGCTCGGTGATGAACCACTGCAGGAAGATGCCGGTGGCGTGGTTGTTGTCGTTGCGCGCCAGGGTCGCCAGGTTGTTGATGCTGGCGGTGACGAAATTCTCGTGTTTGAGCACGGCGCGGAAGCAGTCGAGGGGCGAAGCGTAGTTGTTCTCCGGGCCGGGGATGGCGCGCACGTCGGCGCGCCCGCCGGCCTCGCAGATGAAGTTGAAGAACTTCTCGGCGTGGGACATCTCCTCCAGGGCCTGGACGCGCATCCAACTGGCCATGCCGGGGAGGTCCTCGGCCTGGAAATAGCCGGCCATGGCCAGGTACAGGTAGGCCGAGGCGAATTCGTTCTTCATCTGTTCGTTCATGGCGTCGAGCAGGGCGGGACTGAACATTGACGGTCTCCTATGCAGGGAATTATTTTTTCAGTAAAATACCTTTATACATCAGCCACCCGGTTGGTGCAACGGCCTCTGCCGCCTGGGACGCGGCGAGTGCGGACTTGGGCGCGCCGGGGATTTTTGCTAGGATGAGCCGCCGGCGGCTTCGTGCCCCGGGGAAAGGCCTGCCATGATCGTCTATGATGCCACCTTTATCACCAGTGCCACCGGGGTTGCCGGCTGTCCCGCCTCCCTCCTGCCGGAGGTCGCCTTTGCCGGACGCAGCAATGTCGGCAAGAGTAGCTTGATCAACACCCTGGTCAACCGCAAGGGGCTGGTGCGCACCTCTTCCACTCCCGGCCGCACCCAGATGCTCAACTTCTTCGCGGTCAACGGCGTCATGCACGTCGTCGACCTTCCCGGCTACGGTTTCGCCCGGGCGCCGCGGGCGGTGCGCGAGCGCTTCCAGCCGATGATCCGCGGCTTCCTCGCCGGGCGGCCCAATCTGCGCGCGGTGGTCTGGCTCCTCGACGCCCGCCGCGAGCCGAGCGGTGAGGACCTGCAGTTCCTCGACTGGCTCGAGGAGGCCGGCTGCCCGACCATCCCGGTCGTCACCAAGGTCGACAAGCTCAGCCGCAACGAACTGGCCAAACAGCTCGCTGTCATCGCCCGGGCCACCGGGCTCCCCCGCGATGCCTTCACCACCTTCTCGTCGATGACCCGCGAAGGGGTGGCGGAGTTGTGGGAGCGGATCGGCGAGGCCCTCGCCGAGGGGGAGCCGGAGCCTGCCGCCGCAGAGGATATCCCGGCGGAATAGCGTCTTTTCGCCGTTGACTCGACGGCGCGGCCTCTGCTTTAATCAGCGGACATTCAAGGTTGTAACTGTCCGGGTGCCCGCCATTGGTGGGAGAATAGGGAAGAGGGTGCAAAACCCTCGCTGCCCCGCAACTGTAAGTGGTGATGAAAGCCGGCGTGCCACTGCCTCCTTCGAGGTGGGAAGGGCCGGCAAGTAAAGCGATCCACGAGCCAGGAGACCTGCCCGGAGAGACCGTCGTACCTTTCGCGGGAGAGGTCCGGGCTCTCGTTCATTCGTCAGCCCCGGGTCGTCCCGCACGATCCGGGGTTTTGTCTTGCCCCGCCTGGCGAGCTGCCGATGTTGCCGACTTCCTCCGAACTCCCGCCGGTCAGCCTGGTGCTGGGCGGCGCCGCCTCCGGCAAGAGCCGCTACGCCCAGGGGCTGGCCGAAGGCTGTGCCGGTCCGCTCCTCTACGTGGCCACCGCCCACGCCGGCGATGCCGAGATGGCCGCGCGCATCGCCCGCCACCAGGCCGTGCGCGGCGAGCGCTGGCAGACCCTGGAGGCCCCCCTGGAGCTGGCCGCCCTGGTGCCGGCCGCCGCCGGGCACGGCGCCGTGCTGGTCGACTGCATCACGCTGTGGCTGACCAACCTGCTGCTGGCCGCGGAGCATGTAGAGGGAGTGTGGCCGGAAGTCGAGGGCTTCCTCGCCGCCCTCGACCGGCTGACCGTCCCGCTGCTGCTGGTCAGCAACGAGGTCGGCCAGGGGATCGTCCCCGAGCATCCCCTGGGGCGGTCCTTCCGCGATCTCGCCGGGCAGGTCAACCAGCGCCTGGCCGCCCGCGCCGATGCCGTGTGGCTGGTCGCCGCCGGTCTCCCCCTGCGCCTTAAATAACCAATCGGAGCCCCCATGACTGCTGACGCCCTCCTCCTCCGCGATACCCTGGCGAAGATCCGTCCCGTCGACAACGCGCTCATCGATGCGGTGCAGGCCCGCCTCGACCGCCAGACCAAGCCGCGGGGCTCACTGGGGCGGCTCGAGGAGCTGGCCCGCCGCTACGTGGCCCTCACCGGCCGCGAGGAGTGCGGCCGCAAGGCGATCTACACCTTCGCCGGCGATCACGGAGTGGCCGCCGAGGGGGTCAGCGCCTTCCCCCCCGAGGTCACGCCGCAGATGGTCTACAACTTCCTGGCCGGCGGGGCGGGGATCAACGCCCTGGCCCGCCACGCCGGCGCCGAGGTGGTGGTGGTCGACATGGGTGTCGATTACGATTTCGGCGTGCTGCCGGGGCTGGTCGACCGCAAGGTCGGCCGCGGCACCGCCAATCTCGCCCAGGGGCCGGCCATGTCCCGGGACCAGGCGCTGCGCTGCCTGGCGGCGGGGATCGAACTGGGCGAGGCCTGTCCGGCGGCGGGAATCGGCCTGGCCGGCACCGGCGAGATGGGGATCGCCAACAGCACCCCGGCGGCCGCCATTGCCGCGGTCTGCACCGGCCTGCCGGCTGCCCAGGTGACCCACCGCGGCACCGGCATCGACGATGCCGCCCTGGCCCGCAAGGTGGCGGTGATCGAGCGGGCCTTGGCCCTCAACCGCCCCGATCCCGCCGACCCCCTCGACGTGCTGGCCAAGGTCGGCGGCTACGAGATCGGCGGCATCGCCGGGCTGGTCCTGGGCTGCGCCGCGGCCGGCATCCCGGTGGTGATCGACGGCTTCATCTCCACTGCCGGGGCGCTGCTCGCCAGCGAGATGCACCCGGCGGTGCGCGACTACCTTTTCGCCGCCCACCGCTCGGTGGAGATCGGCCACGGGGCGATGCTCGAGCGCATGGGGCTCGAGCCGCTCCTCGACCTGGGGATGCGCCTCGGCGAGGGGACCGGGGCGGCCCTGGGGATGACCCTGGTGGAGGCGGCCCTGCGCACCCTGCGCGAGGTCAAAACCTTTGACGAGGCGGGGGTCAGCGCCGGGTGAGCAGGCTGCTCCGTGAGCTGCGCCTGGCGGTGGCCTTCCTGACCCGCCTGCCGGTGGGCGACCCGGGAGCGGTCGAGGCCCCGCAACTGGGCCGCTGCATGGCCTGGTTCCCGCTGGCCGGGCTGCTGGTCGGCGCCCTGCTGTTGGCCGCCGACCGCGTGCTGGCCGTGCTCCTGCCCCCGCCGGCGGGGAACGTCCTGCTCCTGGCCCTGTGGGTCCTGCTCAGCGGCGCCCTGCACCTCGACGGCCTCGCCGACCTGTGCGACGGGGTGGGCGGCGGCCGCGACCGGGAGTCCATGCTGCGCATCATGAAGGACAGCCGCATCGGCGTCTTTGGCGCCGTCGCCCTGGTCCTGGTGCTCCTCGGCAAGTGGGCGGCGCTGACCTCCCTGGCCGGGCCGCTGCGCCTGCCGGCCCTGCTCTTCGCCCCGCTGGCCGGGCGCTGGGCGCCGGTGCTGCTGACGGTGACTGTTCCGTATCTGCGCGGCCCGGAGGGGACCGGCTCGGCTTTCGCCGCCCACGCCGGCCGGCGCGAACTGCTGCTGGCCAGCCTGGCCCTGACCGTGGCCGCCGCAGTCCTGGGCGGCGCCTTCGGGCTGGCCCTGGCCGCCGCCGTGGTGGCGGCGACGATGCTCTATGGGGCCTGGGTCCGCCGGCGCCTCGGCGGGGTGACCGGCGATGTCCTCGGCGCCGCGGTGGAACTGGTCGAAGTGCTGGTCCTGCTCGCCGCGGCCGGGGCGGCCCTGCACCCGGCCTGCACATCCTTGATCTTTGGGGAGTAAAAGACAAACATGCAGCGCACCCGTCTCTTTCTGATCCGGCACGGCCAGGTGGTCGGCCACGAGGAAAAACGTTACAACGGCCAGACCAACGTGGCCCTGACCCCCCTGGGGCGGCGCCAGCTCGAAGAGGTTGCCGCGCGCCTCGCCCCGGTGCCGCTCGACGCGGTGTGGAGCAGCGATCTCGACCGCTGCCGCTACGGCGCCGAGCAGGTCGCCGCCACCCACGGCCTGGGGGTGACCTACAGCGCCGACTTCCGCGAGCTCAACGTCGGCGACTGGGAGGGGCTGACCTGGCATGAGCTGCAGACCCGCTACCCGCGCGAGTGGCAGGCGCGCCTCGACGACATCATCAACTACCGGGTTCCCGGCGGGGAGAGCTTCGCCGACGGGGCGCTGCGCGTGCGCCCGGCCCTGGCCCGCCTGCTCGCCGCCCACCCCGGGGAGAACGTGGCCCTGCTGGCCCACGGCGGGATCAACCGGATCATCCTCCTCGACGCCCTCGGGGCGCCGCTCGACCGGGTCTTCTGCATGGAGCAGGACTACGCCTGCGTCAACGTCATCGACTACTTCGCCGACGGCTACCGCACCGTGCGCCTGCTCAATGGCGACCACCTGCCGGAGAGGCTGTGCAGCCGCTGATCGTCGCCGCACCGGCGAGCGGCAGCGGCAAGAGCTCGCTGACCCTCGGCCTGCTCGGCGCCCTGCGCCGCCGCGGGCTGGTCCCGGCCCCCTTCAAGGCCGGCCCGGACTTCATCGACCCGGGGCACCATGCCGCGGTCTGCGGCCGGCCCTCGCACAACCTCGACGGCTGGATGTGCGGGCGCCAGGCGGTGGAGGAGATCTTCACCCGCGGCTGCCGCGGCGCCGACCTGGCGGTGATCGAGGGGGTGATGGGGCTCTTCGACGGCGCCGACGGGGCCAGCGATAGCGGCAGCACCGCGGAACTGGCCGACTGGCTGGAGGGGCGCATCCTGCTGGTGGTCGACGCCCGCGCCCAGGCGCGCAGCGCGGCGGCGCTGGTCCATGGCTTCACCACCTTTGCCCCGCAGCTGGCCTTCGCCGGGGTGGTCTACAACCGGGTGGGCAGCGACAGTCACCGGCGGCTCCTCGAGGAGGCCCACGCCTCGCGGCCGGAGCTGCCGGCGCTGTTGGGCTGCCTGCCGCGCGACGAGGAACTGGCCCTGCCGGAGCGCCACCTTGGTCTGGTCACCGCCGGGGAGGGCGGCGCTGCGCAGGTTTACGCACGGCTGGCCGAGCGCGTGGCGGCACACCTGGATCTCGATCGCCTGCTGGCCACCCTCGCCGGACCGGCCGCAGCTGCCGCGCTGGCGCCGGTGGCGGTGCCGGAAAAAGCCCTGCCGGACGGAGCAGCTGTGCGCATCGGCGTGGCCCGCGATCAAGCATTCTGCTTCTGCTACACTGAGAATCTCGACCTTCTCGAGCGCGCCGGGGCGGAGCTGGTCTTCTTCTCGCCCCTGACCGACCGTCTGCCGGAGGACCTCGCCGGGCTCTACCTGCCGGGGGGCTACCCGGAGCTCTACGCCGCCCGCCTGGCGGCCAACGCGACCTTGCTCGCCGGGCTGCGCCAGGCCGCGGCCGCGGGGATGCCGGTCTACGCCGAATGCGGCGGCCTGCTGCTCCTCGCCGCCAGCCTCGACGGAGTGCCCCTGGCCGGGGTCTTCCCGGCGGAGGCCCGTCTGCTGCCCAGGCGTCGGGCGCTCGGCTACCGCGAGGTGACGATGAGCGCCGCCACGCCGCTGGGGCCGGCGGGGACGGTGGCCCGCGGCCACGAGTTCCACTATTCGGAGCTGGCCATGCCGGCGCAGGTGGCGCGCGACTACCAACTGACCGGGCGCGACGGCCGCGCGCTGGGCGCCGAGGGCTACCGGGTCGCCAACGTCCTCGGCTCCTACGTGCACCTGCACTTTGCCGGCAGCCCGCAGCTGGCCGGGAACCTGGTCGCCGCCTGCCGCCGCTGGCGCGACACCCGCCGCCCATGAGCGGGCGGCCGCAGGCGCTCTTCGAGTCCTTTATCCCCGGGCGGGACGGGCGCTCCTTTCATTTTACCGGGCTGCAGCGGGTGTTGCGGGCCGAGTTCCCGGCGGATGTGCCGGGGGTGCTGGCCGCCGTCGAGGCCGAGGTGGCCGCCGGCCGCCACGCCGCCGGGCTGGTCGCCTACGAGGCGGCGGCGGGGCTCGATGCGGCGCTGCCGCTCGGCCGTCCCGGGGCGCTGCCGCCGGCCTGCTTCGGCATTTTCGCCCGGCGCAGCGAGGTGGTCGCCGGGGCGATCGTGGCGCCGGGCGGCTGTCGCCTGCTCGAACCCCTTCCGGCCTGGGACGAGGCCCGTTACGCGGCGGCCTTCGCTGCGGTCCAGGAAGAGATCGCCGCCGGGGGGAGCTACCAGGTCAACCTGACCCTGCGCGCCCCCTTCCGCTTCAGCGGCGAGCCCTTTGCCCTCTACCGGCGGCTGTGCCAGGCCCAGCCCGCTTCATTCTGCGCCTGGCTGGAGTTCGCCGGCCTGGCGGTGGCCTCGGCCTCGCCGGAGCTCTTCTTCGCCCGCCGCGGCCGGCAGCTGACCATGCGGCCGATGAAAGGGACGGCGCCGCGCGGCCGCGATGAGGGCGAAGACCGCCGCCTGCGCGAGTCCCTGCCGATCTCGGCCAAGGAGCGCGCCGAGAACCTGATGATCGTCGACCTGGTGCGCAACGACCTGGGGCGGGTCGCCGAGACCGGCTCAGTGGCGGTTACCGAATTGTTCGGCGTCGAGAGCTATCCGACGCTCCACCAGATGACCTCGACAATCAGCGCCCGGCTGCGCGACGGTATCGGCCTGGCGGAACTTTTTCGTGCCCTCTTCCCCTGCGGGTCGGTGACCGGCGCGCCCAAGCGGCGCAGCATGGAGATCATCGCCCGCCTCGAGGAGGCCCCGCGCGGCGCCTACTGCGGGGCGATCGGCTTCGTCTCGCCGGAGGCGGAGGCGGTCTTCAGCGTGGCGATCCGCAGCGCGGTCCTCGATCTGGAGCGGGGCAGCGGCGAACTGGGGATCGGCAGCGGAGTGACGGCCGATGCCGCCGCCGCCGCCGAGTACCGCGAGTGCCTGGACAAGGCGGCCTTCCTGGCCCGTGGCGCGGAGCCGCTGCGCCTGGTGGAGACCCTGCTCTGGGAGCCCGGCCGCGGTTATGCCCTGCTCGAGCGCCACCTGCGGCGCCTGGAGGAGTCGGCGGCCGCGCTGGGTTTCGCCTCCCCGGTCGAGGCGCTGCGCTGCCGGCTGGCGGCGGCCGTCCCCGGTGCCACCGGCCCCTGCAAGGTGCGCCTGCTGCTGGAGCGCGACGGGGGCTGCGGGGTGACGGCGGAGCCGCTCCCGCCCCGGGGCGTGTCGCCAGGCCCGCTGCGGGTGGCCCTGGCCGCCCGCCCGATCGACTCGCGTGAGCCGCTGCTGCGCCACAAGACCACCTGGCGGCCGTGGTACGATGGGATTCTGGAAGCCCACCCGGGCTGCGCCGACGTGCTCTTCTGCAATGAGCGCGACGAAGTGACCGAGGGGACGCGGTACAATCTGGTGGTGGAAATGGACGGGCGGCTGGTGACTCCGCCTCTCGCCAGCGGCCTGCTGCCGGGAACCCTGCGCGCGGAGCTGCTGGCCCGGGGGATCATCGAAGAAGAAGCGCTGACCCGTCAGGAGCTGTTTGCCGCCCGCCGCCTGTGGCTGATCAACTCGGTGCGCGGCTGGCGCCGGGTGACCCTGGCGGCCTGACCGGGCTGTCGATTGGAGTGGGACGAATGGACGAACTGCGTGACAAGCTGGCGAACGAGCTGGACACCGTCGACTGGCGGGCCCTGCGCGCCCACCTGCACCGCGACCAGCTGATCGTGGTCGATCCGGAGCTTGAACTGCTCGAGGTGGCCTGCTGCGTGGCCCGCGACCGCAGCGCCGAGGTGGCGGCGTGGATCGCCGCCGGGCAGCTGTGCAAGCCCGGACCCGAGCAACTGAATGACTGGGAGCGTCAGCTCGACAAACCGTTCCGGCTGCTGATCGTCGCACCGTACCTGCTGGTGCAGGCGGCCTGAGCATACAAAGGAGAGCAGAATGCACATCATGGAAGGATTCCTCCCCGCCGGGCACGCCGTGGCCTGGGGCGCGGCTTCACTCCCCTTCGTCGCCCTGGGGCTGCGCGCCATCCGCCGCAAGAGCCGCGACAACCCGGAGGTGAAGATGCTGGTCGGGGTTTCCGCCGCCTTCACCTTCGTCCTCTCCGCGCTCAAGCTCCCCGCGGTAACCGGCAGCTGTTCGCACCCCACCGGCACCGGGCTGGGGGCGGTGCTCTTCGGTCCGCTGGCCATGGCGCCGATCGCCCTGATCGTCCTCCTCTTCCAGGCCCTGCTGCTGGCCCACGGGGGACTGACCACCCTGGGGGCCAACCTCTTTTCCATGGGAGTGGCCGGACCGCTGGTGGCCTGGGGGCTCTTCAAGGCCGGCGGGGTCTGCCGCCTGCCGCTGCGCCTGACCCTCTTTCTGGCCGCCGCCCTCGGCGACCTGGCCACCTATCTGGTCACTTCGCTGCAGCTGGCCCTGGCCTTCCCCGACCCGAGTCTGGGGGTGGCCGGCGCCTTTGCCAAGTTTTCCGCCCTCTTCGCCGTCACCCAGCTCCCCCTGGCCGCCGTCGAGGGCCTTCTGACGGTCCTGATCTTCAATCTGCTGGCCAGGCACAGCGCCCGCGAACTGGGCGAACTGGGGCTGCCGGCAGGGGGGCTGGAGGTGCGTTCGTGACCCTGAAAAGCCAGAACACCCTGCTGCTTCTCGCCGCGGCGGCCCTTCTCGCCTGGCCCCTGCTCACCGTCAGCCTGCCGGAGGATGGCGAAGAGTTCTTCGCCGGGGCCGACGGCCAGGCGGAAAAAATCATCAGCGAGCTGGCCCCCGGCTACCAGCCCTGGGCTGCCCCCCTGGTCGAGCCGGCCAGCGGCGAGATCGAGAGCCTGCTCTTCGCCCTGCAGGCAGCGCTGGGTGCGGGCTTCCTCGGCTACTATCTCGGCCGCCAGCATGGGCGCCGCAGTGCGGCTCAAGCCTCGGGAGCCGGCTGTTGATCCTCGACCGCTACGCTTACGCCAGCCCCTGGCGGGGCGTGCACCCGGCCCCCAAGGCCGGCTTTGCCGTGCTCGGCCTGGGCGCGGCCCTGGCGGCGGCCTCCCCCGCGGCGGCCCTGCTGATCCTGCTGATTGTCGCCGGGCTCACCCTCTACGGCGCCCGGCTCCCGGTGAGCGCCTACCTGCGCCTCCTCCTGCTCCCCGCCGGCTTTCTGGCCGTCAGCGCCATCGGCCTGGCGGTGACCTTCGGCAGCGCCGAACTTCCGCTGCTCCCCGGGGTGCTCGGCCTGAGCCGGGCCGGGCTGAACGCGGCGGCGCTGGCCGCCAGCCGGGCCATGGCCGCGGTAGCCAGCCTCTACTTCCTGGCTCTGACCACGCCGCTGCCGGCCCTTATCGACCTGCTGCGCCGCCTGCGCGTGCCGGCGCTGCTCCTCGAGCTGACCGTGCTCGCCTACCGCCAGCTCTTCACCTTCCTCGCCGTGGCCGCCGCGATGCGCGTCGCCCAGCAGGCCCGCCTGGGCTACGCCACCCCGGCGAACAGCCTGCGCTCGCTGGCCGCCCTCGGCGCCAACCTCTACCTGCGCAGCCACCAGCGCGGCCGCCAGCTCTACCGCTCGCTGCTGGCGCGCGGCTACGAGAGCGAGCTGCGCTGGCTGGGCGACCGGCCGCCGCTCGCCGCCGGGCCGCTGCTGGCGGCGGCCGCCGGCGGCTGCCTGCTGGTGGCCCTGGCCAGGCTGGTGCCGGCATGAGCGCCCCGGCGCCGCTCCTCGAACTGCGAGGGGTCGACTTCAGCCACGCCGACGGCACCCCGGCGCTCTGCGGCCTGTCCCTGGCCTTCTCCCGCGGGCGGCGCACCGCGCTGCTGGGCTGCAACGGGGCCGGCAAATCGACGCTCTTCACCCTGTGCAACGGCGTCGAGCGGCCGCTGCGCGGCGAAATTCGCTGCGACGGCGTGCCGCTGGCCTACGACCGGCGCGCCCTGCGCGAACTGCGCCGCCGCGTCGGGGTGGTCTTCCAGGATCCCGACAGCCAGCTCTTCGCCGCCACGGTCGCCGAGGACGTCTCCTTCGGGCCGCTCAACCTGGGGCTGGCCGAGGCGGAGGTGCGTCGCCGGGTGGCGGCGGCCCTGGCCGACGTCGGCCTGGCGGCATTGGCCGGGCGCCCGACCCACGCCTTAAGCTTCGGTGAAAAGCAGCGCGCCTGCCTGGCCGGGGTGCTGGCCATGGATCCCGAGCTGCTGCTCCTCGACGAGCCGGCCGCCGGCCTCGACCCGCCGATGGCCGCGCAGCTCCTGCCGCTCCTCGACCGCCTGCACGCCGCCGGGCGCACCGTGGTGGTGGCCACCCACGATGTCGATTTCGCCTGCGCCTGGGCCGACGACCTGTGCGTCCTCGACCGCGGCCGGCTGGCCTTCCACGGTCCGGCTGCCGACCACGAAGCGGTCTGCCGGGCGCTGCCGCCCCTTGGCCTGGGAGTGCCGCTGGTCTACGAACTCTACGCCGAACTGCGCCGCCGCGGGGTCCCCGCCGGCCCCGTGCCGCCGCGCAGCCGGGGCGAGCTGCTCGCCCTGCTCGCCGGATCAACCCGAATACCGGCCGCCGCGCCGGGTGAGGAGCCGACATGATGAAAACCACCGCCATCCTGCTGATGGGGCACGGGTCCCGGGTCGCCGCGGCCAACCGGGCCCTCGACGAAATCGCTGCCATGGTCGCCGGCCAGGGGCGCTACCCGATCGTCGAGGTCGCCTTCCGCGAGCAGCACCCCCCCAACATCCAGGCCGGGATCGATGCCTGCGTGGCCCGCGGGGCCCAGCGCATCGTCCTCTACCCGTATTTTCTCTACGCCGGCGCCCATGTCCTCGAGGATCTCCCCGCCGAGATGGAGATGGCCATGCAGCGCCACCCCGGGCTGGAGATGACTCTCGGTACGCCCCTGGGCGTCCACCCCAAGCTCGCCGAGCTGGTCTGCGAGCGGGTCGAGGCCGCCCTGGCCGCTGCCGGCTGGCAGGCCTGAGCGCACGGGAGGCACGGCCATGAACTTCGGACCGGTGACCGTCGACCCCGTCGAGATCGAACGGCGCAGCTTCGCCATCATCGACGCCGAGGTCGGCCCGCACCCCTACGATCACCGGCAGTGGCCGATCGTGCGGCGCATCATCCACACCACCGCCGACTTCGACTTCGCCGCCATCAGCCGCTTCAGCCCTGATGCCGTCACGGCCGGCATCGCCGCCCTGCGCGGCGGCGCCAGGATCCTCTGCGACACCAACATGGTCCGGGCTGGCGTCAACAAGACCCGCCTGGCCGAGTTCGGCGGCGAGCTCCACTGCCACGTCGCCGACCCGGAGATCGCCCGCGAGGCCAAAAGCGCGGGGGTGACCCGCTCGCTTCTGGCCATGCGCCGCGGGGTGGCCGAAGGCTGCACGGTTTTCCTGATCGGCAACGCCCCCACCGCGCTCTTCGAACTGCTCGAACTGGCCAAAGCCGGGGCGGTCCGCCCGGCGCTGGTGGTCGGCGTGCCGGTCGGCTTCGTCGGCGCCGCCGAGTCCAAGGAGGCCCTGCTGGCTTCCGGACTCCCCTTCATCACCTGTCAGGGGCGCAAGGGGGGCTCGGCAATCGCCGCGACCATCCTCAACGCCCTGCTGCTCCTGGCGGCTGAGGAGAGATAAGGGAATGGGCCGGTCGCTGCGCCACGGCTACACCACCGGGGCCTGCGCCGCCGCCGCCGCCAAGGGCGCGGCGCTGATGCTGCGCGACCAGCGTCCGGTGGAGCGCGTGACCCTGTCGCTGCCGGCCGGGCTGACCGCGGAGTTCGCCCTCGAGGGCCAGCGCTTCGACGCCTGCTCGGCCGCCTGCTGCGTGGTCAAGGACGGCGGCGACGACCCCGATGTCACCAACGGCTGCCGGGTGTGGGCCGAGGTCAGCGGCAGCGCAGAGGGTGACGGCATCGAGATCGCCGGCGGTCCCGGCATCGGCCGGGTCACCAAGCCGGGGCTGGCGGTGGCGGTGGGGGAGTGGGCGATCAATCCCGTCCCCCGGCAGATGATCACGGCGGCAGTCACGGAGGTCTTTCCGTCCCCCGCCGCACCCCTCCCGCTGCGTGTCGCCCTCAGCATCCCCGACGGCGAGGAGCGCGCCCGCCGCACCCTCAATGCGCGCCTCGGCATTCTCGGCGGGCTGTCGATCCTTGGCACCACCGGGGTGGTGACGCCGATCTCCCACCGGGCCTGGACCGATACCATCGATGCCGCCATCGGCGTGGCCCTGGCCAACGGCTGCCGCCGGGTGGTGGCCAGCACCGGGCGGAGCAGCGAGCAGGCGGCCATGCGCGCCCTGCCTCTCCCCGAGGAGGCCTTCGTCCTCATGGGCGACCACGTCGCCCACCTGGCCGGCGCCTGCCGGCACCTGGGGGTGGAAGAGCTGGTGATCGCCGCCCAGTTCGCCAAGCTGGTCAAGATCGGCTGCGGCCACCCGCTGACCCACGCCCATGCCGCCGACCTCGACCTCGCCACCCTGGCCGGCTGGGCGCGTGCCGCCGGCCTTGACGCTGCGCTCGTCGAGCGGCTAGAGTTGGCCCACACCGCCCGCGAGGTCTACCTTGAACTCGGGCCCGGCCACCCGCTGATGGCGGTGGCCGCGGCTCGGGCCCTCGAGCGCCTGGGCGAATGGGCCCCCGGTCTCCGCTGCGGGATCCTGCTGGCCGGCTACGCCGGCGAACCCGCCGTCACCTTCGGCACACTCTTCGAAACGAGGGAACCATGAACACCATTCACGTCATCGGCGCAGGGGTCAGGGGACACGAGGAGTTCGGCCGGCGGGCCCTGGAGCTGGTCGGTCAGGCCGACCTGCTGATCGGCGGCGAGCGGCAGCTGGCGCTCTTCCCCGAGTTTGCCGGCGAGCGCATGGTGATCGGCAGCAACCTGGCCGCGATCGTCACCCGCCTGACCGCCCACCCGGGGCGCGCGGTGGTGCTGGCCTCCGGCGACCCGCTCTTCTTCGGCATCGGCCGCTACCTGCTGCGCAACCTCCCCGGCGCCGACTTCGAGTTCCTCCCCAACGTCAGCTCGGTCCAGTACGCCTTCGCCAGGATCCGCACCCCCTGGGACGACGCGGTCTTCGTCTCCACCCACGGGCGGACGGTGGGGGAGGCAGTCGATCGCATCGTTGCCAACGACAAGGCGGCGATCCTCACCGACGAACAGCGTACCCCGGCGGTCATCGCCGCCGAGCTGATCCGCCGCGGCCGCGACGGCTACCGCGCCTGGCTGTGCGAGAACCTCGGCAGCGCCGAAGAGCGCATCGTCAGCACCGACGTGCGCGGCCTCCTGGATATCGCCGCGGCGCCGCTCAACGTGCTGATCCTGATCAAGGAGTACGAGGCCGGGGGCGCCGGGGCGCGGCCGGTGCTGGGCATCGCCGACGACCAGTTCGCCACCGTCAGAAAGCTGATCACCAAGGAGGAGGTGCGCGCGGTCAGCCTGGCCAAGCTGCGCCTGCGCCACGACATGACGCTGTGGGACGTCGGCGCCGGCTCCGGTTCGGTGAGCATCGAGGCCGACCAGCTCCTCCCCAACGGACGGGTCTACGCCATCGAGCGCAACCAGCAGTGCCTGGCCTTCCTGCGCGAGAACCTCGGCACCTTCCAGTCGCGCCACGTCAACCTGGTCGCCGGGGCGGCCCCGGACTGCTTCGAGCAGCTCCCCGACCCCGACCGGGTCTTCATCGGCGGCTCGGGGGGGAACCTCTGGGAGATCCTCAAGGCGATCGATGTGCGCCTGCCCGCCGACGGCCGGGTGGTCATCAATGCCGTGACGCTGGACACCCTCACCGCTGCCACCGAGTTTTTCGACAACGCCGGCTACCAGCTCGAGGTGGTGACCGTTAACATCGCCCGCACCCGGCCGCTGACCGATTACAAACTGTTTGAAGCGCAGAACCCGGTCTTTGTCATCACCGCCGTCAAAGAGTGATGAAAAACGCCCATCTGCGGTGTTGCCCTGGCTCTCGTCGCTGCGACGTACCATTGAGGTACGCCTCGCTCCTCGATCTGCGGGCGCCTTGCATCTGGGCATTTTTGCTCACTCTTTCATCGACTCGGAGCTGATCTCCAGAACATGAATCCACCCTGTCTCTACGCCGTCGGCGTCGGCCCCGGCGACCCCGAGCTGCTGACTCTCAAGGCGGTCCGCGTTCTGCGCGCCGCCGATGTCGTCATCGCCCCCACCGGCAGCGCCGACACGGCCAGCTACGCCCTGGGGATCGTCGCCGCGCACCTCGACCGCGGCCGCCAGCTGGTCGTCGAGCGGCTCTTCCCCATGAGCCGCGACGAGGCGGTTCTCCGCCCCCGCTGGGAGGAGGCCGCCGCCGAGGCCGCCGCCCACGTGCGCGCCGGGCGCAGCGTGGCCTTCGTCACCATCGGCGACCCGCTCCTCTACTCGACCTTCCTCTACCTCTACGACATCCTGCGCCGCGACTACCCCGACGTGCCGATCAGCATCGTCCCCGGGATCACCAGCCTCGGTGCCGCCGCCGCGGCCGCCGGCCTCCCTCTGGTGCTGGGCGACGAGCGCCTGGCGATCCTCCCCGCGACCCTCCCGGTGGAGTCCCTGCGCGGGGCCCTGGCGGAGTTCGACTGCGTGGTGCTGCTCAAGGTCAGCCGGGTCTACGACCGGCTCTACGCCCTGCTGCAGGAACTTGGCCTGGAGCGCCACGGGCTCTTCGTCCGCCGGGTCGGCTCGGCCGACGAGGAGGTGGTCAGCGACCTCGCCGCCCTGGTCGGCCAGAAGCTCGACTACCTGTCGCTATTGATCGTGAGGAAAGTGTCGCAGGCATAGTTGCCGGTTGACGTTGACAACAGATAAAATGCATATCATGCTTATGCATATTATGAGGAAAGGAGCTGGGCATGAAAGCCTCGGTTGTCGATCTGCGCTACCGGATGAGTGAAGTTCTCGAGGCCCTCGAGCGGCGTGAAAAAGTCAGCATCCTCTATCACGGCAAAGTAAAAGGGACGATTGTGCCGTACACCGGGGAGTCTCTCCGCAAGATCAGCGAACACCCTTTTTTCGGTATGGCTGCCTCCGACCCTGAAAGCGTCGATGAGGTCATGAAGCGGCTGCGCCAGGGGCGCTTCGATGCTCTTTGATACCGATATCTTCATCTGGGTTCAGCGCGGCAATCTCAAGGCTGCAGCTTTGATGGAGTCGGTTGACGCACGCTACCTCTCTGTCCAGACCTACATGGAACTGCTGCAGTGCGCGAACGACAAGCGCCAGCATCGTTTGATCAGACAATTCATCACTGATTTCGGCTTCGTTGTCCTGCCGCTCACCGAGAACATTGGCCACCGCGCCCTGATCTACGTCGAAGAGTATTCTCTCGCGCACGGCCTGCGTGCCGGCGATGCCGTGATCGCCGCCACGGCGGTTGAAAACAACCTGCCCCTGGCGACCGGTAACGGCAAACACTTCAAGGCCGTCAAGGATCTCGAACTGAAGGTCTTCAAGCCGTGACGCCGCAGCACGCCCCCCCGCTCATCCACTTTGTCGGCGCCGGTCCCGGCGATGCCGAGCTGATCACCGTCAAGGGGGCGCGCCTGCTCGCCGCCGCCGACCTGGTGGTCTACGCCGGCAGCCTGGTCGACCGCGCCCTGGTCGAGCATTACGCCCCGACCGCCGAGATCCACGACTCCGCCGCGCTGACCCTCGCGCAGACCACCGCGCTCCTCGCCGGGGCAGCCGCCGCCGACCGCCGGGCGGTGCGCCTGCACACCGGCGATCCATCCCTCTACGGGGCGATCCAGGAGCAGATGGTCGAGCTTGACCGCCTCGGCATCCCCTATGCGGTCGTCCCCGGAGTAACCAGCGCCTTCGCCGCCGCCGCCGCGCTCAGGCAGGAACTGACCCTGCCGGAAGTCTCGCAGACCCTGATCGTCACCCGCCTGGCCGGGCGCACCCCGGTGCCGGAGCGCGAGGAGCTGGCGCGCTTGGCCGCCGCCGGGGCGACCATGGTCATCTACCTGTCGGTGGGGATGATCGAAGGGGTGGTGAGTGAACTGCTGCGCGGCGCCTACACGGCGCAGACCCCGGCGGCGGTAGTCGCCCGGGCCAGCTGGCCGGATGAGCAGGTGGTCGAGGGGACGCTGGCCGACATCGCCGGCAAGGTCCGGGCGGCGGGGATCGACCGCCAGGCGGTGATCCTGGTCGGCGACGCCCTGGCGGCCCGCCGCGACGGGCTGGCGGCGGTCTCGAAGCTCTATGATGCCGGCTTCGCCCACGGCTGGCGGCCGGCCTCCGCCGGGCAATGACGCTCGCCATCATCGCCCTGACCCGCAACGGCACGCGCCTCGGCGCGCGTCTTCAGGCGGTCTGCCCCGGGGCCGCCCTGCACGTCCCCGCGCGCTTCGCCGCCGAGGGCGGGGCAGGGGCGACCCCCTTCAGCGGCGAACTCAAGGAACTGGTTGCCGGCCTGTGGCCGGCGACTCCGGCTTTTGCCCTGATCATGGCCGCCGGCATCGTCGTGCGCACCGTCGCCCCGCTGCTGGCCGGCAAGGAGCGCGACCCGGCGGTGGTGGTCCTCGACGAGGGGGGGAGTTTCGCCATCCCGCTCCTCTCCGGGCACCTCGGCGGCGCCAACCAGCTGGCCGGCGAACTGGCCGCCGCCCTCGGCGCCGTGCCGGTCATCACCACCGCCACCGACGTCAACGGCCTGACCGCCTGGGATGAGGCCGCCCGCCTCGCCGGGCTCGCCGTCGAGCCCCTCGGGCGGATCAAAGATCTCAACAGCCTGCTCCTCGAAGGGTCGCATATCGCCCTGGTCGACGAGCACGGGCTGATCGCCCCCCGCTACGCCGCCACCCCGGGGGTCGAGCTCTATGACAGTGTCGCCGCGGCCCTGGCCGGGGCGGCCGCCGGATTGGTGGTGGTCGGTC
>CAYQLP010000021.1:333-13836 GCA_964418505.1 uncultured Geobacteraceae bacterium | reverse complement strand
CACCGGGTCGTCGCCGAGCCCGCCGGCCGGCCGCTGCTTTGCCTGCGCCCGCGGGACCTAACCGCCGGCATCGGCTGCAACCGCGGCACCTCCGCCGGGGAGATCGAGGCGGTGCTGCGCGCCGCACTCGATGAAGCCGGGCTGGCCTTCGCCAGCCTCGCCGCCCTGGCCAGCGTCGAGGCCAAGGCCGACGAGCCCGGCCTGCTGGAATTCGCCGCCCGTCGCAAGCTGCCACTGACCTTCTTCACCGCCGAACAGCTCAACGCAGTCTCCGCCCCCTCGCCGGCCTCGCCGCACGCCCTCGCCGCCGTCGGCGCCCGCGGCGTCTGCGAGCCCGCCGCGCTCCTTGCTGCCGCCGGCGGGCAGCTGTTGGTCAACAAGCACAAGTCCGGCAACGTCACCGTCGCCGTGGCGGAAATGAACAGATGATCTCTCAGGGAAAACTTTACGTCGTCGGCCTCGGTCCCGGGGATGCCGTCCACCTCACCCCGGCCGCCCGGGCCGCCCTCGAAGCGGCCACGGTGATCGCCGGCTACACCACCTACCTCGAGCTGATCCCCGGGCTGCTGGCCGGCAAGGAACTGATCGACACCGGCATGCGCCAGGAGGTCGAGCGCTGCCGCCAGGCCCTGGCCCGGGCCGCTCAAGGCGCCGTGGTCGCCCTGGTCTCCGGCGGCGACGCCGGCATCTACGGCATGGCCGGGCTGGTCCTCGAACTGGCCGAAGAGAGCGGCAGCGCGGTTGACATCGAGATCGTCCCCGGGGTCTCCGCCCTGCAGGCCGCCGCCGCCCGCCTCGGCGCCCCGCTCATGCACGACCTCGCGGTGATCTCCCTCTCCGACCTCCTCACCCCCTGGCCGACCATCGCCGCCCGTCTCGAAGCGGCGGCCGCCGCCGACTTCGTGACCGTCCTCTACAACCCCAAGAGTCGCGGTCGCACCACTCAGGTCGAGGCGGCCCGCGACATTCTCCTTGCCCACCGCTCCCCGGCCACCCCGGTGGGCATCGTCCGCCACGCCTGCCGTCCCGACGAGAGCGTGGTCGTCACCACCCTCGCCGACTTCACCGCACAGGAGATCGACATGTTCTCGCTGGTGGTGATCGGCAACGCCGCGACCTTCGTTGACAGCCGCGGGCGCATGGTCACCCCGCGCGGCTACGGCGTGAGGAGCGAGGCGCGGGAGATGGCGGGCCCCACGGTCGAGGGGGGCGGCACTCAGAAACCCTGCCGGGCGCTCTTCATCGGCGGCACCGGTTCCGACGTCGGCAAGAGCGTGCTGGCCGCCGGGCTGTGCCGGCTGCTGCGCCGCGACGGCCTGACGGTCCGCCCCTTCAAGGCCCAGAACATGGCCCTGAACGCCGCGGTCACTGCCGACGGCGGCGAGATCGGACGTGCCCAGGCCCTGCAGGCGGCGGCCTGCGGCGTCCCCGCCACGGTCGACATGAACCCGGTGCTCCTCAAGCCCAACTCCGTCACCGGCTGCCAGGTCATCGTCCACGGCCGCCCGGTCGGCAACATGACGGTCGGCGAGTACCATGCGTTCAAACCGCGTGCGCTCGAGAAGATCCGCGAGTCGCTGGCGCGCCTCCAGGCCGAGGCCGACCTGGTGGTGATCGAGGGGGCGGGGAGCATCGCCGAGATCAACCTGCGCGAGCACGACATCGCCAACCTGAAGATCGCCGAACTCGCCGACGCCCCGGTGCTGCTGGTCGCCGACATCGACCGCGGCGGGGTCTTCGCCAGCATCGTCGGCACCGTGGCGCTGTTGACCCCCGCCGAGCGCCGCCGCCTGGCCGGGGTGATCATCAACCGCTTCCGCGGCGATGCCTCCCTGCTCACTTCCGGGATCGCCGCCGTCGAGGCGCGCACCGGGGTGCCGGTCCTCGGTGTGGTCCCCTGGCTCGACCTCAACCTTCCCGAGGAGGACTCCCTGGGGCTGGCCCGCAAGGGGCAGGGGAGGGAAGGGGCGGCGCTGAAGATCGGCGTGGTGCGCCTGCCGCGCCTGTCGAACTACACCGACTTCGACCCCCTCGAAGCCGAGGCCGACGTCGACCTGCGCTACCTCACCGCCCCCGACCAGCTCGCCGGCCTCGATCTGCTGATCCTCCCCGGCACCAAGAGCACCATCCCCGACCTGCAGCACCTGCGTGCCAGCGGCCTGGCCCGGGCCATTCACGACTACCACGCCGGGGGCGGGCGGCTGGCCGGGATCTGCGGCGGCTTCCAACTCCTCGGCCGGCGCATCAGCGACCCCGACGGGGTCGAGTCCGACCTTCCCGAGGCCGAAGGGCTGGGGCTGCTCGACGTCGACACGCTGATGACCGGCAGCAAGCAGACCTGGGAAGTGACCGGCGCACCCCTGCAGGGGGCCGCGGCCATCGGCCTGGGCGCCGTCGAGCGGGTCGCCGGCTATGAAATTCACATGGGGGAAACCACCTGCGGCGCCCTGGCCCGGCCGCTCTTCTCCGTGGCCCGCCACGGCGGCTTCGGCGAGACCTTCAACGATGGCGCGGTCTCCGTCGACGGCCGGGTGTGGGGGAGCTACCTGCACGGGCTCTTCGACAACGAGGCGGTGCGCCACGCGCTGCTCGACGATCTGCGTGCCCGCCGCGGCCTGGCGGCGGCCCGGCGCACCCCGCAGCGCAGCCTCGACGCCGAACTCGACCGCCTCGCCGACCACCTCGGCGGCCACCTCGACCTGGCGCGCCTGCGCGCCCTGCTCCGCCTCCCCGGGGGAGACCCCGCCTGATGCCGCCGGCGCTTTTGGCCGCCGCCTTTGCCGCCGACCTGCTCTTCGGCGACCCGCGCCGCCTGCCGCATCCGGTGGTCGCCATCGGCCGGCTGGCCGGGGGGCTGGAGCGCCTCCTCTACGACCGCCTGGGCCCGCGCCGCCTGGCCGGCGTGGTGCTGGTCCTCGCCGTCCTCGCCGTCACCGCCGCCGCTGCCCTGGCCCTGCTGGTCGGCGCCTTCCGCCTCGGCAGCTTCGCCGGCTACCTGACCGCCGGCTGGCTGGCCTACACCTGCCTGGCCACCCGCGAACTGCATCGCCAGAGCGCCGCCGTCATCGACCGCCTGGCCGCCGCCGACCTCGACGGCGCCCGCCGGGCCCTGGGCATGATCGTCGGCCGCGACACCGCCGCCCTCGACGAGCAGGGAATCCTGCGCGCCTGCCTGGAGACGGTCGCCGAGAACAGCTCCGACGGCATCGTCGCGCCGCTCTTCTACCTCGCCCTGGGCGGCCCCTTCCTCGGCCTCCTCTACAAGGCGGCCAGCACCCTGGACTCGCTGATCGGCTACCGCAACGCGCGCTACGCAGAGTTCGGCTGGGCGGCGGCGCGTCTCGACGATCTCCTCAACTGGCTGCCGGCGCGCCTGACCGCCCTGCTCATGGCCCTCTCCGCCCTCTTCCTCGGCCTCGACGCCCGCGGCGCCTGGCGCATCGCCCGCCGCGACGCCCGCAAGCACGCCAGCCCCAACGCCGGCTATCCCGAGGCGGCGGCGGCCGGGGCCCTGGGGGTGCAGCTGGGCGGGCGGGCCTGCTACTTCGGGGTCTGGCAGGAGAAACCGACCTTCGGCGATTCCGGCCGGGTCTTGACGCTCAGGGATTACCGGCGCCTGGTCGAACTGATGTACGCCACCGCCACCTTCGCGCTGCTCCTGGCCATCGCCGCCGGCAGCCTCCTCGACCGGGTGACCGGGGCATGAGCGGCACGACGGCGCGCCCTCACGGCGGCCGGGCCCTGGCCCTGGCCGCGGAACTCGGCTGCCCACCGGCGGCGATCCTCGACTTTTCGGCGAGCCTCAACCCGCTGGGGCCACCGCCGGCGGCCCTGGCCGCCGCCCGCCGGGCTCTGGCCGGGTGCAGCCACTACCCCGAGGAGGACGCCGCCACGCTGGGCGCGGCCCTCGCCGCCCGCCACGGACTCCCTGCGGAGTGTGTTCTGGCCGGTGCCGGGGCCACCGAGTTCATCTTCCTGGTCCCGCAGGTCCTGCGCCCGCGCCGCGTCCTGCTGGTCGAGCCGGCCTTCGGCGAGTACCGCCCGGCGCTGGCCCAGGCCGGCGCCGCCGTCGACTCCTACCTCCTCGACCCGGCCGACGATTTCCGTCTCGACCCGGCCGCCCTGGCCGCCGCCCTGCGCCCCGACACCGACCTGGTCTGGCTGGCCAACCCCCTCAACCCCGCCGGCACCGGCCTGCCAAGGGACACGCTGATCGAACTGCTCGATGGCCTCCCCGCCACGGTCACCCTGGTCATCGACGAGGCCTTCGCCGACTTCGCCCCGGAGCTCTCGCTCCTCGACCTGGTCCCCGGCAGCCGGCGGCTGGTGGTGCTGCGCTCGCTGACCAAGTTCTACGCCCTGGCCGGCCTGCGCATCGGCTGGCTGGCCGCCTCCGCGCAGACGGCGGCGCGCTGCGCCGCGCGGCGCGAGCCGTGGCGGCTCTCCACCCCGGCCCTCGCCGCCGGCCTGGCCTGCGTCGACGCCGAGACCTACCGGCGGCGCACCCTGCGCACCATCCCCCGCCTGCGCGCCGCGCTGGCGGCCGGGCTGGCCGCCCTGGGGCTGCACGTCTACCCCTCGGCGGCCAACTACCTCCTCTGCCGCCTCCCCGCCGGTGCGCCGCCGGCCCCGGTCCTCGCCGCCCGCCTGCGCCCCCGGGGAATCCTGGTCCGCCCCTGCACCGACTTCGCCGGCCTGGACGAACGCCACCTGCGCCTCGCCGTACGCACGGCGGACGAAAACGCCAGGTTGATCGCTGTATTGGGAGAAATTTGGGGAGTGTGAGGGGGGTGGGGGCTGCAACTACTGCTTCGCTAAAACCGCGGGATCTCGCTTTTCGCGCTTCGCTCAAAACCGCGGGGTCTCGTCCCCGCGGACGACGTACCCATCCCCTCCTCGCCGGAGGGGCATCAAATCGTTAGGCCCAACGTATCTTCTCTGCATGACGGGAACTCATCGTTTACCCGCCATCTGCCTTGCAGGAAACCACCCGTACGGATTAGTTCCAGCTTGGCGGCTGGCGGGCAGCGACCCGCCGGTTTTAAAGATGCGAAGCTATAAACAGCTCAGCTCAACGCGCCGGCTTATGACAGAAAAGACAGCGCATCGGCCCCTCCCCCGGCTTGGCCGGATGCCGCTCCGGGAAAGGAATCTTCACCCCGTCGTGACATTCCGCACACAGCGGATCGACCTGGATCTTCTTCTGCCCCTCGGCGAGCATGGCATAGAAGCGGGCATGGATCTCATCGCGAGGAATCTTCTTGGTCGTTTCCTGCCCGGTAAGGAGCCAGAAAGTGATCAACACCGCGGCGATGACCGCGACAAAAAAGATATCGTGTTTCCTCATCCGGAAAGCCATGGCCACCTCTTTTAGATCCCCGGCAGGGAGAGCCCGCCGGGGGAATCGGCACGCGGATTAAAGCGTATTTCGGCGAGCATAGCAGGTTTCCACCCCGGGATAAAGAGCTGCCGCACTTCCCTTGACTTTGCCGCGAGGTCAGTTCTACTGTTACAGATTGAGGTGCGCCGGGCGATCCGGCGCCCGACCTTGCCTTCCGGGAGTTATGCGTGCCAGAGCGCGCCATCGGCATATTCGATTCAGGGGTCGGCGGCCTGACCGTGCTGCGCGAGCTGCGCCGCCAGCTGCCGCGCGAGGAGCTGGTCTACCTCGGCGACACCGCCCGCGTCCCCTACGGCACCAAGAGCCCCCAGACCGTCGCCCGCTACGCCCGCGAGGCGGCCCGCTTCCTGGTCGGCCAGCGCGTCAAGCTGCTGGTGGTGGCCTGCAACACCGCCTCGGCGGTGGCCCTCGACGAACTCGCCGCCCTCCACCGCCTGCCGGTGGTCGGGGTGATCGAACCCGGCGCCCGCCGGGCCTGCGATGTCAGCCGCAGCCGCCGCATCGGTGTCATCGGCACCGAGGGGACGGTGCGCAGCCGGGCCTACGAGCGCGCCCTGCAGGCCTGTGACCCGGCCGTGGCGGTCTACGCCGCCCCTTGCCCGCTTTTCGTCCCCCTCGCCGAGGAGGGCTGGACCGAGCACCCCGTCGCCCGCCTGGCCGCCGCCGAGTACCTGGCGCCGCTGCTTCGCGAAGGGATCGACACCCTGGTCCTTGGCTGCACCCACTACCCGCTGCTGCGCCGCACCCTCCAGGAGGCGGCCGGTCCCGAAGTATCCCTGGTCGACTCCGCCGAGGAGACAGCCAAAACCGTCGCCACGCGGCTGGCCGCCGCCGGCCTGGAGCGCGGCCTGGAGCCCTCCGGCCCGCCGCGCTACTTCGTCACCGATGCCGCCGAGCGCTTCGAGCGGGTCGGCGGCGCCTTCCTCGGCGCCCCTCTGGCCGGGGTCACCACCGTGGTCCTCGACTGATGCCGGACGCCGCCCCCCGTTACCCGCGCCCGCGCCGCCGCCCGTCGCTCATCCCCTGGGCCTTCCTGCTCATCCTGCTGGTCTTCGGCGGCCTGGTCGCCCGGCACTACCTGGCCGAGCCGCAGGCGCCGCCGCCACCTGCCGAGCCCCCGCGCCAGCTGCGCACCGTCACCCTCTACTTTGGCGCCCCCGACGGGCTGGCCCTGGTCGCCGAAGGGCGCGACCTCGCCGACTGCCTCGAGGAGCAGAGCTGCATCTCCGCCACCGTGCAGGCGCTGATCGACGGCCCGGTCGGCGATCTCATCCCGGTTCTCCCGTCCCGCACCGTCCTGCACGGGGTCAGCGTCGCCGGCAGCGCGGCCCGGGTCGATTTCGACCGGGCGCTGATCGAGGGGCACCCGGGGGGGAGCGCCAGCGAACTGCTCACCGTCCAGGCCCTGGCCACCACCCTGGCGGTCAACTTCCCCTCCCTGCGCCAGGTCCAGCTGCTCGTCGGCAGCCAGCCGGTGGAAACCCTCAAGGGGCATGTCGACCTGCGCCAGCCGGTCATCCCCGACTTCACCCTGATCCGCGCCGCCGGCTCCCCGCCGCCGGCCGCGCCACCCCCCGCGAGCGTAAGATGAATCCTTTCCTGACTGAACTCGACCGGCGCGTCCTGGTCCTCGACGGCGCCATGGGCACCCTTTTACAGGAGCGCGGGCTCCCCCCCGGCGGCTGCCCCGAACTGATGAACCGCACCGCCCCCGAGGTGGTGGCCGGCATCCACCGCGAGTACGCCGAAGCCGGAGCCGACATCCTCGTCACCAACACCTTCGGCGGCACCCGCCTCAAGCTCGAGCACTACGACCTCGGCGACGCCGTCGGCGAGCTCAACCGGCGCGCTGTCGAACTGGCCCGCACGGCGGCCGGGGGAAACGCCTTCGTGGCCGGCTCGGTCGGTCCCACCGGGCTCTTCCTCGAGCCGGTCGGCGACGCCGGCTTCCAGCAGATGGTCGACGTCTTCGCCGAGCAGATCAGTGCCCTGGCGGAGGCCGGCGCCGACCTGATTACCTTCGAGACCTTCCTCGACATCCGCGAACTGCGCGCCGGGATCATCGCCTGCCGCGACGTCTGCGCCCTGCCGGTGATCGCCCAGCTGACCTTCGACGACGGTGGGCGCACCGTCCTCGGCACCCCCCCGGAGGCGGCGGCAGTGACCCTCGACGCCCTCGGCGCCGACATCATCGGCTCCAACTGCGGGCTGGGGATCGACGGCATCTACGCGGTGCTCGAGCGCATGCGCAGCGTCACCCCGCGGCCGCTGATCGCCCAAGCCAACGCCGGCCTGCCGCAGCTGGTCGACGGCTGCACGATCTTCCCGGCCAGCCCCGCGGAGATGACCGCCTTCCACGACCGCCTCATCGAACTCGGCGTGCGCATCATCGGCGGCTGCTGCGGCACCACCCCGGCCCACATCCGCGCCATGCGCGCCGCCCTGGCCGGCCGGCCGCAGCACTGGACCCCGCCGCCGCGCCGCGGCTTCCTCTCCAGCCGCACCGCGGTGGTGCCGCTGGGCGGCGAGGCCCCCTGCGTGGTCATCGGCGAGCGCATCAACCCCACCGGCAAGAAGCTCTACACCGCCGAGCTGCAGGCCGGCCAGACCGGCTACATCCGCCGCGAGGCCCGCGAGCAGCTGGCCGCCGGGGCCCACGTCCTCGACCTCAACTGCGGCGCCCCGGGGGTCGACGAGGCTGCCGCCCTGGAGCGCGCGGTCTTCGCCGCCAGCGGCGCGGTCGGCGCCCCGCTGGTCCTCGACAGCCCCGATCCAGCCGCCCTCGAGCGGGCCCTGCAGGCCGCCGACGGCAAGGTGCTGATCAACTCGGTGAACGGCGAGGAGAAGAGCCTGGCGCGTATCATCCCCCTGGCCCGCCGCTACGGCGCGGCGCTGATCGGCCTGGCTCTCGACGAGGACGGCATCCCGCCGACCGCCGCCGGGCGTCTGGAGGTAGCCAGGAAGATCCGCGACGCGGTGGTCGCCGCCGGGCTGCCGCCGGAGGATCTGCTCATCGACTGCCTGACCATGACCGTCTCCGCCGAGCCGACCGGCGCCCGCGAGACCCTCGCCGCCCTGCGCCTGGTGCGCGACGAGCTGGGGCTGGGCACCGTCCTCGGGGTCAGCAACATCTCCTTCGGCCTGCCGTCCCGACCGATCCTCTCGGCGACCTTCTTCGCCATGGCCCTCGAGGCCGGGCTCAAGGCCGCGATCGTCAACCCCAAGGACGCGCGGATGATGGACGCCTACCGCGCCGCCACCCTCCTGCTCGTTCAGGATCCCCGCGCCGAGGCCTACATCGCCGCCTACGGCAACCTCGCCGGCGCCGACCTCAAGGTGCCGACCCCCGATCACGGTGCCGCCGGCGCCCAGCCGCTCTCCCTGCGCGAGCAGCTGGCCGCCGCGGTGATCGCCGGCGACAAGGAAGGGGTGCTGCCCCTGGTCGAGGCGGCCCTCGCCGAAGGGCTGGCGCCGATGGCAATCGGCAACGAGGGGCTCCTCCCCGGTCTCGAGGAGGTCGGCCGGCGCTTCGGCTCCGGGCGGATCTTCCTCCCCCAGGTCATGCAGTCGGCCGAGACCATGCAGACCGCTTTCGCCCGTCTCAAGGAGGCCATGGCCGGCGATCCCGGGCCGCGCCTCGGCCGCATCCTCATGGCCACCGTCGAGGGGGACATCCACGACATCGGCAAGAACATCGTCTGCACCCTGCTGGAAAACCACGGCTTCGAGGTCATCGACCTGGGCAAGAACGTCTCCTGCGAGCGGATCGTCCGCGAGGCCCAGGAGCGGCAGGTCGACGCCGTCGGCCTGTCGGCGCTGATGACCACCACCATCCAGCAGATGGACGTGGTCATCGCCCGCCTCCGCGAGGCCGGGGTGCGCACCTTCACCATGATCGGCGGGGCGGTGGTCACCCCGGAGTACGCCGAACGCATCGGCGCCGACCTCTACGCCCGCGACGCCCTCGAGGCGGTGGCCAAGGTCAAACAGCTGCTCGGCGCCGCCTCGTAACAGGCATGCGCGTCCCGGCGCCCGCCGCGCAGCGCGGCACGATCCTGCTGACCCTGCTCCTGCTGGTGGTTCTCACCGGACTGGCCGCCGGGATCGCCGGGCAGGCGCTCAAGGACTTCATGCAGCGCGAGCGCGAGGAGGAGCTGCTCTGGCGCGGCCTGCAGTACCGCAAGGCCCTGGCCGGCTACGCGCAGGGGAGGGGGGGATACCCGGCCCGTCTCGAGGACCTGCTCCGCGACCCGCGCTCCCCGGCCACCGTCAGGCACCTGCGCCGCCTCTACCCCGACCCGATGACCGGCGGCGACTGGCAGCTCACCCGTGACCCCGCCAACCGCATCACCGGGGTCTTCAGCGACAGTGACCTCGTCCCCTTCAAACAGGAGAACTTCCCCACGGAGATCAAGGCTTTCCAGGGGAAGACCAGCTACCGGGAGTGGCTCTTCTCGCCGCTTCCCGGCGGCGGCGTGCCGGCTCCCGCCCAGGTCCCGCGGCCGCAGCCGCCCTCCCCCGTCAGGCCTTGATCCGCGAACGAGGGGAGGCCCTCTCCCGGGATCAGCCGGTCAGAGCCGATTGACCCTTGCGTCGCGACGCGAATTCGGTTATAAGGCAGATTCCCCTGAACTTCGGGGGAGAAACGCAAGGGAAAGCGAGGTGAGGTCCGTGGAGATCCAGGTGGTCGACAACAACGTCGAAAAAGCCATTCGGGTTCTCAAGCGCAAGCTGCAGCAGGAAGGGCTCTTCCGCGAGATGAAGCAGCGGAAGTATTATGAAAAGCCCAGCGTCAAGCGCAAGCGCAAGGAGAAGGAAGCCCAGCGCCGTCTGCGCAAGAAGATGCGCCTGATGCGCAACGACTGATCACCCCGCATCGCATCGACAAAGAGAAAGCCGGCCCCCCCGAGGGCCGGCTTTCTTCGTTGCGGCGCCGGGAATAATCGCTCTGGACCCCCGCAGCCTGGAAATGCTATGAATAATTGTTAAGCTTGGCGCTGAATTAACCTACAGGAGGTCTGTCGACATGGGCAACACGGTGCACTTCACGGAACTCGGCCTGGCCAACACCCGCGACATGTTCGCCAAGGCGATGGCGGGGGGCTACGCCATCCCGGCGTACAACTTCAACAATCTCGAGCAGCTCCAGGCGATCGTCACCGCCTGCGCCGAGACCTCCTCGCCGGTCATCATCCAGGTCAGCAAGGGGGCCCGCGACTACGCCGATCAGACCATGCTCCGCTTCATGGCCATGGGCGCGGTGGCCATGGCCCGTCAGATGGGCTCGAACATCCCGATCTGCCTGCATCTCGACCACGGCGATTCCTTCGAACTCTGCAAGTCCTGCGTCGACTCCGGCTTCTCCTCGGTGATGATCGACGGCTCGCACCTCTCCTACGAGGAGAACGTCGCCCTGACCCGCCGGGTGGTCGAGTACGCCCACCAGTTCGATGTCTGCGTCGAGGGGGAACTCGGCGTCCTCGCCGGGATCGAGGACGAGGTCAGCGCCGAACACTCCACCTACACCCGCCCCGAGGAGGTCGAGGACTTCGTCAAAAAAACCGGAGTCGACTCCCTGGCCATCTCCATCGGCACCTCCCACGGCGCCTACAAGTTCAAGCCCGGGCAGGCCGTGCCGCCGCTGCGCTTCGACATTCTCGAAGAGATCGAGAAGCGCATCCCCGGCTTCCCCATCGTCCTCCACGGCGCCTCCAGCGTCGTCCAGGACTACGTCGCCCTGATCAACCAGTACGGCGGCAAGATGGAAGGGGCGGTCGGCATCTCCGAGGACCAGCTGCGGCGGGCCGCGGGGAGCGCGGTGTGCAAGATCAACATCGACTCCGACGGTCGCCTGGTGGTCACCGCCAAGGTCCGCGAGTACCTGGCCAACCACCCCGGCGAGTTCGACCCGCGTAAGTACCTGGGCGCGGCGCGCAAGGAGCTGGTGAAGCTGCTCAAGGAAAAAAATGAGACCGTTTTGGGGAGCGCTGGAAAGGCTTGAGGGGTGCGGGATTAAATCCACACTCCTTTAAAATCTCTATGGATGACAGAAGGGCCGCCCCGACCGGGGCGGCCCTTCTGTCATCTCTGTGCGCGGCAGGCTACTTCGCCATGCCGCCGTGACCGGCCCAGGGCTGGAGGTCGGCCTCCAGGGTCAGGCGAATGCCGTCGCGCTCGACCTCCAGCGCCGCCTTGTCGCCCCTGGCCTTGTGCCCGACGGCGTAGATCAGGTCGAAGGGCGCGGCGACCGGCGTCCCGTCGCATGCCGTCACCACATCCCCTTTGCGCACCCCGGCGCGTTCCCCCGGCGAGCCGGGCATGACCATGCTCACCGTCACCCGCCCGTCGCGCTCCTCCAGCCCCAGCCCCAGCTTGACCCGCTCGGCCGGGGGCGCTTCGTAGAGGGTGTAGGCCAGGTAGTCGAAGGGGGGCATGGGGAAGCGCGGCAGGTCCACCTTCATCTTCACCGGATTGGCCCCCGGCGCCACCGCCACCTCTTCGCTGCCGATCAGCAGGTAGGGGAGGGGGAGGCGGCGGAAGACCCGGCGCGGGATGCCGAAGCCGTAGCGGATGTGGTTGCCGCCGGCCACCACCACCATCCGCTGGCGCCGCTCCGGGAAGGCGGCAAGGTGGCGGACGATGTTGTCGGCCATGGTTTCGTCCCACAGCGTCTGCACCCGCTGAAAGCCGGCGAGTCTGCCGCTGCCGCCGGCGTGCCCGCCGAAAAAGGCGGTGACCAGTGCCGTCTGGTAGGGGTCGCTCATGTCCATGTCCGGCAGGCGGGCGCGCTCGGTCTCATCGAGGGCGGCGGCGTCCCTGCGGCCGAGGGCGCTGACCAGGGCCTTGTCGGCATTCAGGCCGACCACCGGGATATGCCGCTCGCGGGCGAAGAGGAGCAGGTCGCGATAGAGGGCGAAGTCCATGCTCCAGGTCGCATGCCAGCCCGATGCCCTGAGGAAGGCTTTTTCGTCGAGTTCCCCGGCCACCCAGCGGTCCAGGGCCGCCTGCTGGGCAGGGGTGAACATCTCCATGCCCAGGCTGACCTCCCCCGGCCAGCGGTCGGCCAGCGCTTTCAGCACCGCCAGCTGCAGGCGGTGGGCGGCGGGATTGTCGTGAGTCTCGCCGACGTAGACGATGCGCGCGTCGCCGGCCGCCTCCAGAAGCTGGGCCTCGCTGACCAAAACCCCGGTGCGGAGATGGACGATCTGGCCGACCTGCGGGGCGGCCGGGAGGGGGTAGGGGGTCTCGGGATCGCCGAGCGGCGCGCCGGTCACGGCACAGCCGCCGAGGGCAAGGGCCAGCAGGGTGAAGAGCAGCGCGGCGAGTCGTCGGGCGAAACGGTCCACATCGAAATCCTTGTCTGCAGAGGGCGGGTCTGCCTGGTCAAGCGGGTCATCTGTAGATTACACCACGCTCCGGCCGCTCTCCTCAAGGGGGAAGCGCCGGTTAGTTTTTCATCAGGGGCGGATCTTTTCTGGATTCTGAATTCTGAATTCTGTATTCTACCTTGCCGCAGTTTCTCGGGAAGGAGAATATTCATGAGCAAAGTCCTGATCATCGGTGCCGGCGGGGTCGGCCGGGTCGTCGCCCACAAGTGCGCCCAGCGCACCGACATCTTCACCGCCATCACCCTGGCCTCGCGCACCCGTGCCAAGTGCGACGCCATCGCCGCCGAACTCCCCGCCGGACGGATCGCCACCGCGCAGGTCGACGCCGACAAGGTCCCCGAGCTGATCGCCCTCCTCGAGGCCGAGCAGCCGCGGCTGGTCATCAACGTCGCGCTCCCCTACCAGGACCTGACCATTATGGACGCCTGCCTGGCCTGCGGCGTCGACTACCTCGATACCGCCAATTACGAGCCCCTCGACACCGCGCACTTCGAGTACAGCTGGCAGTGGGCCTACCAGGAGCGCTTCCGCGAGAAGGGGCTCATGGCCCTGCTGGGCAGCGGCTTCGATCCCGGGGTGACCAACGTCTACACCGCCCTGGCGGCGAAGAAGTACCTCGACGTCATCGAGGAGCTCGATATCATCGACGCCAACGCCGGCAGCCACGGCCAGCCCTTCGCCACCAACTTCAACCCGGAGATCAACATCCGCGAG
>CAYQLP010000021.1:0-323 GCA_964418505.1 uncultured Geobacteraceae bacterium | reverse complement strand
AAAGGGGGCACGACAAGGCCGGATGTCAGGCCTACATCCGCGAGGTCACCGCCGCCTGCCGCCACTGGGAGAACGGGGGCTGGGTGGAGACGCCGGCGTTGTCGACCAGGCGCAGCTTCGACTTCCCCGAGGGGATCGGGCCGATGAACATCTATCGCCTCTACCACGAGGAGATGGAGTCGATCGTCAAGCATATCCCGACGATTAAAAAGGCCCAGTTCTGGATGACCTTCTCCGACAACTACCTCAAGCATCTCGAGGTCCTGCAGAACGTCGGCATGACCCGCATCGACGAGGTCGAGTACCAGGGGCAGAAGATCGTC
>CAYQLP010000020.1:0-34123 GCA_964418505.1 uncultured Geobacteraceae bacterium | reverse complement strand
TGGCCGGTGATGTAGGCCGAGGCGTCGGCGGCCAGGAAGGCCACCGCGTTGGCGATATCGTCGGCGGTACCGAAGCGCTCGAGGGGAATCTGCGCCGCCATCTCCTGCTTGACCTTGTCGGGGAGCGCCTCGGTCATGTCGGAGACGATGAAGCCCGGGGCAACGGCGTTGACGGTGATGTTGCGCTTGGCCAGCTCCCGGGCGTTGGAGCGGGTCAGCCCCATCAGGCCGGCCTTGCTGGCGCAGTAATTGGCCTGGCCGGCATTGCCCATCTGGCCGACCACCGAGGCGATGTTGATGATCCGCCCGCTGCGCTGTTTGGTCATGACCTTGGCGGCCGCGCGGGTGCACAGGAAGGCCCCCTTGAGGTTGACGGTGAGGACGGCATCCCAATCCTCTTCCTTCATGCGCATCAGCAGGCCGTCCCGGGTGATCCCGGCGTTGTTGACAAGAATGTCGACCCGCCCATAGGTGGCGACCGCCTGCTCGATCATCCGCTCGGTATCTTCGCTCACCGTGACGTTGCCGGTGACGGCAATCCCTTCACTGCCGGCAGAAGCGATTTCGGCGAGCAGCTCATCCATCCCCTTGTCGGTGATGTCGACGGCGACGATCTTTGCCCCGCGGGCGGCAAGCGCCAGGCTGATGCTTTTGCCGATACCGCGCGAGGCGCCGGTGACAACCGCAACTTTATCTTTGAGCATGGACTTCTCCTTTTCGCTGGCGACAGAAGCCTCTTCTTAACGCAAAGCGTCGAGCGAGGCAAGATTTTCGCAATTAGCGGTCTCGATCTCTTTGGCGATCCGCTTGACCAGCCCGGAGAGCACCTTGCCCGGACCGATTTCGATCATCCGCGTGACGCCCAGATCGGCCATTTTCAGGACCGACTCATCCCAGCGCACCGGGGCGCAGACCTGGGCGGTGAGCAGTTCCCGCACCCGCGAGCCCTCGCGGTACGGGGCGGCCTCGACGTTGCTGACCACCGGGACGCTCAGGTCGGCTACGGCGACCCCGGCGAGGACCGTTTTGAGGCGCTCGGCGGCCGGCTGCATCAGGGCGCAGTGGAAAGGGGCGCTGACCGGCAGGGGCATGGCCTTGCGGTAACCGCGGCCCTTGGCGATCTCGATCGCCCGCCCGACGGCCCCGGCGTGGCCGGCAATGACGATCTGCCCGGGTGAGTTGAAATTGGCCGGGGAGACCACCTCGCCGGCGGAGGCCTCGCGACAGATCTCCGCGAGCTCGGCGCGTTCGATGCCGAGCAGGGCGGCCATTGCCCCGGTACCCACCGGAACCGCCTCCTGCATGAAGGTCCCCCGCTGGCGGACGGTGCGCAGCGCATCGGCGAAACCGAGTGCGCCTGCGCAGACCAGCGCCGAGTATTCCCCCAGGGAGTGCCCTGCGGCGAAATCGGCTTTCAGCCCGGTCTCGCTCTGCACCACGCGCAGAGCGGCGATGCTGGTGGCGAGGATCGCCGGCTGGGTGTTGGCGGTGAGGCGGAGATCCTCGTCTGGGCCGTTGAAGCACAGCCCGGCCAAATCGAAACCCAGGGCCTCGTTGGCTTCGGCGAAGGTCTCGCGGGCCACCGCAAAGTTATCGGCCAGCTCCCGGCCCATGCCGGCAGACTGCGAACCCTGCCCGGGGAAGAGGAAAGCAAGCATGACTGCCCCCTACCAGCGCACCAGGGCCGAGGCCCAGGTGAAGCCGCCGCCGAAGGCATCAAAGAGAAGGATGTCACCCTCCTTGAGGCGTCCGGCCCGATTGACTTCGTCCAGGGCGATCGGAATAGTCGCCCCGGAGGTATTGCCGAAACGGTCAACGTTGATATAGACCTGATCGTCGCGCAGGCCGACCCGCTTGGCGGTAGCATCGAGGATGCGCACGTTGGCCTGGTGGGGGATGAAGAGATCGACATCCTCCACCGTCATGCCGTTGGCATCGAGGGCCACCTTGGCAATCTCGGCCATCGAGCGGACCGCAACCTTAAAGACCTCGTTGCCCTGCATCTTGAGGTAATGGTCACCGCGGGCGATCGCTTCGGCCGAGGGGAGAATTTTCGTGCCGAAGCCCGGCTGGCAAAGGAGTTCCAGTTGGGAACCGTCGGCCCGCATGTGGGTGGAGAGGATACCGCGATCGCCCTCGCAGGCTTCGAGGACCACTGCCCCAGCGCCGTCACCGAAGAGCACGCAGGTGTTGCGGTCATTCCAGTCGACGATGCGCGAAAGAACTTCGGCACCGATGACCAGGACTTTTTTGGCGTTCCCGGAGACGATCCGGTCGCTGGCCATGGCCAGGGAGTAGAGGAACCCGCTGCAGGCCGCCGAAAGGTCGAAGGCCCCGGCGTTGACCGCACCGAGATTGCTCTGGACGATGCAAGCGGTGGCCGGCCAGGGATAGTCGCCGGTGATCGTGCCGACAATGATCAGGTCGAGATCGCAGGCCTCCACCCCGGCCATGGCCAGGGCCCGCTCCGCAGCCCGGGTCGCCAGGTCGGAGGTGTTCTCCCCGTCGACGACCAGGTGACGCTCAACAATCCCGGTGCGGGTGCGGATCCACTCGTCGCTGGTGTCGACAAACTTCTCGAGGTCGACGTTGGTCACCGTTTTTTCCGGGACGTAGGATCCGGTGCCGGTAATGCGTGCTCTGATCAAAGCCAGGCTCCTTACGGGTTTGAGGCAACAGCCCCGGCATCCCCGAGGGGATGGGGTGCAAGACTGTCGGCGATCTCAGCCAGGCGGCGGGCCAGCAATTCGTTGACCTGGCGCACTTCGGAATCGTGGGCGAAGCGGATGGCATTCATGACGGCACGGGCGCTCGACTTGCCGTGGCAAATCATGCCGGTTCCCTGAATGCCCAGCAGGGGCGCACCACCGTACTCGGCATAATCGACTTTTTTGCGGAAGGCGCGGAAGGCGGGCCTGGCCAGCAGGTAACCGAGCTTGGAGAGCAGACGGTTGGAGAACTCGGTCTTGAGCATGGTGGCCAGGGCCTCGGCCAAACCTTCGGAGACCTTGAGGACGACGTTGCCGACGAAACCGTCACACACCACCACATCGACCGTCCCCTTGAAGATGTCGCGCCCTTCGACGTAACCGACAAAGTTGAGGGGGGCCTGGGAGAGAATCTCGTGAGTCTCGCGGGTCAAGTCGTTACCCTTGCTGAGTTCCTCACCGTTGGAGAGGATGCCGACCCGCGGCTGCTCCTTGCCGAGCATCTGTGCCATGTAGACACTGCCCATCAAGGCGAACTGGGCGAGATGCTGCGGCTTGCAGTCAACCGTGCCGCCGACGTCGAGAATCAGGGTCTGGTCGACCAGGTTGGGGACAACCGTGGCGATTGCCGGGCGGTCGATGCCGGGAATGCGCTTGAGGACGAACATCCCGGCAGCCATGGTCGCACCCGAGTTGCCGGTACTGACCACCGCCGAGGCCCGCCCGCTGCGCACCAGGTCAAAGGCAACGCGAATCGACGAATCCTTTTTCCTGCGCACGGCATCCGAGGCGGAGTCGTGCATGCCGACCACCTCGCTGGCATGGTGGATGGAGATATCCAGTCCGTCCAGGCGGTGGTTGGCAAGTTCCGTCTCGATGGCGTCCTGACGGCCGACCAGAATGACCGGAATCCGCCACTCACGCGCAGCCATCACGGCCCCGGCGACTTCCGGACCGGGGGCGTGGTCGCCCCCCATGACGTCGACAGCGACGACTATACGCCTGCTCAACGGGTCAGAACCTTATTTCTCGGCAGCAACGACTTCCTTGCCTTTGTAATAGCCGCAGGCAGGACAGACGCGATGCGGCTGTTTGGCTTCCTTGCACTGCGGGCAAACCGAAGTCCCCGGCGCCTGCAGGGCGTCATGGGCACGGCGCATATCACGTTTCGATTTCGATGTCTTTTTCTTGGGAACTGCCATGATCGTCTCTTCTCCATGAAACGCCGGCGTCTGGCCGGCGGGTGTTTGACAGCACGGTGGGACCGGCTGATTAGTCTTTCTTGGCGTGGAACCCTTGCAGCGCCGCGAAGCCCCCGTGGAAAACCGGCGGGGTGCAGGAGCAGCGGTCACGATTGCGGTCAGCGCCGCAAACCGGGCAGAGGCCGGAACAGTCTTCCCGGCACAGCGGATGCTGCGGGAGGGCCATCAGCACCTCCTGCTCGGCAGCGTTATGGAGATCGATCTCATCGCCGCTGAAGGGGATCAGCCCGATGGCCTCCTCGCTCAATTCGATTTCGGCAGCCTCCGCTGCAGGAGCCGCCGGCTCCCGCACGTAGGACCAGGCCACCGACAGCGCAAGACGCTGCGCGACCGGCTGGAGGCAGCGGCTGCAGGGCTGGACAATCGATACCTCCAGCGAGCCCTCGACCTCGACCAGATCATCAGCCTGGAAGGCCACCACTTCACCGGTAAGGTTGCCGCTGAAGGTTGTAACTCCTTCAGCGTTCAACTCGCTGAGCATGGTGAAGGCGCTGAGCGGTTCATCCACACTGATCGTTCGCGAGCGGCCCTTGAGCTGCTCGACGCGTACCTGCATCGCTTTAATCCTTTGTGCCCGGAGCTTCCGGCCCGGCGGCTCGTAATATCGCGCGGACCTCTTGGGTGATGGTGGAGCAGACCCGGCAGGCGCATTGCGCCACCTCTATTAGCCTATCAGCCTCATTTTTGCAAGAGCATAATCCGCACGTTTTCGGCAGTGTTGCGTCCCTCCCGGCAGTGCGGTAGAAAGGGTAAAATCCACTGAGGAGCATGCACCATGCCGGGTCGCGACCCCTGCCGGGAAATCACCGCCCTCCTGACCACCATGCGCTGCCTGCGCGCCCCTGACGGCTGCCCCTGGGACGCCGCCCAAACCCCGGCGAGCCTCGCTCCCTACCTGCTTGAGGAGGCCGGCGAGGTGATCGAAGCCCTCGAGACTGGCGCCCCCGAGCGGATTGTCGATGAACTCGGCGACCTTCTTCTGCAGGTCGTCTTTCTCGCCGAAATCTTCTCCGCCGAAGGGCACTTCGACTTCGCCGATGTTGCCGCAGCCATCAATGCCAAGCTGATTCGCCGTCATCCCCACGTCTTCGGCGAGGAGAGCGGAACACTGCCGAAAAATGATCTACATGCACTGAGCGTGCAGTGGGAGCGGATTAAGCGCTCCGAAACAGCGGAACCGCCGTCCCACCCTCTCGGCCAACTCCCCACCCACCTGCCGGCCCTGCAGCGGGGCCAGAAGATGCTGTCGCGGGCCGAAAAGGCAGGTGTCAGCGTCCCCCTGGTCTCCCCGCAGCGCCTGGGTGAAATCGCCACAGCCGATGAGCTCGGCGCCCTTCTGCTGGCTCTCTGCGCTAAAGCCCAGCATCTCGGTTGCGACGCCGAACAGGTCCTGCGCCGGGCTGTTCGTCAGGCGCTGGCCGAAGCCGGCGACAGCACGCCACCCGGGGGAGATCTCCCGCGCTGAGCAAAAAGAGCCGCTTTTCAGGAGCTTGCCGATTTGTCCACGAGAAGCGTTGACAGCATGTTGAAAAGCCTGTTGACAAACTCTCCGGGCAAACGACTTTCGGCCTCTTGCGCGAACTGCCCAATATTTGTGCACATAAAAAGTCGTTAAATATCGGGACATTATACGTTTGATTCAAACAAAAAACGGTCAGGCCAGGGCAAGGCCTGCGACATGGATAAAAAAAGGAGGCCGCTGTTGGCAAAGCTCCTGTTGCTGGTGATTCTGGTCACGCTTGGCGAGATTTACGTGCTGGTCGAGAGCGGCCGGCAGATCGGTATCGGCATCACCGTGCTGCTGGTTATCCTGACCGGCCTGGCCGGCAGCTGGCTGATGCGCCAGCAGGGAATGATCCTGCTGCGGCGCATCCAGGGAGAGTTGGGAGAGGGACGCATGCCGACCGGGAGCCTCCTTGACGGAGCTCTGGTGCTGGTCGGTGGGGTTATGCTGCTGACCCCGGGCTTCTGTACCGACCTGATCGGCTTTACCCTGCTGGTGCCGACAACCCGGCGCCTCTGGGGCCGGCTGGCGTCAACCTGGCTGGCCCGCCAGCTGAGCAGCGGAAAGCTGAGAATCCACCGCCCCTAAGGAGCCTTTTCGCCCTCGGGCGCCGGCGCGACCCGGGCGAGCAGCTGGTTGCTGCGCTCGAGAAAACGCTCCATGCGCTGACGATCGAAGGACTGGCAGGAAAGCAGGGCCAGATCGCAGACCTGGGCGGCCAGCAATTCGGCCTCGGCCTGGCGACCCTGCTCGTAAAAGGATGCCACGTTGCGAATCACCGGGTTGGCGGCATTGACCAGCAGCGTCCTCCCCTCCCCCCCCGCTTGCGGATCACGGCCGAGGAAGCGCGCCATCTCCTGCATGCGGCGCCCCTGCTCGCTGGTCAGAACCATGGCCGACACCGACTCGTCCTTGAGGCTTTCCACCCGGATGTCCATGGCCTGCTCCGCCGTCTGCGTGGCAAAGACCAGCTTCAACCGCTCGTCACGGCTCAACCCCTCACCGTCGACCACCTGCCCCGCCGCATCGCTTTCCAGCAGGCGCTCGGTTACCTCGGCATCGACCCGGGTGAAACTCACGCCGGGATTGTTGTATTCGAGGAAGTGCAGGAAGTGGCTGTCGATCGGCGCATCGAGAACGATCGCTTCGATCTGCTGGGCGGCCAGCAGGCGCAGGTAGGTGGATTGGGCAGCTTCGCTGGTGGCGTAGTAGACTCGCTCGGGATGGCGCTCCCCGGCCCGCTCCAGGTATTCGGCGAGGGTCGACCAGCCGCCGCCGCCAGCCACGGCGAAGAGCACATGCTCCTTGAGCCGCTGGTAAAATTTGTCGTCGCGCATCATGCCGAACTTGAGGAAGGCGTGAATGCCCTTCCATATCTCGGCAAACTCTTCGCGCCCCCCCTTGGCCACCTCCACCAGTCGCCCGGCCACCCGGCCGGCCACCAGTTCCTGGATTTTGCGGACCTGCGGCTCATTCTGTAGCATGCTTCGCGACACGTTGAGGGGGAGGTCCGGAGCATCCAGGCAGCCCTGCAGGGGGGCGAGGAACTCGGGAATCAGCTCCGGGCAGCTGTCGGTGACGAAAACCTGGTTGCAGAAGAGCTTGATGCGGCTTTCGGCGGCATCGAACTCGGTGGCCAGGCGGGGGAAGTAGAGGATCCCGCGCAGACTGAAGGGGTAGTCGACGTTGAGGTGAATCCAGAAGAGCGGTGCCTCGCCCAGAGGGTTGAGTTTGCCATAGAAAGCCAGGTAATCGTCGTCACTGAGCTCGCCGGGGGTACGGGTCCACAGGGGGGCGGTGTCGTTGACGACTTCGCCGTCGAAACGGATCGGCACCGGAAGGAAGCCGCAGTAGCGGGCCAGGACCTCGCGGACCCGCGCCGGCTGGAGGAATTCCTTTTCATCGGCGGAAAGGGTCAGGATCACTTCAGTGCCGCGCTGGGCCAGCTCAACTTCTTCGAGCTGGTAGCTGGTGCTGCCGTCGCAGCGCCAATGGACGCCGGCGGCACCCTCGCGGTAGCTCAAGGTGCGCAGCTCAACGCGCTCGGCAACCATGAAGGCCGAGTAGAAACCCAGGCCGAAGTGGCCGATGAACTGTCCACCCTCTTTGAGGTCCTGGTACCTGCTCAGGAAATCCTCGGCCGACGAGAAGGCGATCTGGTTGATGTAGCGCCGGACCTCGTCGGCATCCATGCCCACCCCGTTGTCACGGACCGTCAGCGTCCCGGCCTCACTGTCGATCGAGACCTCGACGGCGAATTCCTCGGCCAGCTGCAGCCCCTCGACGAGATTGATGTGGCGCAGCTTGTGGATGGCGTCAACGGCGTTGGCCACCAGTTCGCGCAGGAAGATCTCCTTGTCGCTGTACAGCCACTTCTTGATGATCGGGAAAATATTTTCGGTATGGATCGAGATCGACCCTTCTTCGAGAACAGCGCTTTTCTCTTTGGCCATGAGTGTGCTCAGCTCCTTATCTGGGGTTCGGCGAGAAGATAATCATCGCGCAATTAGCTGTCAACCTGCGCAGGCGAACCTGTCACTGTCGGCAGGACTCTCTGGAAACGCTCCATGTGTCGAAATAAGATATCGTAATTGCTGGTATTTTTCTGAATGACTTGACTTTTTGCAAACGTCGTGCTAAAAAATTCGAGATGTTTGTGTTTTCCCGCTGTACACATTTACGCCCCCTGCGCGGGGCCGCCTTCTGGCTGTGCGGAGCGCTTCTGGTTTGCGCCACCCTCCTCAGCGGATGCCAGCGCTCTACCCCCCCGGCAGCCACCGCCCCGTCCACGGCCACCATCCAGATCGTTACCCCGGTTGATCTCGCCGAGCTGCAGACCCTTTTCCGCACTCATGAGTATGACTGGGACCGCATGGAGAAGGGCGTTCCGCCGCTGGTCCTGACCAGGCTCCCGGCCGATCTCGACGGCCCCCTCCCCAGCGAGGAGCGCAAGCGGGTCTTCCTGCTCAGCCTGCTGCCGATGGTGCTGCTCGTCAACCAGGCCATCGAGGCGGAGCGTCTGGAAATCCAGGAGATTCTGGCCCGGCACGACCACTTTGGGCTGCTGACTGAACAGGACCGGCAGCGCTTGCGGGCGCTTGCCGAAAGTTACCGGGTCAACGGTGATGTGCTGAGCGATCCCGAGGTCCGCAATGACCTGCTGCGCAGGATTGATACTCTCCCTCCGGCCATGGTGCTGGCGCAGGCCGCCACCGAATCCGGATGGGGGACCTCCGCCCTGGCCCGCAGGAGCAACAACCTGTTCGGCCAGATAAGCGGCACTTCTGCCGGGAGCTATGAATACAGACACTACGACACGCTCTTCGAATCGATTCGCGGCTACATGCGCAATCTCAATACTTACGGCGCCTACACCGCCCTTCGCGAGATCCGCGAACAGATGCGCAGCGATGAGAGCCAGCCGGTCAGCGGCATCAAGCTCGCCGGGGGACTTCACGCCTACTCGGAACGAAACACTGCCTATATCGCCTACATCCGCTCGGTGATCCGCAGCAACGATCTCACCCGGCTCAACCACAGTTTCCTCAGGGTGACCGACCCGTCGCGGACCGCCTTCATCCCTTCCCTTGCAGACTTCCTGAGCCGACCGGCCAGCGCCGCCGACTACCCCTGATCCGGAAATCGGTCCAGCGAAGCCCAAAACCAACGGCCGGCATTGTGCCGGCCGTTCACATCGGATGACCACCGTCAGTTGTCGACGGTGGTCTTTTTCGTCCCGCCTGGATAGACCCGCTGGCGCAGGTAACGACGGATGCTGTTGCGGGCCCGGGGGGTGATCGCCCACTCCAGCCACTTGGGAAGGACTACCGGCTGCTCGCTGGTTTCGATGGCAACCTGGTCGCCGTCGAGGAGCCGGGCCTTGAGTTGGCGAATCTTGCCGTTGATGCGCGCCCGGCAGGCGTGCAGTCCGAGCTGCTCGTGGATGATAAAGGCGAAGTCAAGAGCGCTGCTCCCTTCGGGGAGCGTGCGCATCTCGCCGTTGGGAGTAAAGACCTGGATGGTCGCCGAGGCCAGGCGCAGGCTTTCGGTATCGAAGGCGGACTCCCCTTCGGCCAGCGACTGCATGAGCTCTTCGAAACCGGCGCGACGAAACTCGAAGCCGGGGGCGAGGACACCGGCTTCGTTGAAACGCGCCAGCTTGCGGGTGGTGATCTCGACGCGCAGACGCACCTGACGGGCCTGGACGGTGGTTTTCAGGGCCTGGTAGCCGAATTGCGACGGCGCGTTGAGGTGGTCGCGGAGCTTCCCCGGAATCGGCGTGAAGAGGCGATGGAGCAGGCCGAGCGCCAGGTAGGCATCCATGGACCGGTCGACCAGGATGTCGAGGGTGTACATCGACGGGAGCCCCCGCGCCGTGGCCCGGGCGGCGGCAATCGAGAAGGGTCGCCAGCGATCGGTCACCGCGGCGTCGATCTTGTAGTGTTCGAGGACGTTGTGAATTTCCGAGCGGATCTGCCCGAGTGCCGCATCGTGGCGATTGCGGACCTCGGCAACGGCGGAACGATAGCGCCTGGCCCGGGTCGGGTAGAGGATGTTCAGGGAGAGGGCATCGAGCTCGATGGCCACCCGGCCCATGCCCAGGTGCTGGGCCAGGGGAACATAGATGGTGCGGGTCTCTTCGGCGATCAGCGACTGCTTGTGCGGATTCAGCGCCCCGATGGTCTGCAGGTTGTCGATGCGGTCCCAGAACTTGAGGCAGAGGACCCGGATGTCCTTGACGGCAATCAGCAGCTGCTTGCGATAGGTCTGCTCCTTGAGGGCTTCCCGGGAGAGCAGTTTATCGTCGACCTTGGTCAAGCCGTCGACCAGCAGGCTCACTTCGCTGCCGAATTGATCGGCAATCTCGTCGAGGGTGGTCGGTGTGTCCTCGACCACATCGTGGAGAAGGGCAGCCATCACCGAAGGGAAGTCCATCCAGTGACGGGACGCCAGGTGAGCGACCCGCAGCGGGTGGAAGAAATACGGCTCCCCCGATTTGCGCCGCTGCTGACGGTGTGCCTCGCGGGCCAGGGAGATGGCCAGGTGGAGGCTGTCGATCGACTGATCGAGAGCCTCCTCGCTGAAGCCACCGCCGTGATGAGTCACCAGCAGCTCCATGATCTCGTTGATCAGGCGCTGTTCGCGGCGCTCGTCGAACTGCTCGATGGGAGCGGCCTCCCCTGCGCTCTGAATATCTGCCATGCGCCTGCCTAGCCGGGGGGCCAGCCGAGATCACGGCCGCCGAGGAGATGGACGTGCAGGTGCCAGACAGTCTGTCCGGCGGCAGCGTTGCAGTTGTTGACCAGCCGGAAGCCGTCCTCGGCGATCCCCATCTCGCTGGCCAGGCGCCCGGCAACCTGGAAGAGGTGCCCTAGCAGTTGGTTGTCCGCGGTGGTCAGATCGAGGGTTGTGCGCACATGCTTGCGCGGGATGAGCAGCAGATGGCAGGGTGCCTGGGGATTGATATCCTCGATGGCCACCAGCTGTTCGTCCTGGTAGACGATCCTGGCCGGAATTTCTCCGGCGATGATCTTACAGAAGATGCAGTTGTCCGGCATCGTTCTTCTCCTCGGCAGCGGCGGAGGCGCTCCCGGCGCTGCGGTCAAGGTCGATGATATGCCAGTGATCACGTCCGGCCCGCCGGACCAGCTCCTCGTCACTGGAAGCGACCACTACCTGGCCATCCCGACCGAAACGCTCCAGCGTTCTCCACAGCGGCTGCCGACGTTTCTGGTCAAGAAGCAGGGACTGGTCATCAATCGCCAGGGGCAGCCTGCAGCCTGACTTGTGGAGGAGCAACATGCGCACGGCCAGGACCAGGCAGGCGAAGGTGCTGCGGCTGGCTACCTGCGGTGTCAGCCAGCGGCCCGCGCCGGCGGCCAGCTGCAGGACCCCCTCGTCGAGGCGGACTTCATCATAACGCCCGCCGGTCAGCCGGCCCAACTGAGCGCCGAGTTCCTTGAGGAAAGCGGCGGCGCCATCTGTTGCGGCAGGCTTGCGTGCAGGTGCGGCCAGGGAAGCGCGCAGCGCGGCCAGCCGCTGTTCGCGCTGGCGCAGGGACTCGGCCAAGGCGGCCAGGCGTGCCTCGGCCTCGGGGAGATCCTCGGGACGCAGGTGGCCGTCATCGACTGGCGGGGTCGAGGCTGTCTCGGCAGCGACGCTCTCCCCCCCGAGGTCAGCACAGGTCTGCTGATAGCGAAGGATCAGCTCCTCGTTGCGCCGGCATAGCTGCTGGAGCTTAACCATTTCGACCGGCGACGATGGCAGGCCGAACTCTTCGAAGCGGTCGGCGAGCTCCTTCTGGCGGAGCAGGGCCTCCCCGCGGCGGTTCTCGAGAAGCTGCAGCTCTTTATCAAGCCGTGCGAGGGTCTGACCGGCGCTGCGGAGGCGAAACAGGCTGTAGCCGAGCCACACGCCAAGAAGCAAGGCGGCGCTGCCCGCCCAGGGGAGCAGCAGCGGCCAGCGCAGCACGAGGGCCGCCACGGTCAACAGGGCGGCAGCCCCGCTCAGCCCCACCGGCCAGCGCAGGTCCGGCTTGACGACCGCTTGCCGGCGACGCTGCACAGGATTCATCTCCTGCTGAAGAGCAGCCAGTTCCTGGCGCAGTTTCTCTCCGGCTTCGAACATGGCCGGGAGATCGGGGGGCAGATGCGCGGGCAGCCCCTGCCGGCGCAACTCTTCACGCAGCTTTTCGCGGCGTTGTTCGTCGGCGGACTCGGCCGCGATGCGCGAAGGGCCAGAGGACCTGGCACGCCCCCCCCCCCTTGCCGGCCTCCCCCTGCCAACGCTTGCGGATCCAGGCCAGGTAGTCCTGCCCCTTGCGGTAATCCTCGCGATCGGCCTGCAGTTCCCCCTCCAGAACGGCAATCTCGGCCTCGCGGGAGGCGCGCCCCCCCGCCGCAGCCACATCCCCTCCTGCGGCACCCGGGGGGACACTCCATACCGGACGACCATCGCCCGTAAGGACCGCCTCGCTGCCAACCGCGTCGAGGAGGGCGCGCAGGTCGGCCTCGCCTGCAACGGCAAAGAGCCGTTGCAGGTGGGACAGATACTCTCCCCGCTCGGCGACCCGTGAGAGCGGCGCAACGATACCGCTAAAGCACTCCCGCCACATTCCGCCCGGACCCTGCTCCTCGATGCGGACGAGATTGCTCTCCAGGTCGCGGCTGAGACGCGCAGCGCCTTCGCCATCGGCAAAAGTCAGTGTTACCCGGCAGCCGAGCAGTTCACCCCAGGTGCGCAGACGGACGCCCTGCTCGACACCGCAGAAAGCCGCAGGAAGTGCCGCCAGCAGCATTGATTTGCCACTATCGTTAGCGCCGCTGATCAGGTTCAGGCCGCGACGAAAGGTAAACTCCGCCGAGCCGAAACTGCCATAGCGCTCAAGTGCCACGTGTCGCAGGTACATCAGCGCCACCTCGCCCAGAGATGTATAGACTCGCCGCGGAGCCCCCCGCACGGCCTACTTCGCCATCATAACAAATTACACGCGGCCGGACAGCCTGAAACGTACCGGCCCCTCCAGTCGCTCCAATTAGCGGCGCTGCAGGTGAAGGAGAAATTCGCGGTTCCCCTTCTGGCCAAGCAGCGGGCTGTCGACAACCCCGAGAACGCTACAGCCAAGCTCGCGGGCCGTGGCACAAACCCGCTCGACAACCGCCGCATGCAGGGCAGGATCACGCACGATCCCGCCCTTGCCGACCAATCCGCGGCCGACTTCGAACTGGGGCTTGACCAGGGCGACGATGTCGGCGGCGCTGGAGAGCAGCGCCAGGGTCGGCGGCAGGACCTTGTCGAGCGAGATGAAGGAGGCGTCGATCGCGGCAAGATCGGGGACGTAGGGCAGGCGGTCGACGCTCAGCTCGCGAATGTTGGTGCGCTCCATGACCGTGACCCGCGGATCGTCGCGCAGTTTCCAGGCCAGCTGGCCGTAGCCGACATCGACGGCGATCACCCGGGCGGCGCCGTGCTGCAGCAGGCAGTCGGTGAAGCCGCCGGTGGAGGCGCCGACGTCAATGGCGCTGCGGCCGTCGACGGCAAGGCGGAATTCGCTCAGGGCATGGGCGAGCTTGACGCCGCCGCGCGAGACGTAGGGGAGGTCGTCGCCTTTGAGGCGAAGGACGGCATCGACGGCAACCCGGGTGCCGGCCTTGTCGACGGCGTGCTCCCCCACCACCACCTGCCCGGCGAGGATCAGGGCGCGTGCGCGCTCCCGCGAGGCCACCAGGCCGCGATCGACGAGCAGTTTGTCGAGACGTTCGGTGGCGGCCATCGGCATCAGAGGGAGGCGGTCAGCTCACGCGCCGGCAGTGATTCGCCGCTGCCGAGGCAGTCGGAGAGAAAGTCGCCGAAGAGCCGGGCCACTCTCTCGAGCTCTGCCTGCAGCAGGTGATCGTCCTCGAGCAGGTGCAGGGTGGCGCGACAGTCGCGGGCGAAGGCAATGACATTCGCCGTGGGAACGACGTCATCGCGCCAGCCGTGGACGACGGTGATCACCGGGGCCACCGGCCGCGGCTCGGCCACGGCATAACCGGGGAGCCCGATGGCCGGGGCCATCAGAAAGAGACCGGCCGGCTTGAGTTGAGCCGAGGCCACGGCGGCGACGTAGCCACCCATGCTCGAGCCGACCAGCACCAACGGCTCGGCCAGCGATTCCGCCAAATCGACAAGGCGCTCGACCCGCTCATCCGGGTTGTCGAGGTCGCGGTCGTCGCAGCTGAGCACCGCGCAGCCGAAGCCTTCGGCAACCCGGGCCAGGCGGCGAATCTTGGTCCCCCAGGGGCCGCTTTCGCGGCCATGGCAGAAGCAGACGGTGGCGAAGGCCGAAGGGCGCATCAGGCGGCACCCGGATAAGCGGCAAGGCGCTCGCGCAGCAGCTCGGCGTGTCGGCGTTCCTCACCAGCCAGCCAGGCGAAGGCCGTGCGCCCGTCGGATTCGCGGGCTTTCTCGGCGGCCAGGGCGAAATAGGCGGCGAACTCCTCTTCGGCCCGGATGGCCAGCAGGAGCGCCTGGCGCTCGCCGTCGGCACCCTTGAGCACGGCATCGAGCAGCGCCGGGGCCGGGAAAATCCGCTCATCGCCGAACTGCCGCAGGTAGGGGGCGAACTCGCCGGCGTCAGCGAAGTAATCCGGCTGCGGGCTGCGCGCCTCGATGGCCTGGAGGCGACGCAGGTGTTCGACTTCATCCTCGGCGAGCAGGGCAAAGAGTTCGCGGGCGGGGGGATTCACCGCCCGCTCAGCCATGGTCAGATAGAAGCGCCGGCCGTTTTTTTCCACTTCCATGGCCGCGCGGATCACTTCAAAGGCACTGAAATACTCGACTCCACTCACGAACTCTCTCCTTGCCGCCACGGGCGACGGCGCCCGGGTTATCTATTCAGGTGAAAAACTCACGCCGGCGAGAGCCAGCACCGCCTGCCACTCCTCGGCACGCACCGGCTGGACCGACAGGCGGCTGCCGCGCTTCATCACTTCCATGCCGGCCAGGAGCGGATGGCCCTGCAGGTCGAGACGAGTCAGGGGCCGGGGAAGACGCTCAACGAAACGTATGTCGACCATGTACCAGATCGGCTTGTCGGGTGAGGCTTTCGGATCGTAGTGATCACTGCGCGGATCCTGGGCGGTGTGATCCGGGTAGCCGTCGCGCACCACCTCCGCCAGGCCGACGATTGCCGGCTCGGCGCAGCTGCTGTGGTAAAAGAGCACCCCGTCACCGGCCTTGATTTCGTCACGCAGCAGGTTGCGGGCCTGGAAGTTGCGCACCCCGTCCCAGGACGACACGCCGCCGGGAGACCGTACGAGATCATCGAGGGAAAAACAGCCCGGCTCCGATTTCATCAGCCAGTAGCGCATGAACAAATTTTCCTTTTCTTGACGCCCGTCAAGGCTGCAGGCGGTAAATATCCGTACTTTAGCACCAACACGGCGTCAATGCATCGGGATTGTCTGCGCGATCCCTGTAACGTTGCATCCGCCCGCAGTTCTGATAAATTATAGATTTGGATACGTCAACCCAAGCCAAGGAGAGAAGCGATGTCGATGTTTTGCTACCAGTGTGAACAGGCTGCCAAGGGGACCGGCTGCACGGTGATCGGCGTCTGCGGCAAGCAGCCGGAAGTTGCTGCCCTGCAGGACCTGCTGGTCTACACCCTCAAGGGAATTGCCTTCTGGGCCGACAAGGCGCGCGCCAACGGCGTCAAGGACCAGGAGATCGACCGCTTCATGATCGACGGGCTCTTCACCACCGTCACCAACGTCGACTTCGACGCCGCGGTGATCAGCGACTTCGTCGCCGAGGCGGTGCGCCTGCGCGACAAGGCCAGATCCCTGGCCGGCAGTTATGCCGGTACGGTGCCGGCGGCAGCCCAGGACTGGGCCCTGCCCGCGGAGCTCGCCGCCCAGATCAAGCTCGGCGAACTGCACGGCGTCAAGGACTACGCCGTCGACGAGGACGTCCACTCGGTCCGCGAAATCATCATGTACGGCCTCAAGGGCTATGCCGCCTACGCCGACCACGCCCGCATCCTCGGCCGGGAGTCCGACGAGATCTACGCCTTCACCCACAAGGCGCTGGCCGCCCAGCTTGACGACAGTCTCGGCCTGATGGACTACGTCGGCCTGGCCATGGAGACCGGGCGCATCAACCTGGTGACCATGGAACTCCTCAACCAGGCCCACGTCGACACCTACGGCGCCCCGGTGCCGACTCCGGTGGAACTGGGGACCAAAGCCGGCAAGGCGATCCTGGTCTCCGGCCACGACCTGAAAATGCTCGAGGAACTCCTCAAGCAGACCGAGGGAACCGGGATCAATATTTACACTCACGGCGAGATGCTCGCCGCCCACGGCTACCCGGGGCTGAAGAAGTACCCGCACCTGGCCGGCAACTTCGGCGGGGCGTGGCAGGACCAGGCCACCGAGTTCGTCGACTTCCCCGGGGCGATCATCTTTAACACCAACTGCATCCAGCGCCCGGCCGAAGCCTACAAGGACCGCCTCTTCACCTGGGGGCTGGTCGAGTGGCCGGGAGTCAAGCACGTCAAGGGCTGGGATTTCTCGGCAGTCATCAAAAAGGCCCAGGAGTGCCCGGGCTTCGAGGAGCAACCGGGGCAGCAGATCCTGGTCGGCTTCGGCCACCACGCGGTCCTCGGCGTCGCCGACAAGGTCATCGACGCGGTCAAGGCCGGCGCGATCCGCCACTTCTTCCTGGTCGGCGGCTGCGACGGCGCCAAGCCGGGGCGCAACTACTACACCGAGTTCGCCGAGCAGGCCCCCCAGGACACCGTGATCCTCACCCTGGCCTGCGGCAAGTACCGCTTCAACAAGATGGAGTTCGGCGACATCGGCGGCATTCCGCGCCTCCTCGACGTCGGCCAGTGCAACGACGCCTACAGCGCGATCCAGATCGCCGTGGCCCTGGCCGGGGCCTTCGAATGCGAAGTCAACGACCTGCCCCTGAGCCTGATCCTCTCCTGGTATGAGCAGAAGGCGGTGGCGATCCTTCTCACCCTGCTCCACCTGGGGATCAAGAACATCAAGATCGGCCCGTCGCTTCCGGCCTTCATCACTCCCAACGTTCTCAACTTCCTGGTCGAGAACTTCAACATCCAGCCCATCACCACGGCCGAACAGGATCTCAAGCAGATTCTCGGCTAAACGGTCGCAAGACAGCAAAAAGGCGCGGGTTTCCCCGCGCCTTTTTGCTGTTTACCGAACACCTTCTAGCTTTTGACGAAGGCCACCGCCGCCGCGGAGAGCTCGGCCAGCTCGGCGGCGCTGTGCGCTTCAGCATAAACGCGCACCACCGGCTCCGTACCGCTCTTGCGGAAGAGGACCCAGCCGCCGCCGGCGAGGAGCAGCTTGACCCCGTCGATGCGGATGACCTCGGTCACCTGGCGCCCGGCGATGCTTGCCGGCAGGTTGACAAGCTTGGCAGGATAGGCGGCCTCCAGTTCCGGAGACAGGTGCAGGTTCTGCCGTCCGGTGTGGAACTCCCCGACCCGCCGGTAAAGATCGGCGAGCAGTTCCCCGAGGCTCTTGCGCTCCACCGCCACCATCTCGGCGACCAGCAGGCAGGCGAGAATGCCGTCCTTGTCGGGGACGTGGCCGCGCACCGTCAGGCCGGCGCTCTCCTCCCCGCCGATGATGATTTCATCGTCGCGGATGAATTCGCCGATGTACTTGAAGCCCACCGGGGTTTCGCGGGCCTTGAAGCCGTGGTGGGCGGCCACTGCGTCGATGAAGTGCGAAGTGGCCACCGAGCGGGCGGTGTCCCCCTTCGCCCCGCGCCGCCGCACGAAGTAGTCGTAGAGCAGGGCGAGGATGTAATTCGGCTCGATGAAACTGCCGTCGCGGTCGATGATCCCGTAGCGGTCGGCGTCGCCGTCGGTGGCCAGGCCGAGGGTCACCTGGGAATCATTTTTCACCTGGGCGATCAGGTCGCCGAGGTTCTCGGCACAGGGGTCGGGAGGGAGCCCGCCGAAGTAGGGGTCGCGATGGTTGTTGATGACCCGCATGGCCACACCGGACTCGGCGAGGAGGCTGTCGAGGTAGCCACGCCCGGCACCGAACATGGGGTTGGCGACCAGGGTCATTCCCGAGCGGCCGATGGCCTCGAGGTCGACTTTGTCGCGCAGCGCCGCGCAGTAGGCCGGCAGGGGGTCGATGGTGCTCACCGCCGCCCGGGGCGGCGCGACGGGGGGAAGAGCGCCGGCGGCGAGCATGGCGTTGGCGCGCTTCTCGATGTCGGCGGTGGTCTCGGGTAGTGCCGGCCCGCCCCACCCCGGGGAGAACTTGATGCCGTTGTAGGCGGGGGGATTGTGGCTGGCCGTGAAGTTGATCCCGCCGGCGGCACCGCGGCGCAGGATCTCGAAGGCGATTACCGGGGTCGGCGTGTCACGGTCGCAGAGGAAGACCGGCAGACCGGCCGCGGCCAGGACCTTGGCGGTCTCGGCTGAGAAGCGCTCGCCGAAGAAACGGCTGTCGTAGCCGATCACCATCCCCTTGGCCGCTTCACCGGCATCGGTCAGATGATCGGCAATCGCCCGGGCCACCACCCGGACATTGTCGAAGGTGAACTCCTCGGCCATGATTCCCCGCCACCCCGAGGTGCCGAACTTGATCTGGTACATTGCATTTCTCCCTTTCGTGATGAGACCGGCCCGACTGATGCCCACTGCCGCCCTTTTCCGGCCGGTCCCGGAGTGCGGCAACTGCCTCTTGACATCAACAGAAAAAAATTCTATAAGGCGTCTTTACCTGCGTCAACAGTAACCGACTTCAAAGGAGTCAGAATCATGCAGTGTCAGACAGTTCTTCCCGGTACCGAGTGTACCTTCTGGAGCAAGAGCGGCTGTGCTTATCCGGCCGGCAGCTGTGAAAACATCGTCGCCGACTGCGAAGGCTGCGAGCGCATCGTCGAGGGGACGATCGGCATGGTCTGCTCCCTCGCCCCCTCCCCGACCCACAAGTGGGGCGCCGGCATCTGCAACTTCGCCACCCACCGTAAGGTCGAAGTCAAGACCGAAGAGCTCAAGATCAACCCGCTCAAGGCCTCCAAGAAGGCTGCCGGCGGCAAGAAGAAGTAAACACCCGCTTTGCCTTTCTGCGCAGGGCCGCCCCCCCCCGGGGGCGGCCCTTTTTGCGTTCAGCCGACAAGCAGCATGAGCAGAGGGAGCAGAAAGGTGGTGACCAGGCCGTTGAGGCCGATGGCCAGCCCGGCGACAGCTCCGCCCAGGCGGTCGATCTCGAGCATCCGCGCCGTGCCGATGCCGTGGGCGGCGGTGCCGACCGCCAGCCCCGTGGCCAATGGCGAACGGATACCGAGCAGGCGGCAGAACTCGGCACCGCACAGGGCACCGAGGCAGCCGGTCATGACCACCACCGGCGCGGTCAGCGCCGGAATGCCGCCGATCCGCTCGGCGATGCCGATGGCGATCGGGGTGGTCACCGATTTGGGGGCGATGGAGATAATCACCTCGCGACTGGCGCCGAGGAGCCAGGCGATCCCGCAGGCGGAGAGGATCGAGGCCAGGGACCCGGCCAGGATGCCCAGAAGAATCGCCCGCTTGCGCTGCCAGAGTTCGAGGCGGCGCTGATAGAGCGGCACCGCCAGGGCAACCACCGCCGGACCAAGGAGAAAGGTGACCAGTTCGCCGCCGCGGGCGTAATCCCGGTAGGGGATCCCGGCGGCGAGCAGCAGGCCGATGATGGTTACGATGCTGACCAGCACCGGGTTCAGCCACAGCTGACCGGTGCGCCGGTAGAGCTGCTGGGCAAGGACAAAAACCGTCAGGGTCAGGGTGACGCCGAAGAGCGGCGTCGCGGTCAGTTCACTCACCGCCCTCCCCTCCCTTTCGTCCTTCGCCGGAGAGCGCGCTGCTGACCAGCGCCGTGACGGCGAGGACGACGAAGGTGCTGCCGACGGTAGCCGCCACGATCGGCAGCCACTGGCTGGAGAGCAGTTCAAAATAGAGCATCAGGGCAACACCCACCGGGACGAAGAGCAGGGCCATGTGGCTGAGGAGCAGCTCGGCGGCCTCGCTGACCCATTCGAACCGCACCGCCCCGACGATCAACCCGGCGAGGAGCAGGAGCATGCCGAGGACGCTGCCGGGGATCGGCCAGTCCCAGGCGCGCACAACTGCTTCACCGAGCAGCTGGCCGCCAAGAAGGATGGCAAACCCCCGGATCACCCTCTACAGCTCCTCGCGCAGCCCCTCGATCAAGGCCTTGACCTCCTCACGGATCTCGCGGGCGGCCGGCCCCTGCTCGAGGGCGAGGAACTTCTCGAAGCACTGCACGGCCTCCTGGACCTGCTCCTGGTCGAGGCAGAGATTGCCCAGGGTCAGCCAGGCGAAGGCGAAATGCGGGTCATGACTGAGGGCCTTGCGGCAGCGCCCCTCGGCAGCCGCCAGGTCGCCGTTGGCGTAGAGGAACTCGGCCAGGTTGTAGTGCCCCTGGGGATCGTCGGGATCCAGCGTCAGGGCCTGCTCGTAGCACTTGCGGGCCTCCTCGGCCTGCCCCTGGGCGAAACAGACGTCGCCGAGGGAGTGCCAGGCGAAGACCGATTCCGGGTCGCTGAGCAGCGCCTTGCGGTAGCACTGTTCGGCCTGTTCCGGGCGCTCCTGGTGGAAATGGACCAGGCCCAGGCTGACCAGGGCGTCGGCATCCTCGGGCTGGCGGTCGAGAATCGCCCGGTAGGCCGCCTCGGCGCGCTCGGGGAAACCGGCCTCGAAGCAGGCGTCGCCCAGGGCGCTGAGGACATCGGGGTCGTCGGGGAGGCGGGAATGGGCCTCCTCGAGGACCTTGAGGCCGTCGGGGAGGCGCCCGGCTTCGACCAGCGCCTCGCCATAGAGGGCCTGCAGTTCGCCATGCTCGGGGTGCTTGCCGGCCAGGGGCCGCAGCACCTTGAGGGCCTCGCCGGCATCGCCGTTCTCCAGGGCCTCGCGGGCCAAACCAAGCATCACGTCCAGATTGTGCATTCCGTCACTCCTTGGCGGCCCCTTCCAGGGCCAGTGTCTCGAGCAGATCCCATAAGCCCCAGGGGTCGGCGGGGAAGGTTTCGACCGCAAGGCCCAGGCGGCGCCCCAGCTCGTCGGTGGTCAGGTCATCGAGGAGCACGTCGCTCCCCTCGCGCAGCAGCACTTCGGGAAGAAGCAGAAGTCTACCCTCCCCCTTGCCGGCGCAGCTGTCAAGGATATCCCGGCCGGTGAGCAGCCCGGTCACCGTGACCGCACCGGCAAAGAAGCGGTTGGGGACGGCGACGACTTCGATCGGCCGGCCGGTGCGGGCCGCCAGGGCCGCGCAGAAGGCGCCGACGTGGCCGGCGGCGGCTTCGCCGGTGACCACGGTCACCGGCGGGTGGCCGAGCGCGGCAGCCTGGGCGAGGACCTCGTCGGCCTGGGCGCGAAAGCGGGCCAGGAGGCCGACGCCGTTCTCCAACTGGGGAAGGTCTTCGTATGCGGCCAGCGGCGGGATCTCCTCCCCCGCTGCCAGGTAGAGCTCATCGGCGGCGTAGACCAGGCGACTGCCGCAGGCGGCCAGGCACTCGTCCTGGCGCTCTCCGACCCAAGCCACTACGCGGCGCGCCTCCGCCGCGCTCAGCGGGCGCAGTTGCGGCAGACGCCGGCGGTAGCCGGTCAGCCCCACCGGGACGATGGCCAGGGAGGCCACCCCCGGCCACAGGGCGGCCAGGTCGCGGAAGGTCCGCTCGAGCTGCTCACCGTCGTTGAATCCCGGGCAGAGGACGACCTGGGCATGGACGGTGATCCCGCCGTCGACCAGGGTTTTGAGCAGGTCGAGAACCGCGGGGCCGCGCCGGCCGAGCAGGTGCGTGCGCAACTCCTCGTCGGTGGCATGGACCGACACGTAAAGCGGCGACAGCTTCTGCGCGAGGATCCGCTGCAGGTCCTCCTCCGCGAGGTTGGTCAGGGTGACGTAGGCCCCATAGAGGTAGGAGAAGCGGTAGTCCTCGTCCTTGACGTAGAGGGAGCGACGCATCCCCGGCGGCAGCTGGTGGACGAAACAGAAGACGCAGTTGTTGCCACACTGGCGGGGCTCGGGATGGGGGAGAACCAGGCCCAGCTGCTCCTCCGCCTCTTTTTCGACCTCGATCTCCCAGAGCTCGCCGTCACTCCGCTCGACCTCGACGAGCAGTTCCTCGCTCGCGGTGAGGAGCTGGTAGTCAAGCAGGTCGCGGACCGGCTCGCCGTTGAGGGCGACCAGGCGGTCACCGGGCTGCAGGCCGAGGTCGGCGGCGATCCCGTGCGGATCGATGGCGAGAATTTCGAGCATTTCTCAGCCCGGCCCCTCACCGCCCCGGAAATGACAAAGGTCCCTCCCCGGCGGCAGCGCCGGGAAGGGACCCTGACTGACCGTGGTCATCGGCCGGGATTTCAGTCGCGGCCGCCGTGGAGGCGGAAGTGACCGTCCGTCGAGGTGATCGAGGAGATGGCGTGCTTGTAGAGAAGCAGGTCACCGCCGCTGTCGACCAGCACGCAGAAGCTGTCGAAAGACTTGACGTAACCCTGCAGCTTGTCGCCGGACATCATCAGAATGGTGACGTGAACGCGCTCTTTGCGCGCCTGGTTGAGGTATTGGTCCTGAATGTTGAAGGGGGATTTTGCCATGGCACCGCTCCTTTGGTCATTGTGACTGAAATGATTCAATCAATTCCATGATATTAGCACAGGATTGCCCGGAATCAACCCAAATCAGCCCCGGCTCGGCACGAAACCAGGTCATCTGGCGCTTGGCGTAGCGGCGGGTGGCCTGCTGCAGTTCGGCCAGGGCTTCCGCCCCGGTGCAGGCGCCGGCGAGCAGGCGCAACGCTTCTCGGTAGCCGATGGTCTGCAGGGATTTCAAATCGCCCGAGTAGCCGGCGGCAAGCAGGGCGGAGGTCTCCTCGACCAGTCCGCTGGCGAACATGGCGACCGCCCGTTCGTCGATGCGCCGGTAGAGTTCCTCCCGCTTGACCTGCAGAGCGAGCTTGAGCAGGCGATAGCGCGGCTGGCGAAAGCCGTGCCCGGCGTGCCACGCCGACAGCGGCACCCCGGTCAGTTCGAAGACTTCCAGGGCGCGGACCAGGCGGACAAGGTCGTTGGCGTGCAGGCGGGCGGCGGTCGCGGGGTCGATCTCGTTCAGGCGCCGGTGCAGGGCACCCTCTCCCTGCGCCGCAGCAAACTCCTCCCAGCGCCGGCGCACGGCCGGATCGGCGGGGGGCACCTCGGCCAGCCCGGCGGTCAGGGCGCGGATGTACAGGCCGGTGCCGCCGACCAGCACGGGAAGCCGGCCGCGGGCGATGATGCCGGCAATCACCGGGTCCACCTGGCGGGCGAACTGAGCCGCATCGAAAGGCTCGTCGGGCCAGACCACGTCGAGGAGGTGATGCGGCACCTGCTGCCGTTCGGCGGGGGACGGCTTGGCCGTGCCGATGTCCATCAGCCGGTAGACCTGGCGGGAGTCGGCGGAGATCACCTCGATGGGGAGATGTTCGGCCAGGGCCAGGGCCAGGGCGGTCTTGCCGGAGGCGGTGGGGCCGCCGATGACCACCAGTGGCGGCAACTCTTGGTTGGGGGCGGAGCGCATCTCAGAGACGGTGGAAGAAACGTTCGACTTCGGCGCGGCTCAGGCGCTTGAGGACCGGCCGGCCGTGCGGGCAATGGGCGGCGAAGTCGACGGCGGCCAGACCGGCCAGGAGGCTTTCGATTTCGGCGCGGCTCAGCGCCTGGCCGGCGCGGACCATGCCGTGGCAGGCCAGGCGCATCAGCACGCGGTCGAGGATGCTGTCGAGGTCGGCGAGGCGACCGAGCTGGGCGAGTTCCTCGGCGAGGTCGAGGACCAGGCGCTGCGGGTCGGCTCCGGCGAGCAACTGGGGGAGGCCGAGGAGGGTAAAGTCGCGGCCGCCGAAGGGTTCGAGGAGGAAGCCGAGGCGGGCGAAATCGGCCAGGTGCGTGGTGATCACCGCGTGCAGGCGATGGTCGCACTCGATGACTGCCGGCAGGAGAAGTTGCTGGGTCTCGATGCCGTCCTCGCGCAGTTGCCGGCGCAGGGCCTCGAAACCGATCCGCTCGTGGGCGGCGTGCTGGTCGATGAGCAGCAGGTCGTCGCCGTCCTGGCAGAGGAGGTAGCTGTTCAGGTACTGGCCGATCACCCGCCAGGGGCTGGCGACCAGCGGCGCGGCCGGCAGCGGCTCCGCCCCGGCGGGGGGCGGCCAGGAGAGGGCCGTCCCCTTGCCGGCCGACTGCCAGTGCACGGAGGAGGGAGCCGGGGCCTGATGCCGTGCGGCGTAGGTGGACAGCGCCTCCTGGATGCCGGCAGCGGCCCGTGTGGCAGGGAACGACAGCGACAGTGCAGAGGGATCCTCGTCAGGCGCGGCGGCCGCGGTCACCCGGGTCGGCTCGACCAGGGCCGCGCGCACCGCCCCGGCGATGAAGGCATGGACCTGCTGGCGCTCGCGGAAGCGCACCTCGTGCTTGGTGGGGTGAACGTTGACGTCGACCAGCTCCGGGGGGAGGTCGAGGAAGAGGACCGCCACCGGGAAGCGCCCCTTTTCGAGGAGAGTCCGGTAGCCTTCGAGGATGGCGTGCTGGACCACGCGGTCGCGGATGAAGCGGCCGTTGACGTAGGTGTAGAGGTGGCTGCTGGTCGAGCGGCTGACCGAGGGGGTGCCGAGCAGCCCGCCGAGGAGCAGCCCGTCGCCGGAGTCGCTGTCGATGGGGCGCATGGCCCCGCTTAAAGTCCGGCCCAGAAGTGGGGCGACCCGCTCCTCGAGGCGCTGGTGGCGGTAAGCTTCGAGGTGGGTGCGGCCGTTGTGGATCAGGCGCACCTGAATGTCGGGGCGGGCCAGTGCCAGGCGGGTGACCACATCGGCCAGGTGGCCGAACTCGGTCTCGTCGCTGCGCAGGAACTTGCGCCGCCCCGGGGTATTGAAGAAGAGGTCGCGGACTTCGACCACCGTGCCGGCGGGGACGCCCAGCGCCTCGGCGTGGCGCACGGTCCCCCCTTCGGCGTAAAGCTGCCAGCCGTGCTCGGCCCCGGCCGGGCGGCTGGTCAGGCGCAGGCGGGCGACCGAGGCGATGGAGGGGAGCGCCTCGCCGCGAAAGCCGAGGGTCTGCAGGGCGAAGAGCTCGGCGGCGGAGGAGATCTTGCTGGTGGCGTGGCGCTCGAGGGCCAGGAAGAGATCCTCCTTGCCCATGCCGCAGCCGTTGTCGGTGACGCGGATGAGCTTTTTACCCCCCTGCTCGACCTCGATGAGCAACTCGCTCGAACCGGCGTCGATGGCGTTTTCGAGGAGCTCCTTGACTACCGAGGCCGGCCTCTCGACGACTTCGCCGGCGGCGATCTGGTTGGCCAGCTGCTCGGGGAGGATGCGGATGCGCGTGGTCATCGCCGGGGAACCTCAGAGCTGGCGCAGGCGGGCCACTTCCGCGACCTCGAGATGGCGGAACTGGCCGGGGGCCAGGCTGTCGAGGCCGAGAAAGGCGTAGCCGATGCGCATCAGGCGGCTGACCGGCAGGCCGACCACCTCGCACATGCGCCGCACCTGGCGGTTGCGCCCCTCGTGGATGGTCAGCTCGAACCAGGCGTGGGTGCCGCGCTGGCGCACCTTGGCCACCCGGGCCGGGGCGGTAGGGCCATCGTCGAGGGTCACCCCTGTCTCGAGCTGGCGGACCAGCGCCGGGGTCAGGGTGCCGCGCACGCGGACCAGGTAGGTCTTCTCGACCTCGTGGGAGGGGTGGGCGAGGTGATGGGCCAGGGCGCCGTCGTTGGTCAGCAGGAGCAGCCCGGAGGTGGTCAGGTCGAGACGGCCGATCGGGTAGACCCGTTCGGGGACATCGCGCAGCAGGTCGGTGACGGTGGTGCGCCCCTCCGGGTCGCTGAGGGTGGTGACCACTCCGACCGGTTTGTGCATCAGCAGGTAGCAGAAGCGCCGCGCCACCTTGATCGGCCGGCCGTCGACCAGCACGGTGTCGCGGGCGGGGTCGGCCTGCTCGCCCAGGGTGGCAATGCGCCCGTTCACGCTGACCCTCCCGGCCTCGATGAGCTGCTCGGCCTGGCGGCGCGAGCAGAGCCCCGCCGCGGCAATCAGCTTCTGCAGTCGCTGGGGGACTGCTGGCTGTTCATTCGTCATCGGCGGGTACGCCGGCATAGGCCGCTCCTTCGTCGCTGACCGCATCCGCCGCCAGTTCGCTGAATTCTTTGAGGGTCGGCAGGGCGGCCAGGTCCGGAAGCCCGAAGAGTTCGAGGAACTCGCGGGTGGTCCCGTAGATCGCCGGCCTGCCGGGGAGATCCTTCTTGCCCAGAATGCGCACCAGGCGCCGCTCGAGGAGGGTCTTCAGCACGCTCCCCGAATCGACGCCGCGCAGCCCCTCGACTTCGCCCCGGGTCACCGGCTGCCGGTAGGCGATGATCGCCAGGGTCTCCAGCGCCGGGCGGGAGAAGCGGAAGGGACGGGTGCGCCCCAGCCGGCGCAGCCATTCGGCATATTCCGGGCGGGTGCGCAGCTGGTAGCCGCCGGCGACTTCCTGGAGCATGAAACCGCGCGGCCGGGCGGCGTAATCCTCGGCCAGGCGCTCGAGCAGGGCGGCAACCTGTGCCGGCTCGCACTCCAGGACCTCGGCCAGGCGCTCGAGGCGCAGGGGACCGTCGGCGCCGAAGAGCAGGGCTTCGAGGAGCGGCAGCAGTTCATCCATGGGCGGGGGCCTCCTCCGGGGTGTCCTCGCCGCTGACCGCCGGGCTGATCCAGATGGTGCCGAAGCGCTGGCTCTGCAGGAGGCGGACCAGGCGCAGGCGGACCAGTTCGAGCAGGGCCAAAAAGGTGACGATCGCCTGCGGGCGGCCACGCCGGTCGCCAAAGAGCTCGGTAAAGGAGAGGCTCTGCTGCCCCTCGAGGGCGGAGAGGATTTCGCCGATGCGCTCGGCCACCGTCAGCTGCTCGACACTCACCTCGTGGACCAGCGGCGCCGGGCGTTCGGCGAGGAGCTGCTGGAGGGCCTGGAGGAGGTCGTAGAGGCCGACGGCGGCGAACTCCCCCTCCCCTTCCTCGCTGAGCTCGGGGGCCGGGGCGCTGCGGGGGAAAAAGTCGCGGTGCAGCTGCGGCAGTTCGTCGAGCTGCAGCGCTGCATCGCGGTACTTCTGATACTCGAGGAGCCGCCGCACCAGCTCGGCCCGCGGGTCCTCCTCCTCGGCCTCCTCGTCGCCGTCGTCGACGACCTGAGGGAGGAGGAGGCGCGACTTGATGTGCAGCAGGGTCGCCGCCATGAGCAGGAATTCGCCGGCCACATCGAGATTGAGCGTCTGCAGGGTATCGATCACCGCCAGGTACTGTGCAGTGATCTCGGCGATGGGGATGTCGGTGATCTCGACCTGGTTCTTCCTGATCAGGTGCAGAGGCAGGTCGAGGGGCCCGGAGAAGTGCTCGAGCTGGACGGCGAAGGAGTCCATGGCGGGTTCAGCGGCTGAACATCAGCTGAACGGTGTGCATGACCACCGCGGAGTACTGGCCGGCGAGGAGGTCAACGACCCGCAGCACCAGGGGGGCGAAGAAGCGCTGCCACATCGGGGTGGCGAAGACCAGCACGACGATCACCACCAGGCCGAAGGGTTCGATGCGCCGCAGCCCCTCCGCGAGGCGCTCGGGGAGGATGTTGAGGAGCACCCGGCCGCCGTCCAGGGGGGGGATCGGCAGGAGGTTGAAAAGGGTCAGGATAACGTTGATGTAGAGGCCGAAGGCGGCCATCAGGGCCACCGGCTCGGCTACCGCCAGGGTGCCGCCGTCCGGGGGGAGGGAGCCGGCCGTGGTGGCTCCCCAGCGCAGGCACAGGGCCCAGAAGAGCGCCAGCAGGAGATTGGCGCCGGGGCCGGCCAGGGCCACCAGGATCATGTCGCCGCGGGTGCGCCGCAGGTTGCCGGGATTGACCGGAACGGCGCGCGCCCAGCCGAAGCCCAGCAGCAGCAGGGCCAGGGTGCCGACCAGGTCGAGGTGGCGCAGGGGATTGAGGGAGAGACGGCCAAGGAGGCGGGCGGTGGGATCGCCGCAGCGGTCGGCGACGAAACCGTGGGCCACTTCGTGGCAGGTCACCGCCAGCAGGCCGGGGACGAGCATGATCGAGAGTTTGAGAAAAAATGCATCCATGCGGGCGGTTCCTGCCATCTCGCGACGGGGTGAGCGATTTCCCTCTATTAGCAGATGGGCCGGGGCAAGTCAAACTGCCCCGGGTAATTACCCGCCGGCGGGCGGGTGACGGCGCAGGACCAGGCGGCGCTCGTCGTCGGCGCTCTGCACCTCCCCCTCCAGGCGAGCCTGGAGCAGTTCGGCGAGGATCTCCCGGTAGTGCTGGCCCGGGGGGATGCCGAGCTGCTCGAGGTCGCGGCCGCCGAGGAGCGGGCGGACGTCGCGCAGGCGGGTGATGAAATGCGACAGCCACTGGCGAACCTGCTCGCCCCCCAGGGCCATCATCGCCAGCAGCAGCTCGGTGGGCAGCGGCATCAGGCGGTGGTGCAGGTCGGCATCGCGGGGGGGGCGGGCCTTGGCCGGGCGGCTGGCGAAGCGCTTGAGCAGGCGCAGCCCGGCCTGGCGGCTGTCGATCAGCAGGGGGAGATCGGCGTGGGGGAGGTCGAGGCGCCGGCACAGGGCCGTCATCTCCTCCTCCTCGAGGCCGGCGGTCAGAACCAGCAGGTAGCAGAGCCAGCGCCGCACCGGCCGACCGCTGTAGAGCAGGTCGTACCAGTCCATCACCCGGCGGGCCTCGAAGAGCGCCTCCTGGCCGGACTTCAGGCGCGCCAGCGCAGGGTGCAGCGCACCGAGCAGGCCGAGGGCGCTGAGGCGGTCGAGGGCCGGCAGGGGGTCGCGCTCGGCGAGGATCTGCTTGAGCTCGCCGGCCAGGCGCTTGCCGCTGACCCGGTCGAGGACGCCCAGGCGCAGGGCGCTGAGGAGCAGCTGCTCGCTCTGCCGGCCGATCTGGAAGCCGAGACGCTGCTCGAAGCGCACCGCCCGGAACATGCGGGTGGGGTCCTCGACGAAGCTCAGGTTGTGCAGGACGCGAATGGCCTTTTCCTCGAGGTCGCGCACCCCGCCGTAATGGTCGACCAGTTCGCCGAACTGCCCGGAGTTGAGGGCCACGGCCAGGGTGTTGACGGTGAAGTCGCGGCGGAAGAGGTCGAGCTTGAGGGAGGCGTGCTCGACATCGGGGAGGGCTCCGGGGTGCAGGTAGTATTCGAGGCGGGCGGTGGCCACGTCGAGCTTGAAGCCGTCGGCGAAGATCAGCACGGCGGTGCCGAACTTGGGATGGGTCACCACCCGGCAGCCATGGGCGGCGGCGAAGGCTTCGGCGAAGGCGATGCCATCCCCCTCGACGACCACGTCGACATCGAGGTTGGGGCGATTGAGGAGCAGGTCGCGGACGAAGCCGCCGACCAGAAAGGCCGCCATCTCCAAACGGTCGGCGACTGCGCCAAGCTCGCCGAGGATCGCCTGCACCGGAGCCGGAAGACGGCCGCGCAGCAGGCGCTGGACGTGGTTGCGGGTATAGCGCTGCCCGGCGGTCCGCCCGGTGGAGGCGTCGCGCGGCGCCCCGCCCGGCCCGGCGGCCAGGTGGCGGAGCAGGTCGGTGCGGGTGACGGCGCCGACCAGGGCCCCGTTTTCCAGGACTGGGACGAAGCGCTGGCTGCCGGTGACGATCAGCTCCTTGAGATCTTCAAGAGGGGTCTCGGGAGCCACGGTGCGGAACTCGCCGGTCATCAGCTCGGCGACCGGCTGCTCGTCGAGCTTCAGATAGACGGCCTTGTCGACCACCTGGCGGGTGATGATGCCGCATACCCGCCCCTCTTCCATGACCGGCATGGCGTTGATGTTGAAGCGGCTGAAGAGCTGATGGGCGCGGCTCAGGGGCTCTCCGGGGGCCACGCTCTTGACCGGGGCCGACATCAGGTCCCTGACCTGCCAGGCGGGGCGCACATGCCGGGAGAGGACTTCGGGGAGTCGCTCTATGACCTGGACCAGGGTCAGGTCGCGGACGCTGGCCGCGGCGGCCGCCGCGTGCCCGCCGCCGCCGAACTCGGCGAGGATCGCACCGGCGTTGATGTCCGGGCGGCGCGAGCGGGCGACCATGAAGACCCGGCTCTCCATGCGCACCACGGCGATAAGCACATCGACGTCCTCGATATCGCGCAGCTTGTGGGCGAGAGCGGCGAGATCGGCAACGTAATGGTCGACACTGGCCTGGGCCACGCTGATCTCGATGCCGTGGACGGTCAGCACCGAGCGGTTGACCAGCAGGTCATTGAGGAGGCGGACCTGGTCAGGGGCCATTTCGTGGGCGAGAAGCGTGGCCACGGTATTGAGGGAGGCCCCGTGCTCGAGGAGGAAGGAGGCGGCGCGGTAATCGGCCACCGTGGTGGTGGCGAAGGTCAGGCTGCCGGTATCCTCGTAGAGGCCGAGCATCATCATCGTCGCTTCGTCGGCGGACGGGACGATGCCGCGCTCGAGGAAGAGTTCGGTGAAGACGGTCACCGTCGAGCCGAGCGGGGCGATGTGTTCGACCTCGCCGTGCAGGTCGCTGGGGCTGTCGGCGTGGTGGTCGTAGATATGGATGGGGAGGCCGGGGCGGCTGGCCAGCTTGTCCAGCGGGCCGATCCGCGAGGCCTGACGGACATCGACCAGGATCAGCCGCTCGACCTGCTCCAGGTCGACTTCGCGAGCTTTCTTGAAATCGACATCCAACTTACCGCTTTTCAACAGGTAGTCGCGCAGGGCGCGCTCCTGCCCGCCGGGGAAGACCATCACCGCCCCCGGGTAGAGGAGGCGGGCGGCGACCATCGAGCCGAGGCAGTCGAAGTCGGCGTTGACGTGGGTGGTGATCAGGTCCACGCCGCTCCCCTCACAGCTTCAGGCTGCCGATCAGCTCATTGATATCGGCGATCCCCTCCTCGACCAGGAACGCCTCGAGGCCGTCGATGATGGTGATCATCGCCGCCGGGTCGATGAAGTTGGCGGTGCCGACCTGCACGGCCCTGGCGCCGACGATCAGGAATTCCAGGGCATCGGCAGCGGTCATGATGCCGCCGATGCCGATCACCGGGATCTTCACCGCCTGCACCACCTGGTGGACCATGCGCACCGCCACCGGGCGGATCGCCGGCCCCGAGAGGCCGCCGGTGCGGTTGGCGATCTTCGGCCGGCGGGTACGGACGTCCACCGCCATGCCGGTCAGGGTGTTGATGCAACTGATCGCGTCGGCGCCGGCTTCTTCCACCGCCCGGGCGATCACCGTGATGTCGGTGACGTTCGGCGAGAGCTTGACGATCAACGGCTTGGCATTGACTTTGCGCACCAGGCTGACCACCTCGGCGGCAGCCCTGGCCTCGGTGCCGAAAACGATCCCTCCCTGCTTGACGTTGGGGCAGGAGATGTTGAGCTCAAGCGCCGCGACTTCGGGAACATCGGCGAGGCAGCGCGCCACTTCGCCGTACTCCTCGAGGGTGTTGCCGAAGAAGTTGGCGATCACCGGGGTGTCGAGCTCGCGGTAGGCGGCGGTCTTGTCGGCGACGAAGGCCTCGACGCCGACATTCTGCAGGCCGATGGCGTTGAGCATGCCGCTGGTGGTCTCGGCGATGCGCGGCATCGGATTGCCGGCCTTGGGACGCAGGGAGAGCCCCTTGGTGACGATGGCGCCGAGGCGGCGCAGATCGAGGTAAGGGGCGTACTCCTGGCCGTAGCCGAAGGTTCCCGAGGCGGGCATCACCGGGTTGCGCAGCTTGAGGCCCGCGATTTCGACAGTCAGGTTCGGACGGGTCACGGCATTCATTGGCAGCACCCCCCCTGCGGCGTGGCGGCGGCGGCAACGGCCCGCCCCCAGTCAAGTTGGTCGGCGCGGAAGACCGGTCCCTCCTTGCAGGTGCACAGGTAGTTGGGCTGCTGGTCGCTGTGCCCGGCCCCCTTGACGACGCAGCCGAGGCAGGCGCCGACCCCGCAGGCCATATGGGCCTCCAGGGAGACCTGCAGCGGCACCCGGCGGGCGGTGCAGATCTGCTCGACGGCGTTGAGCATCGGCATCGGCCCGCAGGCGTAGACTTCGGCGCAGGGGGCCTCAGCGAGCTTGCGCTCGAGGACTTTGGTGATCAGCCCCTCTTCGCCGAGGCTGCCGTCGTCGGTGGAGACGTAGGTTTCCACGCCGAGGCGCTCGAACTCGGTGACTGCCAGGATGTCGTCGCGGGTCCGCCCGCCCATCAGCAGCCTGACCGGATGCCCGGCGGCGATCAGCTGCTCGGCGAGAAGGAAGAGGGGCACCAGGCCGATGCCGCCGCCGACCAGGATGCGCGCGCAGGAATCGTCGCTGACCGTGAAGCCGCGGCCGAGGGGGCCGAGCAGCTCCACCTTGTCGCCAGCGTGCAGCTCGCTCATGATCCGCGTCCCCTGCCCCACCACCTTGTAGAGGATCTCGACGTACTCGCGGGGCGGCAGGCCGGCGCACTCCGGGGCCAGGCAGCCGCTGCGGAAGATCCCGAAGGGGCGGCGCAGCATGGTCGGCAGGGCCTGCTCGGGGCGGAACATGACGAACTGCCCGGGGACGGCCAGGGCGGCGAAGCCCGGGGCCAGGATGCGCATCCGCCAGTAGCCGGGAGCGATCTCCAGGTTGGAGAGGATGATGGTTTGATAGTTTTTCATTTACACCTCACGGTTGATAGCACATCACCAGCGCGTCCTCACCGTCCGGGTAATAGCGGGGCCGGCGGTCGACCACGTTAAAACCGAAGCGCCGGTAGAGGACGATCGCCGCTTCGTTGCCGGCCCGCACCTCCAGCCAGGCGGACTCCATGCCGGCGGCCCGGGCGCGCTCTAGGACCGCAGCGAGGAGTGCGGCAGCCACCCCCCGGCGGCGGCAGGCGGGGGCGGTGGCGACATTCTGGATCTGCAGTTCCCCGGCGATCAGCCAGCTGCAGAGAAAGCCGGCCAGCTCCCCCTCCAGCCAGGCCAGGTCGACGCTGGCGCAGGGGGTGTCGAGTTCGGCGGCCAGCTGCTCGAGGGTCCACGGGTCGGGCTGGGCGGCGCACTCGAGCCGGTGCACGGCCGGCAGATCGTCATGGCCCATCGGGCGGATGGTCAGTCCACCGGGCGGGACGGCGGCGATGCTCACGGCCGGTCACGATCGCGGCGATCCGCCGGAAATTTGTCGAAAACCATGGTGGATAATGATAGGCTAGACGGATTGTGCAGTAAAGTTGAAAGATCGGCCCGTCGACTTGCGGCGCTCGCCGTTGACAAGCCGACTGGGCCTGTTTTATTAAGATCGTTCACCCAGCCGAGGAGGCTCCCTTTGAATAACAAAACCAGCATGACCTACAAGGAGGCCGGCGTCGACATTGCCGCCGGCAACCGGCTTGTCGACCTGATCCGGCCCATGGTCAAGGCCACCAGCCGCCCGGAAGTCCTCACCGACATCGGCGGCTTCGGCGGACTCTTCTCGCTGAACACCCGCAAGTATCCCGATCCGGTGCTGGTCTCCTCCACCGACGGGGTCGGCACCAAGCTCAAGCTGGCCTTCGAACTCGACCGTCACGACACGGTGGGGATCGACCTGGTCGCCATGTGCGTCAACGACATCATCGTTCAGGGCGCCGAACCGCTCTTCTTCCTTGATTACTTCGCCACCGGCGCCTTGGCCCCGGAGAAGGCTGCCGAGGTCGTCAAGGGGATTGCCGATGGCTGCAAGCAGGCCGGCTGTGCGCTGATCGGCGGCGAGACCGCCGAACTCCCGGGCTTCTATGCCCCCGGCGAGTACGATCTGGCCGGCTTCACCGTCGGCGTGGTCGACCGCAAGGCGATCATCGACGGCTCGAGCATCCAGGTCGGCGAGGCGCTGATCGGCATCGCCTCCAGCGGCCTGCACTCCAACGGCTACTCGCTGGCCCGCAAGATCGTCAGCGAACGCCTGGGCGGCGACCTCGACAGTCACCGCCCCGAGCTCGGCGCCTCCCTCGGCGAGGTCCTGCTCAGGCCCACCCGCATCTACGTCAAGGCCATCCTCAACCTGCTGCGCGACTTCCAGATCCAGGGGATGGCCCACATCACCGGCGGCGGGCTGCTCGAAAACGTGCCGCGGGTCCTCCCCCGCCACGGCCGGGCCCTGATCCGCACCGACAGCTGGCCGA
>CAYQLP010000019.1:25013-34600 GCA_964418505.1 uncultured Geobacteraceae bacterium | reverse complement strand
GGTTGGCGTTGCCGGCCAGGTAGGCGAAGATCAGGTAGGTCCCGGCGGCGATGATCACCGGGCCGATGGCCAGGCCGTCGAGGCCGTCGGTGAGGTTGACGGCGTTGCTCGAGCCGACGATGACCAGCATGGCGAAGGGGATGTAGAACCAGCCGAGATCGGGGCGGACGGTCTTGAAGAAGGGGACGCTCAGGGTGGTCGGGAAGTTCGTCGCGGTACAGAGCACCAGGCCGACGGCCAGGGCGATGAGCATTTGCCAGAGCATCTTCTGCCGCGGCGACAGGCCGTCGCTGTTCTTCTTCCGGACCTTGAGGAGGTCGTCGACGCCGCCGATCGCCCCGTAGCCGAGGGTCACCAGCAGGGTCAGCCAGACGTAAAGGTTGGTCAGGTCGGCCCACAGCAGGGTGGGGATGACGATGGCGGTGATGATCAGCGCCCCGCCCATGGTCGGCGTCCCCTCCTTCTTGAAGTGCGATTCCGGGCCGAGCTTGCGGATGCTCTGGCCGAGCTGCAGGCGCTGCAGACGCTCGATCATCCACGGGCCGAGGAGGAAACTGATCAGCAGCGCGGTGATGGTCGCATAAATGGTGCGGAAGGTAATGTACTTGAAGACAAAGAAGAACGAAAACTTGGTGTGCAGGGGATAAAGCAGGTGATAGAGCATGGCGCGCTCCCGCGGCAGCTGTTAGTGGGCCGAAGCCGGTGAGGTGCCGCGCAACCCGGCACTGACGCGTTCCATGCGCATTCCCCGTGAGCCCTTGACCAGCAGGCGGTCGCCCGGCTGCAGCAGCGGACGCAGGCGCGCGAGGAGCCCCTCGACACTCTCCTCGACGACGATGCGCTCCGCCGCCAGCCCCGCCTCTGCCGCCCCGGCGGCGATTTCACCGCCGAGGGCGCCCAGGGTAAAGAGCCAGTCAGTCCTGGTCGCCGCCAGCCTGCCGATCTCGCGGTGCAGATCGGCGGCCGTCGGCCCCAGCTCAAGCATATCACCAAGAGCGGCAAAGCGCCGCCCGCCGGAGCCGAGATCGTCGAGGGCGTCGAGGGCCGCGCGCATGGACAGCGGGTTGGCGTTGTAGCTGTCCTCGAGGAGGAGCACGCCACCGGGGAGGGAGAGCAGCTCCATTCGCCCCGGACAGGGCTTGAACGCCCCCAGCCCGGCGATGATGTCGGTCAGGGCGACCTCGAGAGCCCAGGCGGCGGCCGCCGCCGCCAGCGCATTATGCACGTTGTGCCGCCCGGGGATGGCCAGCCGGACCGCGGCCTGCCCATCCGGAAGGTGCAGGACGAAGGTCACCGCCCCCTCCTCGGCCCGGATCGCCGAGGCCCGTACATGGGCCCGGTCGTCAGTGCCGAAGAGGATCCGGCGCACGCCGTTGGCCACCGGCAGCTGGAGGATCTGGGGGTCATCGGCATTGACAATCGCCGTGCCGCCCACCGGCAGGTGAATGAACAATTCACCCTTGGCGCGGGCCACTCCGGAGATGCCGCCGAGCTGTGCAAGATGACCGGCACCGACGTTGGTGATGATCCCGGTCTGCGGCTCGGCGATCTCCGCCAGGCGGGCGATCTCGCCGCGGGCGCTCATCCCCATCTCGATCACCGCCCAGCGCTGCTCGGGGAGGAGGCCGAAGAGGGTGAGCGGCACCCCGACCAGGTTATTGAAGTTCCCCGCCGTCTTCAGCCCCGGGCCGGTGCGCGCCAGGATCGCCGCCAGCATCTCCTTGGTGGTGGTCTTCCCGGAAGTGCCGGTCACGCCGATCAGCGGAGAGGAGAAGCGGCGCCGCACCGCCTGGGCCAGGTCGCCCAGGGCCCGCAGGGTATCCGGGACCTGCACCACCGGAATGCTCAGGCCGACCACCACCTCCTCGCTGAGGCAGGCGGCGGCACCGTTGCGCACCGCTTGGGCCAGGTAGTCGTGGCCATCGAAGCGTTCGCCGCGCAGCGGGATGAAGAGTTCACCGGGCTGCAGCGTGCGGCTGTCGGTGGAAAATCCGCGGATCACCGTGGCGGCGCCATTGTGGATGAGCTGTCCGCCGGTGACCGCAGCCACCGTACGCACGTCGAAAGTGATCATCGCCCCTCCTCTGCGGCAAAGGCGGCGCGCAGTTCTTCACGGTCATCGAAGTGAATGCGCTGCGTACCGAGGATCTGGTAGTCCTCGTGCCCCTTGCCGGCCACCAGCAGGACGTCGCCGGCGCGCAGCAGGCTGACGGCGAAGCGGATTGCCGCGCGGCGCTCGGGAATGACCACGCAGCCCCGCCCCTCGCCGGCCGCGGCCTCCGCCAATGTCCACTCGCGGGGGTGCACGGCGGCGACCCCGGCGCGCACCTGGGCAATGATCGCCAGGGGGTCTTCGGTGCGCGGGTTATCGGAGGTGAGAATGGCGATCGTCGAACGCCGGGCCGCCACCTCCCCCATCACCGGGCGTTTGCGCGGGTCACGGTCGCCGCCGCAGCCGAAAACGGTGATGATCCGCTGCGGCCTGAGCTCTTCGAGGGCCTGCAGGACGCGGTCGAGGGCGTCGCCGGTGTGGGCATAGTCGACCAGGGCCACCGCCCCGCGGTCGTTGTCGATGCGCTCCAGGCGCCCCGGCACGGCGGTGGCCTTGGCCAGCCCGGCGGCGATCACCCCGGCCGGCAGCCCCAGCGCGACGCCGGCGCCGATGGCCCCGAGGAGGTTCTCGACGTTGTAATCGCCGAGCAGGGGACTGGCCAGCGTCACCGGGCCGACAGGCGTGGTCACCGTGCCGCGGATCCCCTCCAGCGAGACCGTCAGCTCAAGGGGGCGCACCACCGCCGACTCCCCGTGCCCGCAGGTCACCGCCCCCGGCAGCAGTTCGGCCAGCCGCGCTCCGTAGGGATCGTCGATGTTGAGCACCGCCCGGCCGCCCCCCTCCGGGAGGAGTTCGGTAAAGAGGCGCAGCTTGCTGGCGAAATAGTGCTCCATATCACCGTGGTAATCGAGATGCTCCGGGGTAAGGTTGGTGAACACCCCGACGCCGTAGCGGATGCCGTCGGCGCGGTACTGGTCGAGGGCGTGGGAGGAGACCTCCATGACCAGCGAACGGGCCCCGGCGGCGCGGAAGCGGGCCAGGGCGGCAAGCAGGTCGGGAGCTTCGGGGGTGGTGTGGGGCGCATTCTCGACCAGGCGGCCGAAGCGGTAGCTGATCGTCCCCACCACTGCCGGGGCCTCTCCGGCCTCGGCGAGGAGGGCCTCGACCAGGTAGGTGGTGGTGGTCTTGCCGTTGGTCCCGGTGACCCCGACCACCCTCATCCCGGCCGTGGGGTGGCCGTGGAAGTTGCGCGCCATCAGGGCCATCGCCCGACGCGCACACTCGACCTGGACGACGGTGGCCGCCACCGGCTCGGCCGGCGGCTCTTCGACCACCAGCACGCTTGCGCCGCCGCGCAGCGCATCGGCGAGGTAGCGATGACCGTCGCTGGCCTGGCCGCGCCAGGCAAAGAAGCAGTCACCGGCGGCGACCCGCCGCGAGTCGTAGCACAGCCCGCCGACCGCGACCTGGTGCGGCCCGATGAGCGCCTTGACCGGCACATCCTTGAGCAGAACGTCGAGTTGCACCTTACCCCCTTGGCTTGAGCGTGCCGACGGTTTCGATTTCAGCCGGCTCGGCGAGACGCACCCAGATCATCGCCCCGTAGGGAATCCCGGCTCCCGCCGGCGGCGACTGTTCAACCACCCGGCCGTGACCACGCAGACTGATGTTCAACCCCTGGCTCTGCATGACCTTGATCACCTGGCGATAGCTCATGCCGGTGAAATCGGGCATACGCGGCCCGGCAGCGACCGCCGGTGCCGCCCCATTCTCCCCGATGGCGGGTTCTTCGTCCCCCGCTATCGCGGTCGGCTCCCCGGCCGTGACTTCCTGGCGGGCTTCATTGCTGCGCTGCTTGGCGGCCGCTTCCTCTTCCTTCTTGTTCAGCGCGACGATCTCCTCGACCGTCGGCATCAAGCGGTCATCCCCCGGGGCCAGCGGCTGGTTGGGCTTGACCCGCAGGTACTGCAGGGACTGGGTGGCGATCCGCGAGAAGGCCGGAGCCGCCACCAGGCCGCCGTAGACCTGACCGCGCGGTTCATCGATCATCACCAGGATGACCAGGCGCGGGTTATCGGCGGGGACGAAGCCAACGAAAGAACCGATCCGCTTGTCCGCCGAGTAGCCGCGGGTCACCGGATCGACCTTCTGCGCGGTGCCGGTCTTGCCGGCCACCCGGAAGCCCGGGACGCGGGCCTTGATCCCGGTGCCCCCCTGGTCGGCGGTTACCGTCTCCATCATCCGCGCCACCCGGGCTGCCACGTCCGGCTTGATCACCTGGCGGATCTCTTTCGGGCCCCGTTCGCTGACCACCTGCCCGTCGCTGTCAGTGATCTTTTCGACCAGGTAAGGCTCCAGCAGGCGGCCGCCGTTGGCGAGGACCGCATTGGCAGCCGCCAGCTGCAGAGGGGTGACGCTGATCCCCTGGCCGAAGGAGATGGTGGCCAAGTCGATCTCGTACCAGCGGCTCGGGTCGCGCAGGATCCCCGCCTCCTCACCCGGCAGCGTAACACCGCTCTTCTGCCCGAAACCGAAATCGCGCAGGTAGGCGTGCAGGCGTTTGCGCTCGAGCATCCGCCCGATCTTGGCCGAGCCGATGTTGGAGCTGACCTTGATGACTTCCTCGGCGGTCAGGATGCCGTGCGGATGGCTGTCGTGAATGACCCGCCCGCCGACCTTCCAGGCGCCCCCCTCGCAGTTGATCAACTGCCCCGGGCTGACCAGCCCCTCGTTGAGCGCCGAGGCCATGACGAAGACCTTGAGGGTCGAGCCGGGCTCGAAGTTGTCGCTGATCACCCGGTTGCGCCAGTCCACCGACGTGTGGCGGGCCACCGCGTTGGGGTTGAAGGAGGGCTGGTTGGCCATGGCCAGGATCCGTCCGGTCTGCGGATCGAGAACGATCACCGCCCCGGCTTTGGCCCGGTATTCCTCGACGGCCGCCGCCAGCTCCCGGTCGGCGATGTACTGCAGGTTCTTGTCGATGGTCAGGTGCAGGTTACGGCCGCGGGTCGCCCCCTTGACCTCGGCCACCCCCGCGCCGATCCCCCGGCCCATGGCATCCCGTTCGGTCACCAGGAAGCCGCCCTGACCGAGCAGGTCCTTGTCGTGAGCGGCCTCGAGTCCGGCCAGGCCGTTGGGGTCTAGCCCGGTGAAGCCGATCAACTGGGCGCCGACCGTCGAATTCGGGTAGTAGCGCTTGTGTTCCTTGACCGTGCCCACGGCTTCGAGCTTGAGATTGACGACCCGCCGGGCCTGATCGGGGGGAACCTGGCGCTTCAGCCAGACGAAGCCGCGGTCACCGGCGAGTTTCTCCTGGAGGGTGGCCAGGGGCATGCCGAGAATCGGGGCGAGCAGGCGCGCGGCATGGGCGCGGTCGGCGAGTTTGCGCGGCTCGGCAAAGACCGAGTCGATTTCTGTGCTGACGGCCAGTTCTTCGCCGTTGCAATCGTAGATGGTGCCGCGCTGCGGGGTGATGGGGATCGACTTGAGATGCTGGCGCTCGGCGCGCTCCACCCACTCGCGGTTGCGCAGCACCTGCAGGTCGAAGGCCCGCCAGGCGACCAGGAGGAAGGCCGCCACGAAGATTACCCCCAGCAGGCGTATGCGGACGGTGACGCCGCGCTCCGGGGAGATCATCACCTTAATCGACCGTGATCACCTGCTTGGCGACCGGCCGGCCCAGGCCGAGGTCATTGAGGGCAAGCTGCTCGAGCCGCTGGGGGGTGGCGAGCGTCGCTGTCTCGAGGCGCAGGTCAACGGTCTCCTGACGGGCCTTGCGCAACGAGCTTTCCAGGCTGGCGATACGGTAGTCGAGACTGGTCGCCTGCACCCGGCACCAGACGAAGAAGATCGCCAGCAGGCAGACCAGCACGCTGCAGCCGAGCATCGGCAGCAGGCGGGGGCGGCGAAAGGTCAGTCCGCCAAGCCTGGGGAGTGCGCCAATGGTTGTTTCGCTCATCACGATTCTCCTTGCACCGCCAGGCGTTCCACCCCTCTCAGCACGGCGCTGCGGGAGCGGGGATTGGCGGCGGTTTCCTCGGCCGTCGGGCGCAGCCCGCGTGCCGTCAGCAGTTTTACCCCGGCGACCAGCCCGCACACGCACACCGGCAGACGCGGCGGGCAGGTGCAGGGGTTGGCGGCGGAGCGGAAAGTCTGTTTGACCAGGCGATCCTCGAGGGAGTGGAAGCTGATCACCGCCAGCCTCCCGCCGGGATTGAGACAGCCCAGGGCGGCGGCCAGGCCGGCCTCGAGAGCTGCCAGTTCGCCGTTGACGGCGATACGCAGGGCCTGGAAGACCCGGGTGGCCGGATGGATGCGCTGTGGCACGTGCCCGCCGGGGACCGTATCGCAGACCAGTTCGGCCAGCTGCCGGGTGCGGGTCAGGGGCTCGGTGGCCCGGCGACGGACGATCTGCCGGGCAATCCGCCCGGCCCAGCGCTCTTCCCCGTAGTCACGAAAGATCCGCTGCAGCTCCCGGGCCTCGGCTTGCGCCAGCAGGCTGGCAGCGTCCTCGGCCTGGTCGGGATCCATGCGCATGTCGAGCGGACCGTCATCGCGAAAGGAGAAGCCGCGTCCGGGGGTGTCAAGTTGGTGGGAGGAGACCCCGAGGTCGAGGAGGATACCGTCGACCCCGCTCACCCCCAGGGTCTGCAGCTGCCCGGCCAGCCCGGCAAAGCTGCCGCGGCACAGTGTCACCCGCGAGCCGAATTCGGCGAGGTTCTCCGCGGCCGCGGCCAGGGCCGCCGGATCGCGGTCCAGGCCGATCAGCCGGCCGTCGGGAGCGCTCGCTTCAAGGACCAGCCGGGCATGCCCGCCGCCGCCCAGCGTGCCGTCGAGGTAGATACCGCCAGGGCGCGGGGCGAGCAACCCCAGGACCTCGGCGGGCATCACCGGCAGATGCCGGAAGCCGCCCCCGGTCAAGAGCTAGAGCCCCAGCTCGAGGCGGCGCTGGCGCCCCTGGGCGAGGCGCTGCTCGGCCTCGGCCAGCATGGCGGCGTAACGGGCCTTGTTCCAGATCTGGATCGAACGGTCGGCGCCGACCACGACCACCTCGCGCTCGCCGTCGGTGTCCAACTGGCAGTTTTCACGCAACGACTGGGGAATCTGGATGCGCCCCTGCTTGTCGAAGGGGCAGTGGGTCGCCGGGGTAACGGTGGCGAAATAGAGCGCCTCGCGGAACTCGTCGTAGGGGAGAGCGTTGAAGCCTTCCAGGAAACGGGCCCAGACCGCAGGGGGGTAGGCAACGATCCCGCCGCGATCCTGGGTCACCACCAGGGCGTCATCACCCTTGAGATGCTCACGGAAACGCGCCGGGATGCTGGTGCGCCCCTTGGCATCGATGGCGTTGTAATAGACACCCTGAAAACCCATTTTGGCCCTCTTTGGCCCCAAAACACACAATTCACCACCGGTTGCCCAAATATATAGCCGGCACCTCTGGGGGTGTCAAGAAAAATTCTTATTTTTCGGGGGGATTTTCACCTCGCGCAGAGGCGGGAGACGGCAGGTTCAGGGCTGTTTTTACGGGCTATCCGGGAGGAGAATTTCGATTTCGTCGATGCGCCGATCGGTCATCCTGCGCACGGTAAAAACGGCTCCCGCTACGGTGAAGGAATCGCCGGGGATGGGGATGCGACCAAGAGTGTGGAGGGCAAAACCGGCCAGGGTGGTGACATGCTCGGCGTCCAGGTCGAGAGCGAAGCGCTGGTTGACGATCGCCAGGGCGGCGCTGCCGTCGACCAGGAAGTGGCGCGGTCCAGCCGGGCGGATCAGCGCCTCTTCATCATCGTACTCGTCCTGGATGTCGCCGACGATGACCTCGAAGATATCCTCGAGGGTAACGATCCCCTCCACCCCGCCGTACTCGTCGACCACCATCGCCAGGTGGACCCGCTTGCGGCGGAAGGACTGGAGAAGCGCCTCGATCGGCTTGGCCTCGGGGACGAAAAGCGGTGGACGGGCCAGGCGGCGCAGGGAGAAGTCCGCGGGATTGTCCAGGTAGTCGAGGATCTCCTTGGAGTGGATCACCCCGACCACCCGGTCGAGCCCCCCCTCGTAGACCGGAAAGCGCGAGTGGCGGGTGGCGCTGACGATCTTCATCACCTCGCTAAAGGGGGCCCCGGCCTCGATGCCGACCACTTCGGTTCGCGGCACCATGACGTCGCGCACCCGGACTTCGCCGAGATCGAAAACCCCGTGCAGCATCTTGCGCTTTTCCTTGGCGACCACCCCGGCGTGCTCGCCAAACTCGATGAAGGAGCGCAGCTCGTCCTCGGAGATCAGCGGGCGCTCCTCCCCGCCGCGCAGCAGCAGGGTAAAAAGACGGGTTATTCCGCCGGTCAGCCAGGTCACCGGGGTGAGCAGCCACTGGATCGCCCGGATGGGGCTCAGCACGGCGAAGGAGATCTTCTCCGGGAAGCGGGAGGCACAGACCTTGGGGCCGATTTCGCCGAAGATCAGCAGCAGGGGGGTGAGGATGAGGATGGTGAGCAGTTCGCCGTGCTCGCCGAAGAGCTGCAGGCACAGGGCGGTGGCGATCACCGAGGTGGCGATGTTGACCAGGTTGTTGCCGACCAGGATGGAGCTGAGCAGGCGCTCGGGGCTGTCCAGCAGACGCTCCAGGCGGGCGGCGCCGGGGACTTCCTTGCGGGCCAGGTACTTGACGCGCAGACGGTCGAGGGACATCAGCGCCGTCTCTGAGCCGGAGAAAAACGCCGACAACAACAGCAACAGGACCAGGAGCCCCAGGTCCAGCGCCTGATCGCCGCTCAGCTGCATATCGATCCGCTCACCTTCAACATTTCCGGACTCTAGCAGAGCCCTTCGGGCTTGGCAATCCCAAGGGGCGGAAATTGCACGCCTTCCCGCCTTGTGCTATAAAGCTGGCAGCCAATTCCTCCCCGGAGCCCCCCGATCATGGCCGATGCCGCCACCCGCCAGCGCCATGCCGCGCTGTGCGCCGAACTCGAGCGCCACAGCCGCCTCTACTACCAGGACGACGCCCCCCAGATCAGCGACGCCGGCTACGACGCGCTCTTCGCCGAACTGCTCGACCTGGAAGCGGCCCATCCCGAGTTGGTCAGCGCCGACTCGCCGAGCCAGCGGGTGGGAGCCGCCCCGCTGGCCAAGTTCGCCCCGGTCCCCCACCCCCTGCCGATGCTCTCGCTGCGCAACGTCCGCGACGCCGACGAACTCCTCGATTTCGACCGCAGCATTCGCGGTACCTTCCTGGCTCTCGGGGAGGAGATCGAGTACGCCTGCGAGCTCAAGCTCGACGGCCTGGCGGTAGAGCTCACCTACCGCGACGGCCGGCTGGTCGCCGGGAGCACCCGCGGCGACGGCGTCACCGGTGAAAACATCCTCGACAACCTGCTGACTATCGGCCTGATCCCCCGCCGCCTGACCGCCCCCTGCCCGCATCTTCTCGACGTGCGCGGCGAGGTCTTCATGGACCTGGCCGACTTCCGCCAGCTCAACCGCCGCCAGGAGGCGCAAGGGGAGCGCACCTTCGCCAACCCGCGCAACGCCGCTGCCG
>CAYQLP010000019.1:21646-25003 GCA_964418505.1 uncultured Geobacteraceae bacterium | reverse complement strand
TTTAGGTTACCGCGAAGAAATCTACGCGTATGGCTTTCGCAACCCATGGCGTTTTTTCGGATCCCGCCGCTCAAAGAATTCAAGAAACGGCGGAGTTGGAAGCTGTCATTGTAACGGACACGGTTCCGCTGCCGGCAGCCTGCGCCAGTTCGATCCGGCTGTCACCGCCACCCGGCCGCTGCGGCTCTTCTGCTACGGGGTCGGCCGGCTGGAGGGGGCGAGCGCCGCCAGCCAGCTGGAGCTGCTGCGACTCCTCCAGCGCTGGGGGCTGCCGGTCAACCTCCCGGATACCGTCGTGGTCCACGGCGCCGCCGCAGCCGTCGACTGGTACCGGCAGCTGCTGGCGCGCCGCGACGCCCTCCCCTTCGAGATCGACGGGGCGGTGATCAAGGTCAACGACCTGGCCCTGCAGGCGGAGCTCGGCGAGCTCAGCCGCTCGCCGCGCTGGGCGGTGGCCTTCAAGTTCCCCCCCCGCCAGGCGCGGACGGTGGTCGAGAGCGTCGCCCTGCAGGTCGGCCGCACCGGGGCGATCACCCCGGTGGCCCACCTGCGCCCCGTGGAGGTCAGCGGCGTCACCGTCTCCCGCGCCAGCCTGCACAACTGGGATGAAATCGCCCGTCTCGGGCTGAAGGTCGGCGACCACGTGGTGGTGGAGCGCGCCGGCGACGTCATCCCCGACGTCGTCAGGGTCCTCACCGAACTGCGCGACGGCCGGGAGGCGGAGATCCCCTTTCCCGCCGCCTGCCCCGAGTGCGCCGCCCCGGTGGGCCGCAGCAGCAGTGAAGTGGTGCCCCGCTGCACCAACCCCGCCTGTCCGGCCCGCACCCTGCAGCGCCTGCGGCACTTCGTCTCGCGCAAGGCCATGGACATTGACGGGCTGGGGGAGAAGCAGCTGGCCCAGCTCTGCGAACGCGGCCTGGTCGAAGATGTCGCCGACCTTTACCGGCTGACCGCCGACGATCTCTTTACCCTCGAACGCATGGGCGAACTGCTGGCCGCCAAGCTTCTCCAGGCCATCGATGCCAGCCGCACCCGCCCCCTGTCGCGACTCCTCTTCGCCCTGGGGATCCGCCACGTCGGCGAGCACACCGCACGGCTGCTGGCCCGGCGCTTCGCCTCCCTCGACGAACTGGCGGCGTCCGGCCGGGACAGCCTGCTGGCGATTCACGAGATCGGCGACAAGGTCGCCGACGCCCTCGCCGACTGGTTCACCGACCCGACCAGCCAGGCCCTCCTCGACAAGCTGCGCGCCGTCGGCGTCGCCCCGACCGCCGAGGTCACCGTCGAACGCGGCGGCAGCCTGGCCGGGCTGACCCTGGTCATCACCGGCACACTCACCCGCCTCGGACGCACTGAGGCCGAGGCCCTGGTCGAAACGTGCGGCGGGCGGGCGGCCGGCTCGGTGAGCAAGAAGACCGACTACCTGGTGGCCGGCGCCAACGCCGGCAGCAAGCTCGAACGGGCAGCGTCACTGGGGGTCAGGGTGATCGACGAAGAGGAATTCCTGCGCCTGGCCGGGCGGGAGGATCTGCTGTGAAGCGGGCGCGGGTGAGAATCAGCGGGCGGGTCCAGGGGGTCTGCTACCGCCAGTCGACGGTGGCGATGGCTTCAGGGGTGGGGCTGTGCGGCTGGGTGCGCAACCTCGCCGACGGCGGCGTCGAGGCGCTCTTCGAGGGGGAGGCGGCACTGGTCGAGGCAGCGATCCGCTGGTGCCACGCCGGCCCGGCGCGGGCCCGGGTCGACACCGTCGCCGTCGAGTGGCTGGACGGCCCGGCGGAGTGTGCCGGCTTCGTGATCCGCTACTGACCGCCCTCCAGCCCCAGCCGGTAGACTTCGCTCCCCGCCATTGCGAATTCTTTCGCCACCTGTTTGACCGCTTCGCGGCGCGGCACCCCCGCGGCGAGGAGTTCCGCCAGGACCGCCGCCGGGTCGCGCGGCGCCCGCGGGGCGACGTACGGCGGCAGGATCAGCACCACCTCGCCGCGTACCCGCCCGGCGCCGAAGTGCGCCAGGGCCTCTCCGGCGGTGCCTCGGAAGAACTCCTCGTGGAGCTTGGTCAGCTCGCGGGCCACCACCACCGGCCGCTCCTCCCCCCACACTTCGCCAATCGCCGCCAGGGTCGCCGCCAGCCGGTGCGGCGCCTCGTAGCAGACCACCGTGCGCGGCTCGTCGCGCAGGGCGGTCAGCGCCGCGGTGCGGGCGGCGCTCTTCGCCGGCAGGAAGCCCTCGAAGAGGAAGCGGTCGGTGGGCTCGCCGGCGGCACTCAGGGCGGCCAACAGCGCCGACGGGCCGGGAACCGGCTCGACCCTGATCCCGGCGGCGTGACAGGCGCGCACCAGGCGGTAGCCGGGGTCGGCGATCGCCGGGGTGCCGGCGTCACTGATCAGGGCGATTCGAGCTCCGCCGCGCAGGCGTGTGACCAGTTCATTGAGGCGCTGTTCTTCGTTGTGTTCGTGGCAGGAGAGGAGCGGGGTGCGGATGCCGAAGTGGTTGAGGAGCTGGCGGCTGTGGCGGGTGTCCTCGGCGGCGATCAGCTCGACCTCGGCGAGAATGCGCAGGGCACGGGCGGTGATGTCCTCGAGGTTGCCGATCGGCGTGGCGACGACGTACAGTGTGCCAGGGCTGGCCGACTGATCACTCATTACTTTTCACTCCTCATCCGCAGCTTCATTTGCCGGAGACCGCCGGGGCGGTTCCTTGGGCCGCACACGCTCCGGACCGTCGCATCTCCAGCCCCGGCCGGACTCGATCGCCGCCACCGGTTGGCCGCCGGAAGCCGCCGGGGCGGTTCCTTGGGCCGCACACGCTCCGGACCGTCGCATCTCCAGCCCCGGCCGGACTCGATCGCCGCCACCGGTTGGCCGCCGGAAGCCGCCGGGGCGGTTCCTTGGGCCGCACACGCTCCGGACCGTCACATCTCCTGCCCCCGCCGGCCAGCCCGCCGGCGAACCCGGCAGTCCCCCGGCGAGCAGACATGCGAAGCGGCCCGGCGTCACCGCCCCGCCGTCCTCCGGCTTTTCGTCAACAGTGACCCGTCACCCGTCGCCCGTCACCCGTCAGCAGCGCTGCAGCCATCCAGTTCGGCCAGCCACAGGGCCGCCGAGGCGTCGCTGGGCATGCGCCAGTCGCCGCGCGGCGAGAGGGCCACGCTGCCGACCTTGGGCCCGTCGGGAAGGCAGGAGCGCTTGAACTGCTGGGCGAAGAAGCGCCGGTAGAAGAGCTTCAGCCAGCCGCACAGCTCGGCCGGCGCGTAGCGCCCGGCGAAGGCCAGTTCGGCGAGGGCCAGCACCTTGCGCGGCGCGAACTGGCAGCGCACGACCTGGTAGAGGAAGAAGTCGTGGACCTCGTAGGGGCCGA
>CAYQLP010000019.1:21005-21636 GCA_964418505.1 uncultured Geobacteraceae bacterium | reverse complement strand
CGAGGTGGGCCTCGGTCTCCTGGCTGATCGTGCCGTCGGGGTGCGGGGGGAGCAGCTCCGGCGAGACCGGCGTGGCGCAGATGTCGCCGAGGATCGCCGCCACCGGTCCGGCGAAGCGCTCCTCGGCGCACCACTCGATCAGGTAGCGGACCAGGGTCTTGGGGACGCCGGCGTTGACCGCGTACATCGCCATGTGGTCGCCGTTGTAGGTGCACCAGCCGAGCGCCAGTTCGGAGAGGTCGCCGGTGCCGATGACCAGCCCATTGAGCTGGTTGGCGACATCCATGAGAATCTGCGTGCGCTCGCGGGCCTGGGCGTTCTCGAAGGTAATGTCGTGGCAGGCCGGATCGTGGCCGATGTCGCGGAAGTGCTGGTCGACCGCCGCCTCGATGGGGATGGTGCGCAGCGTCACGCCCAGCCCGGCGGCCAGGGCCTCGGCGTTGCCGCGGGTGCGCGCAGTGGTGCCGCAGCCGGGCATGGTCACGGCGGTGATCCCCGCGCGAGGGAGGCCAAGGCGGTCGAAGGCGTCGGCGACCACCAGCAGGGCGAGGGTCGAGTCGAGACCGCCGGAGAGGCCGAGGACTGCGTCGCGGCAGCCGGTGTGGCGCAGGCGGGTCATCAGCCCGGTGGC
>CAYQLP010000019.1:0-20995 GCA_964418505.1 uncultured Geobacteraceae bacterium | reverse complement strand
GCGAGGATCTCGGCGCAGCGCGCCGCCCGTTCCTCGCGCCCGGCGGGGACGAAGGGGGTGGCCGGAAGGGGCCGGCACAGGGCCTCGACACGGGCATCGGGGACCGAGATCGGGATCTCCCGCCACTGGCGGCCCGGCCGCGAGTCGGCGAAGCTGGTGCGGCGGCGGCGCTCCTGTTGGAGGCGGTCGAGGTCGAGGTCGGCGATGGTCAGGGTAGTGTCAAAGGTGAAGCGTTCCGACTCGGCGAGCACCTGGCCGTACTCGGCGACCAGCGAGTGGCCGCCGAAGACCAGGTCGGTGCTTGACTCGCCGGGGCCGGCCGAGGAGTAGAGGTAGCCGGCCAGGCAGCGCGCCGACTGGGCTTCGACCAGGGCGCGGCGGTAGGCGCCCTTGCCGAGGGATTCGGGGCTGGCCGAGAGGTTGGCGATCACCGTGGCCCCGGCGGCGGCCAGGGCCCCGCTCGGCGGGCTGGCCACCCAGGCGTCCTCGCAGATCTCTATGCCGAGCACGCCGTCGGGGAGTTCGACCATCGGGAAGAGCAGGTCGGTGCCGAAGGGGACGCTGACCCCGCCGATCTTCAGGTGGTCGGCGGTGGCTGCGGCGGCGGGGGCGAACCAGCGCCGCTCGTAGAATTCCTGGCTGGAGGGGAGGTAGCTCTTTGGCACCACCCCGCACTTCTGGCCGCCGCTCAAGACCACCGCGCAGTTGAAGAGCCGCCCCCCCTGGCGCAGCGGGGCGCCGGCCACCAGGGTGGTCCCCAGCCGGGCGCTGCACTTGGCCAACTGCTCAAGGGCGGACTCGCAGCGCTCGAGGAGCAGGCGCTGGCCGAAGAGGTCGCCGCAGGTGTAGCCGCACACCGCCAGTTCGGGGCAGACCACCAGGCGGCAGCCGGCAGCGGCGGCCCGGGCGGCGGCGGCCTCGATGGCGGCCAGGTTGAAGCCGACATCGGCGACCTTGACCTCCGGGGTGACGGCGGCAACCCGCAGCATCCCCAGGCTACGCAGTGAGATGGTCAATCCGGCCTCCTCTGGAATCGTTGTTAATTTATCATTTTAACGCAGAGATGCGGAGAACGCGGAGAGAAAAAACTACAGGCCGAAAGCGTCGGGGAGATGGGTGATCAGCGGCTCGTCGGGGCCGAAAAGGACGCTGATCACATCGAAGCGGGGCTGAAGGCCAATGTCTCCGCGGCTCCCCAGGTAACACTGGGCGGCGCGCAGGATCTGCCGCTGCTTGCGGCTCCCCACGGCCTCCGCCGGAAGGCCGTAGGTTGTGCCGCGCCGGGCCTTGACCTCGACGAAGAGGAGGTAGCGGCCGTCGCGGGCGACCAGGTCGAGTTCCCCCAGGGGCGTGCGGTAATTGCGGGCAATGACGGTGAAGCCCAGCCCCTCGAGGAAACGGGCCGCCAGCTCCTCCCCCTGGCGGCCAAGGCTCAGGCGGGCCTGGGTCACGGGGTCCCGCAGTGCTCGCGCACTCCGCCGAAGCTAAAGCGGTGGCAGGGCGCGGGGCCGAGGCTGGCGATGGCCTGGCGGTGAGCCAGGCTGCCGTAGCCCTTGTGGGCGGCGAAGCCGTAGCCGGGGAAGAGGCGGTCGTAGGTGATCATGATGCGGTCGCGGACCACCTTGGCGACCACCGAGGCGGCGGCGATCGACAGGGAGCGGCTATCGCCCTTGACCAGGGTCTGCTGGGCCAGGGCGAGCGGCAGGGGGACGTTGCCGTCGATGAGGAGGAAGTCGGCCGGCAGGTTGAGGCGGGCCACCGCCCGCTCCATGCTGCGCAGGGTGGCCTGGAGGATGTTGATCCGGTCGATCTCCGCGGCGCGGGCCACGCCGACCCCCACCGCCAGGGCCTGGGCGCGGATCAGCGGGTAGAGGCGCTCGCGGGCTTTTTCGCTGAGCTGCTTGGAATCGGTCAGCCCGGGGAGGTCGAAGCTCTCGGGGAGGATCACCGCCGCCGCCACCACCGGCCCGGCCAGCGGCCCGCGGCCGGCCTCGTCGATTCCGGCCACGGCGCGGAAGCCGCGCTCCCGGGCCTGGTGCTCGAAGTGCAGGGAGGGAAAAGTGCGGTCGGCAAAGAGTACGGGCTGGGCGGACATGGCGGGGATTATGCCATCAACCGGCCGGGGAGACAATTGCCCGGCGCAGCCACGCAAAAAGCCCCGGCGTGGACCGGGGCTTGCGATACCGAAAGGGGACGTCTCAGGCTTAACGCTTGCGCAGTTCGCGAATACGCGCAGCCTTGCCCTGCAGTTTGCGCAGGTAGTAGAGCTTGGCGCGGCGCACGCGGCCGATGGTGAGGACCTCGATCTTCTCAACGGTCGGGGCGTGCAGCGGGAAGACGCGCTCGACGCCGACGCCGTTGGAGACCTTGCGGACCATGAAGGAGGAGCCGACCCCCTTGTTGTGGCGGGCGATGCACACCCCCTGGAAGAGCTGGATGCGCTGCTTGTCACCCTCGGTGATGCGCACGTGAACCTTCAGGGTATCCCCGGCCTTGAACTGGGGGATGTCCTTGCGCATATGCTCCATGCCAATGTAATCGACGACGTTCATCGTTAGCCTCCTCAATTTCAGCGAATTGCCTAACTACTACAGCCTTGCGCGCAAGTCAAGGAGAAAACGTCAATCGCTGCAGGCGGCCTCGACGTCCTCGGGTCGCCCGGCCAGGACCAGGATGTCGCTGTCGCGGATCAGGCGCTGCGCCGGCGGCAGGGCGGTGAACTCTTCAGTGAGCACATCGCGGATCCCCAGCACCGTCACCCGGTAGCGGTTGCGCAGGTCGAGCTCGACCAGATTCTTGCCGATGAACTTGCGCGGCGGGGCGACCTCGGTGAGGACGAAATCGTCGCCCAACGGGATATGCTCGATGATGTTCGGCGCCGACAGCGACATGGCGGTACGGATCGCCATGTCCTTCTCCGGGAAGACGATCTCGGTGGCGCCGATCTTTTCGAGGATCCGCCCGTGATCCTCGCTGATCGCCTTGACCACGATCCGCGGGACCTTGAGTTCCCTGAGATAGAGGGTGACCAGGGTGGAGATGTGCGAGCGCTCGCCGGTCGAGACCACCACCGCCGCCAGGTCGGCGAAGCCGTGGCTGACCAGGAACTCCTTGCTGGCCGCGTCGCCGACCAGCGCCACGGTGGCGAAGTCCTTGATGCGCTGCACGTGCTCGCGGTCGGCATCGACGGCGATGACTTCGTGGCCTTCCTGGTAGAGGGTCCGGGCGACGTGATGCCCGAAGTTGCCGAGGCCGATGACTCCGAAACGCGCCATGGCAGATCCTTTCAGCCGATCATGATGTTTTCTTCAGCATATACCGTTCCGTCGCGCCCCGCCTGGCGGACCACCACGAAGGCGAAGGTCAGCAGCCCGACGCGGCCGACGAACATGACCAGGGTGACCAGCAGCTTGCCGGCCACCGACAGCTTGCCGGTGATCCCCAGCGACAGGCCGACCGTGGCGAATGCCGAGACCACCTCGAACCAGTAGTCGAGGAGGACCCCGTGCCGGATCTCCTGGTGGGAGACGCCCATGACCTCGAAGGAGAGGAGGAGGAAGGTCATCAGGCCGGTCCACAGGGCGGCGAGGAGGAAGAGGGTCAGGGTCTTTTCCACCGTCTCCGCCGACAGGGTGCGCTGCCAGATGCTGACCACCCGCAGCCCCTTGAGGCGGCTGTACAGCACTGCCACGAGGACCGCCAGGCTGGTGGTCTTGACGCCGCCGCCGGTGGAGCCGGGGGAGGCGCCGATGAACATCAGTACGATTATCAGGAAGAGCGTCGGCACGCTGAAGGCGTTGAGGTCGACAGTGTTGAAGCCGGCGGTGCGGGTGGTCACCGACTGGAAGAGTGAAATCCACAGGGCCTCGCCGAGACCGGTGCCGGCAAAGGAACCGTTGCCGGCCTCGAGGAGGAAGAGCGCCACCCAGCCGAGGAGGATGAGGGCGGCGCTGGTAACCAGCACCAGGCGGCTGTGCAGCGACAGGCGCGGGGGGCGCTTGGCGCGCCGCTGCCGGTAGCGGCCGAGCAGTTCGCGCAGGACCAGGAAGCCGAGACCACCGAGGATGATCAGCAGCATGATGGTCAGGTTGACCACCGGGTTGGCCCGGTAGCCGACCAGGTTGTCGCTGAAGAGGGCGAAGCCGGCGTTGCAAAAGGCCGATACGGAATGGAAGAAGGCGTAGTAGCTCCCCTGCAGCCAGCCGAACTGCGGCACGAAGACCGTGGCCAGGCAGGCGGCGCCGACCAGTTCGATCACCAGGGTCAGGTGAACGACCGCCCGCACCAGGTCATGCAGCGAGGTCACCGGGGTGTGGGCCAGGGAATCCTGGAGGACCCAGCGGTCGCGCAGGCCGACGCCGGTGCGAAGGTAGATGAAGAGATAGACCGAGAAGGTGGTGATCCCCAGGCCGCCGAGTTGGATGAGGGCGAGGATCACCAGTTGGCCGAAGAGGGAGAAGGTGGTGCCGGTATCGACAACGGAGAGGCCGGTGACGCACTGGGCCGAGGTGGCGGTGAAGAGGGCGTCGACCAGGCTGACCGCCGGGCCGCTGCTGGCCAGCGGCGTCGCCAGCAGCAGGGCCCCGACGACGATCGCCGCAGCGAAAAAGAGGGTCAGGGTGCTGGCCGGCGAAAGGCCGGCGAGGAACTTCCCGCTACGGGATCTGGGCATGGGCGCGCGTTATCATCGGTTAAGTGATGAGCCGCGGCATGATAACACGCTTCGCCCCGGGCAGGTGAAGGCTTATTTTCCGGCCAGGCAGCCGGCCAGACTGTCGCCCAGGCGCCGCAGCAGTTCGAAGTAGGCCTCGGCGCCCGGGGCCAGCTCCGCCTCCCCTTCCGGATCGAGCACCCCCTGCCGCACATTTGTCCCCTCGACCACGGTCGCGACCAGGCGCGGCTCGAACTGGGGCTCGGCGAAGACGCACACCGCGCCGCGCTCGGCGATAGCCTGGCGGATCTCGCGCAGGCGGCGCGCCCCCGGGGCCTGCTCGGGATTAAGGGTCAGGGCCCCGACGGCATTGAGGCGGTAACGGGCCTCGAGATACTGGTAGGCATCGTGGAAAACGATGAAGGGGCGCCGGCTGACTGGCGCCAGCTGCTCGCCCAGCCGCCGGTCGAGGGCGTCGAGGCGCGCCTCGAGCGCCGCGGCGTTGGCGGCCAGCTGCGCTTCGCGGCCGGGGAAGAGCGGGGTGAGCTCGTGGAGGGCGAGGCGGACGATCCCCCGGGCATTCTGCGGGTCGAGCCACAGATGCGGATCAAGACCGGCACTCCCGGCCTTGGCGTGGCTATGCCCGTGATCGTGACCATGGTCGTGCCCCCCCCACACTCCGCCGCTGCGCACCGGGTAGAGCGTCATCCCCGGCGCAGTGGTGACGGTCACCACCCGCCCCCTGGCCGAGAGGGCCTTGAGCGGTTTGACCAGGAAGCCCTCGAGTTCCGGGCCGATCCAGAAGAAGAGGTCGGCCCCGGCCACGGCCCGGGCCTGGGAGGGACGCAGGGCGTAGCTGTGCGGTGACTCGCCGCCGCTGAGCAGCAGCTCCGGCTCGGCCACCCCGGTGAGGACCCCGGCAACCAGCGAGTGCAGCGGCTTGATGCTGACCACCACCCGCACGTCGGCGGCTACGGCCGGGCTGGCGGTGAGGAGCAGCAGAAAGAGAACGGCGGCAAGGCGGGGCAGACGGTGCATGGGGACTTCCTCGGCAGGTTGACGTTGCAAAGCGCGCGTTGACCGATTATGTTATGAAATTGACTTGTAAAAAGCAAACGGGAGCTGCGCTTCCCGTCCACCGGCCCGGAGTCTTCTTTTCATGACGCTTGTCCCGCCCCCCGGGGCGCCCCCTCCCCTGCTGCGTGCCGCCGGCGTCTCCCTGACCCTGGCCCGGCGCCCGATCCTCGACAACGTCTCCCTGGAACTGGCGGCGGGGGAGATCGTCACCCTGATCGGCCCCAACGGGGCGGGCAAGACCTCCCTGCTGCGCGTCGCCCTCGGCCTGCTCCCTGCCGACAGCGGCACGGTGTGGCGCCGCCCCGGGCTGAAGATCGGCTACATGCCGCAGCGCCTGCAGATCGACTGGACCTTCCCCCTCAAGGTGCGCCGCTTCGTGGCCATGGCCGACCCGCAGGCCCCCGCGGGGCATCTGGAACAGGTGGTCGGGCAGACCGGGATCGGCGGACTCCTCGACAGTCCGCTGACCGGGCTCTCCGGCGGCGAACTGCAAAGGGTCCTGCTCGGCCGGGCCCTGCTCCGCCGCCCAGAACTGCTGGTCCTCGACGAACCCTCCCAGGGGCTCGACGTGCACAGCCAGGTCGAGTTCTTCCGCCTGCTCGCCGAGATCCGCCGGACTTACGGCTGCGCCATCCTGCTGGTCTCCCACGACCTCCACCTGGTGATGGCGGCCACCGACCGGGTGCTGTGCCTGAACCGCCACCTGTGCTGCTCCGGCTCCCCGGCGGCGGTGACCCGCGACCCGGCTTTCCTGCAGCTCTTCGGCCCGCTGGCCGGCGACGTGGCGGTCTACAGCCACGACCGCGCCCACCGGCATCCCCACTAGAGGCCCGCCCATGCTCGACGACTTCCTGCTCCGCGCCCTCCTCGGCGGGCTGGGGGCGGCCGCGGTGGCCGGCCCCTACGGCGTCTTCGTGGTCTGGCGGCGCCTGGCCTACTTTGGCGACACCCTGGCTCACTCGGCGCTCCTCGGCGTGGCGCTGGGCTTCCTCCTCCGCCTCGACCTCACCGTGGCGATCTTCGCCGTCTGCCAACTGGTCGCCCTGCTCCTCTTCTTCCTGCAGCGCCGCCGCACCCTGGCCAGCGACACTCTCCTCGGCATCCTCGCCCACAGCGCCCTGGCGCTGGGCCTGGTCTGCGTGATCTTCGTGCAGGGGCTGCGCCTCGACCTGATGGGCTACCTCTTCGGCGACATCCTTGCCGTCAGCGGCCTCGACCTGGCCTGGATCTTCGGCGGCGGCGCGCTGGCCCTGGGGGCCCTGGCCCTGATCTGGCGGCCGCTGCTGGCGCTGACCGTCCACGAGGACCTGGCGCGCATCGAAGGGGTGCCCACCGGCTTCGTCCAGTGGCTCTTCACCGCCCTCCTCGCCCTGGTGGTGGCGATCCTCATGAAGGTCATCGGCCTGATCCTGATCACCGCCCTGCTGATCATCCCCGCCGCCGCCGCCCGCCGCCTGGCCGGCTCGCCGGAGGGGATGGCCCTGTGGGCGGTGGTGATCGGCTGCGTCGCGGTGGGCGGCGGACTGGCCCTCTCCCTGCAGGCCGACACCCCGGCGGGGCCCTCGATCGTCCTCGCCGCCGCCGCCATCTTTCTCCTTGCCGCGCTCTTCCCCCGCCGCGCCTGAACGAACCAGGGCCGCCTCCCGGTCGGGAAGCGGCCCTGCCAATGCTCTTCTCCGCCCCCGGCCGGGGCACGCTCACTCCTGCATCGGCACATCCGCCGCCGCCAACTCGCGGCGCAGTTCGGCGAGGACCTTCACATCCGCCGGCGTCAATCCGGCGGCTTCGAGCAGCTCCGGGCGGCGCAGCAGGGTGCGGCGCAGCTGCTCGCGGCGCCGCCAGGCGGCGACCGCCTTGTGGTTGCCGGAGAGGAGCACCTCGGGGACGCGCATCCCGGCGAAGTCGATCGGCCGGGTGTACTGCGGGTACTCGAGGAGCCCGTCGCTGAAGCTGTCGTGTTCGGCACTGCCGGCGGCGCCGAGGACCCCCGGCAGCAGGCGGGCGACCGCATCGATCATCGCCAGGGCCGCCGGCTCGCCGCCGGTCAGGACGAAATCCCCCAGTGACAGCTCCTCGTCGACCAGGCTGCGGACCCGCTCGTCGAAGCCCTCGTAGCGCCCGCAGACGAAGACCAGCCCGGCCTCGCGGCTCAGGCGCCGGGCATCGGCCTGGACGAAGGGGCGGCCCTGCGGGGACATCAGCAGCACGCGGGCCCCCGGGCTGCGTTCGCGCAGTCCGGCCAGGGCGCGGGCGATCGGCTCGACCTTCATGACCATGCCGTCGCCGCCGCCGCAGGGGGTGTCGTCGGTGACCTGGTGGCGCCCTTCGGCCCAGTCGCGCAGGTTGTGCACGGCGACCTCGAGGAGCCCGGCAGCCTGCGCCCGACCGAGGATCGACTCGGCCAGCGGGCCGTTGAGCATGGCCGGGAAGAGGGTCAGGACGTCAATCTTCATCGCCGGGGACCAGGCCGTCGGGGAGATCGACCCTGATTGTGCCGGCCGCCGGGTCGGCGGCGGTGACGAAGGGGGGAATGAAGGGGATGAGGACTTCGCCGCGCGGGCCGTCGACGGTGAGGATCTCGTGGGCACCGGTGGCGAAGAGGCCGCTGACCGTGCCGAGGGGGCCGCGCCGGCGGTCGACCACCTCCAGCCCCTCGAGTTCGTGCCAGTAGTGCTCGCCGGCGGGGCGCGCCGGCAGGTCGCCGCGGCGGGCCAGCACCGTGCGGCCGAGGAGGGGCTGCACGGCCTCAAGGCTGTCGACGCCGGCCAGGCGGACCAGCTGCTGCTGCTTGTGCGGACGGCTGTGGGTGATGCGGTAGGGAACAGGAACGCCGTCCGCACCGGCGAGGAAGATCTCGCGCAGGTGCGGCAGCGCCGCCGCCGCGGTGGGCAGCGGGCGCAGCTTGAGGTCGCCGCGCAGCCCGTGGCTGCCGGCAACGACCCCGACCGCCGTCAGCTCCTCCGCGGTCGGGTGCGTCATGCCGGCAAGTTCAAACGGGGCGGGCGAAGGGGGATCAGGCCTGCTGCAGCTTGGCCAGCAGCCCTTTGTCGCGCAGCAGGGTGCGGACGGTGGCGGTCGGCTGGGCCCCTTTTTTCAGCCAGTCGAGGGTCAGCTCTTCCTTGAGGTTGACCAGCGGCGGGTTCTGCTTGGGGTCGTACTGACCGAGGTTGTCGATGAACCGCCCGTCGCGGGGATAGCGCTCGTCGGCGACCACCACCTGGTAGAAGGGCTTCTTCTTGGCGCCGCCGCGGGCCAGCCTGATTTTCACTGCCATATTCGTGACTCCTTGTTCGTCATGCCTGACGCGTTATCGGGATCCGTCCCGGTGATATCGTTAGAAGGGCAGTCCGCCGCCCTTGCCGAGCATGCCGCGCAGCCCCTTGGGGCCGAGCTTCTGCATGCGCTTCATCATCCCCTGCGCCTCGGTGAACTGCTTGAGCAGCTGGTTGACGTCCTGCACCCGCGTGCCGCTCCCTTTGGCGATGCGCAGCCGCCGCGAGCCGTTGATGATCCGGTGGTCGCGACGCTCGGCGGGGGTCATCGAGTTGATGATCGCCTCGATGCGCTGCAGTTCCTTCTCCGGCATCTGCATCCCCTGCATCTGCTTGAGGGCCTTGCCGGCGCCGGGGATCATGCTCAGGATGGACTCCATCGAGCCCATCTTCTTAATCGCCTTGAGCTGGTCGCGGAAGGTTTCCAGGGTGAAACCGTCACGCTTGAGCTGGGCGGCCATCGCCGCGGTCTGGTCGCGGTCGAAGGTCGCCTCGGCCTTCTCGATCAGCGACAGCACGTCGCCCATGCCGAGGATGCGCTGGGCCATGCGCTCGGCGTGGAAGGGCTCGAGGGCGTCGAGCTTCTCCCCCATGCCGATCAGCTTGATCGGCTTGCCGGTCACCGCGCGCACCGACAGGGCGGCACCGCCGCGGGCGTCGCCGTCGAGCTTGGTGAGGATCACCCCGGTCAGCCCGAGCCGCTCGTTGAAGGCGGCGGCGACGTTGACCGCGTCCTGGCCGGTCATGGCATCGGCGACCAGCAGGATCTCGCGCAGTTCCACCGCCGCCTTGATCCGCTCGAGCTCCTGCATCAGCGCATCGTCGATGTGCAGGCGGCCGGCGGTGTCGAGGATCAGCGTGTCGTAGCCGTTGCGGTCGGCAAAGTCACGGGCCGCGCGGCAGATCTCCACCGGGTCCTGGTCGGCGCGGCTGTCGTAGACCGGGATGTCGAGCTGGCGGCCGAGCACCTTGAGCTGCTCGATGGCCGCCGGGCGGTAGACGTCGGCCGGCACCAGCAGCGGCGAGCGCTTGTCGCGGCGCAGCTTGAGCGCCAGCTTGCCGCAGGTGGTGGTCTTGCCGGCCCCCTGCAGGCCGCAGAGCATGATCCCCACCGGCGGGCGGGCCGCCAGGTCGAGACGGTTGTCATCGCCGGCGCCCATCAGCGCGGCGAGTTCGTCGCGTACCACGCGGATGACCTGCTGGCCGGGGGTCAGGCTCTGCAGGACGTCCTGGCCGACGGCGCGCTCCCTGACGGTGGCGACGAAGTCCTTGACGACCTTGAAGTTAACGTCGGCCTCGAGGAGCGCCAGGCGGACCTCGCGAAGCGCCGCTTGGACGTCCTCCTCGCTCAGCCGCCCGCGCCCGCGCAGCTTTTTGAAGACCGCATCGAGTTTTTCACTGAGGGTATCGAACATGGTGGCGCGAGTCGGCTCCTTGACAGAACGAGCACTTTAGTGAAGCGCGGCGCCGCTTGTCAAGGAAAAAGGGGGATAAATCAAGCCGTTTCGCCGGCCGCGCCGGGGAGGTAGGCCGCCCCGCGGCGGCGGTAGAGTTCCGCCGGCTCCAGCCCGGCGGCGGCCAGCACCGCCAGGGCCCTGCCGAGGTGCGCCGGGTCCACCCGCAGGGCCAGCCCGCAGTCGGCGGTGAGCTGGCGCGGCACGGGGATGAGCAGGAACTCCACCCCGGCCTCCTTGAGGAGCTGCTCGGCGTGGAGGACGCGGTGGATCGAGTGAAAGATGGCGACGCAGTCGCCGTCGTTGACCATGACCGCCCCCTAGCTAGTGCGCTTCGCGCCAGTTGCCGCCGCAGCCGACCTCGACGGCCAGCGGCACGCTCAGTGTCACCGCCCCCTCCATCTCGGTGCGGACCAGCTCGCGGACGGTCTCGACCTCGCCGTGCGGGACCTCGAGGACCAGTTCGTCGTGGACCTGCAGGACCATGCGCGCGGCGAGCTTTTCCGCCGCCAGGCGGCGGTGGAGGTTGACCATCGCCACCTTGATGATGTCCGCCGCCGAGCCCTGCACCGGATAGTTGACGGCGTTGCGCTCGGCATAGCCGCGAATCGCCCCGTTGGGGCTGTCGATTTCGGCGATGGCGCAGCGCCGGCCGAGGAGGGTGGTGACGCAGCGGTGTGCACGGGCCTCGGCGACGCGCGCGGCCATGAAGGCCTGGATCCCGGGGTAGCGGGCGAAGTAGGTGTCGATGAACTCCTGGGCCTCGCGGCGGGGGATGCCGAGCTGCTTGGCCAGGCCGAAGGCGCTGATCCCGTAGATCACCCCGAAGTTGATGGTCTTGGCCCGGCGGCGCTGCTCGTCGGTAACCAACTGCGGGAAGACCCCGAAGACCTCGGCGGCGGTGCGGCGGTGGATGTCCTCGCCGGCGGCGAAGGCCTCCTTGAGGGCCGGCACGTCGGCGAGGTGGGCGAGGATGCGCAGTTCGACCTGGGAGTAGTCGGCGGAGAGGAGCACGCAGCCGTCGGCGGGGATGAAGGCCGCGCGGATGCGTCGTCCCTCCTCGGTGCGGATCGGGATGTTCTGCAGGTTGGGGTCGGAGGAGGAGAGCCGCCCGGTGGCGGTCACCGCCTGGTTGAAGGAGGTGTGGATGCGACCGCTGGCCGGGTTGACCAGGCGCGGCAGGGCGTCGGTGTAGGTCCCCTTGAGCTTGGCCAGGGAGCGGTGGTCGAGGACCAGGGCGGCGATCGGGTGCTCCTCGGCGAGGGTCGCCAGGACTTCGCTGTCGGTGGACCAGCCGGTCTTGGTCTTGCGCCCGCGCGGCAGCTTCAGCCGCTCGAAGAGGATCTCGCCGAGCTGCTTCGGCGAGGCGACGTTGAAGGCGGTGCCGGCCTGGGCGTGGATCTGCTCCTCCAGCGCGGCGAGTTTGCCGGCCAGCTCCTGCGAGAGCCGGCCGAGGAGATCGGCATCGATGCGCACACCGTGGCGTTCCATCGCCGTCAGCACCCCGACCAGCGGCATCTCGACCTCGCGGTAGAGGCGCTCCTGGCCGGTTTCGCCAACCAGCGGCAGAAGGGTTTCGGCCAGGCGCAGGGTGATGTCGGCATCCTCGGCGGCGTAGGTGGTGGCCTTGTCGATCTCGACTTCGGCGAAGGTCACCTGCTGGCGGCCGCTGCCGGTGACGTCGGCGTAGCTGATGGTGCGGTAGCCAAGGAGCTCGCCGGCCATGGCGTCGAGGCCGTGGGACTTGGCCTCGGGGCGGGCCAGGTAGCTGGCGATCATGGTGTCGTCGGCGACCCCGGCGAGCTCGATGCCGGCGCGGGCCAGGACCAGGGCGTCGAACTTGATGTTCTGGCCGATCTTCGCCACCGCCGGATCCTCGAGGAGCGGGCGCAGCGCGGCCAGCGCCCGCTCGCGGGGGAGTTGCGCCGGCACGCCGAGGTAGTGGTGGCCCAGCGGCAGGTACCAGCCTGCCCCGGCGGTCACCGCGAAGGAGAGTCCGACCAGTTCCGCCTGCAGCGGGTCGAGGCCGGTGGTCTCGGTGTCGACGGCGAAGCGCCCGGCGCGGCGCAGGGCGGCGACCAGTTCGTCGAGGTCGGCTTCGCTGAGCACACAGCGGTAGGCGGCGCCGTCAGCGCGCTCGTCGCTGGAGAACTCCTGGAGGAGCTTGTGGAACTCGAGCTGCTTGAAGAGGGCAGTGAGCGCCGGGCGGTCGGGGGGGGAGAGGGCGAAGTCGCGGTAGTCGAACTCCAGGGGGACGTCGTCGCGCAGCTTAACCAGCTGCCAGGAGAGGCGGGCCTGGTCGGCGTAGGTCGCGAGGTTTTCGCGGCGCTTCCCCTTGAGGCGGTCGAGGCAGTTGAGGAGCTGCTCGACCGTGCCGAACTCGCGGATCAGCTCCACCGCGGTCTTCTCGCCGATCCCCGGCACGCCGGGGACGTTGTCGGAGCTGTCCCCGGCCAGGGCCTGGACCTCGACCACCTGCGCCGGGGTGCCGCCGAATCGGGCCGCCACCTCGGCGAGGCCGCTGGCCTGGTCCTTCATGGTATCGAGCAGGGTGATGCGCTCAGCGACGATCTGCATCAGGTCCTTGTCGCCGGTGACCACCGTGACCTCCATCCCGGCGGCGGCGAAGCGCTTGGCCAGGGTGGCGATGATGTCGTCGGCCTCGAAGCCGGCAAGCTCGATCGCCGGCATGTTGAAGGCCCGCACCACCTCCTTGATCAGCGGCACCTGCGGCACCAGGTCCTCGGGCATCGCCGCGCGGTTGGCCTTGTACTGCGGGTAGAGCTGGTGGCGGAAGGTCGGGCCCCGGCTGTCGAAGACCACCGCGAGGTGGTCGGGCTGCTGCTCGCGCACCACCTTGAGGAGCATGTTGATGAAGCCGTAGACCGCGTTGGTCGCCTCCCCCTTCGAATTGGAGAGGTGACGGATGGCGAAGTAGGCGCGGTAGATGTAGCCCGAACCGTCGATCAGGAAGAGGCGCTGGGGGGTGGCGGACATGTTCAGCGATAGACCTCGTCGTGGCTGCCGATATCGAGCAGGATGATCTCCCGGTCGCTGATCAGCAGGGTCAGGGTGATCCGGTAGCTGTAGGTCAGGCTGACCGCATGACAGCCGCTCAGCTTACCGCTCAGGGGGTGAAGTTCGAGATGCGGCTGGAAGGGGTCCTGCTGAAGATCGTCGACGAGACTGGCGAAGCGCGGCTTCAGGTCGGGATGCTTGCCGAAGAATTTGCGCGCCTGGCGGAGAAACTGCCGGGGAGTGGTGATGGCGTACATCAGGCCGGCTCATCGGCATCGAGCGCCTTGAGCAGATCATCGGCGGAGGCAAAGGTCCGCACCCTCCCGGCCTTGACATCCTCGAGGGCGGCCCGCACCCGCGCCACGTACCCCTCGTGGGCCTCTGCGACCAGTTCCTGGTAGCGGGCCTCGGAGAGCACCACGTACTGCGGCTGGTTGTTGCGGATGACGTGCACATCCCCTTTGGCGATGACCTCGTCAACCGCCGCAATCCCCCGCCGCTTGAGTTCCTGTGCCGGCAGCGCATTCATGGCCGCACTCCTTTCGGTACCTGATCAGGTACGGGAAGGATAACACATTGCCGACAGCGAAACAATCTTCCATACACCGACGCACTATGCCGGGTGCGAATAGGCGGCGGACGGCCATCGGGGCTTCGGCATGACCGGCAGGCCCCGCCCGCGGTTGACAATCCCGGGGCAAGATGATTACCTTTTGCCTTTGCACCATCACCCGGCAAGACCTCCTTGCCGCGCCAACCTTTGGGAGCCGCCCGGATGTCCGAAGAGCAGAACGAGCAGAACGACAACCTCATCGAGCCGGAAGTCACGGTGGAAATGGACGAGCAGGCCGCCGAGGCCGCCCCGCAAGCCGAGGGGCTGGTGGTGGCCGCCGACGTCCTCCCCCACCAGCTGCCGCTCATCCCCCTGCGCCCGCGCCCCTGCTTCCCTTCCCTGCTGGTGCCGCTGGCCGCCAACGGCCCCAAGCAGATGGCCGCGGTGCGCCAGGCCGCCGAGAGCCCGTCGCGGGCCCTGGGGCTGGTGATGGTCCGCGACGTCGAGGCCGAGGACAGCCCCGACAACCTGCACAGCGTCGGGGTTGCCGCCAAGATCCTCAAGATCCTCCACACTGACGACGACAGCATCCACGTCATGGTCAACTGCCTGGAGCGCTTCACCATCGAGGAGGTCATCCCCAGCCGGCGCATGCTGGCGGCGCGGGTCCGCTACCATCACGCCGCGGAGCTGTCGGTCAACCCCGAGCTCAAGGCCTTCTCGATCGCCATCATCGCCACCCTCAAGGAGCTGGTGCAGATCAATCCGCTCTACTCCGAGGAGATCAAGCTCTTCCTCAACCGCTCGAGCATGGATGACCCCGGGCGGCTGGCCGACTTCGCCGCCAACCTGACCACTGCCGACGGCACCGAGCTGCAGCGCATCCTCGAGACCTTCGACGTGCGCAAGCGCATCGACATGGTGCTGGTCCTGCTCAAAAAGGAGCTCGAGGTCTCGCGCCTGCAGAGCAAGATCAGCAAGAGCATCGAGGAGAAGGTCTCCGCCCAGCAGCGCGAATTCTTCCTGCGCGAGCAGCTCAAGGCGATCAAGAAGGAACTCGGCCTGGAAAAGGAGGGGAAGACCTCCGAGCTGGAGAAGTTCGAGGCCCGGCTGAAGAAGCTCAAGCTCAACGCCGAGGCGCAGCGGGCGGTGGACGAGGAGATGGAGAAGCTCTCGCTGATCGAGCCGCACTCCCCGGAGTACACCGTCAGCCGCAACTACCTCGACTGGCTGACCAGCGTCCCCTGGGGGGTCTTAAGCCGCGACACCTACAACATCGAGCGCGCCCGGCGGATCCTCGACCGCGACCACTACGGGCTCAAGGACGTCAAGGAGCGGATTCTCGAATTCATCGCGGTCGGCAAGCTCAAGGGTGACATCTCCGGCTCGATCCTCTGCCTGGTCGGCCCGCCAGGGGTCGGCAAGACCTCGATCGGCCACAGCATCGCCTCTGCTCTGGGGCGGCGTTTCTTCCGCTTCTCGCTCGGCGGCATGCGCGACGAGGCGGAGATCAAGGGGCACCGGCGCACCTACATCGGCGCCATGCCCGGCAAGGTCATCCAGGCGCTGAAGACCGCCGGCACCTCGAACCCGGTGCTGATGCTCGACGAGATCGACAAGATCGGCGCCTCCTTCCAGGGGGACCCGGCCTCGGCACTCCTCGAGGTCCTCGACCCCGAGCAGAACGGTTCCTTCCGCGACCACTACCTGGACGTCCCCTTCGACCTGTCGAACGTCCTCTTCATCGCCACCGCCAACCAGCTCGACACCATTCCGCGGCCGCTCCTCGACCGCATGGAGGTAATCCGCCTCTCCGGCTACATCCTCGAGGAGAAGCTGGAGATCGCCAGGCGCTACCTGATTCCCAAGGCGCTCAAGAACCACGGCCTGAAGGCCGGCCAGGTGACGATCCGCAAGGCGGCGCTGACCAGGATCATCGACGGCTACGCCCGCGAGGCCGGGGTGCGCAACCTGGAGAACCAGGTCAAGAAGATCATGCGCCGCGCCGCCATGGCCTTTGCCGAGCAGGGCCGCCAGGAGCCGATCGTCATCGGCCCGCGCGAAGTCGAGACCTTCCTGGAAAAACCGGTCTTCACCGCCGAGGAACTTTTCGAGGGGACGCCGGGGGTGGTCACCGGGCTGGCCTGGACGAGCATGGGCGGCGCCACCCTGCAGATCGAGGCGGCCGCCATGCCCAGCCAGAGCAAGGGCTTCAAGCAGACCGGGCAGCTCGGCAGCGTCATGGTCGAAAGCTCGGAGATCGCCTACTCCTACGTCATGGCCCATCTCGGCGACTACGGCGCCCCGGCCGACTACTTCGACCGCCACTTCGTCCACCTCCACGTCCCGGCCGGGGCCACCCCCAAGGACGGGCCGTCGGCGGGGGTGACCATGACCACCGCCCTGCTGTCGATGATCCTCGGCCGGCCGGTGGTCGCCAAGCTGGGGATGACCGGCGAGCTGACCCTGACCGGCCACGTCCTACCGATCGGCGGGGTCAAGGAGAAGACCATCGCCGCGCGTCGCGCCGGGCTCAAGACGCTGATCTTCCCCGAGGAGAACCGCAAGGACTACGAGGAACTCCCCGACTATCTCAAGGAGGGGCTGACCGTGCACTTCGCCGCCAACTACCCCGATGTCTACCGGCTGGCCTTCGCCGCCCCGGCCCCGAAACGCCGCAAGTAGCCGAGTTGCGGAGAGGGATGAACGCAACGGGGACGGAATTGAATTCCGTCCCCGTTTCTGCTAGTTTGCCCGCTCATCCGCTCAATTTTTCACGGAGACCAATAAAATGCGTGTTTTGTCCGGCATCCAGCCCTCCGGCTCCCTCCACCTCGGCAACTACTTCGGCATGATGAAGAAGATGATCGACCACCAGGAGCAGCAGGAGCTCTTCTGCTTCATCGCCAACTACCACGCCCAGACCTCGGTCAGCGACGGCAGGATCCTGGCCCGCGGGACGCTGGAGGCGGCGGCGAATTTCCTGGCCCTGGGGATGGATCCCGAGAAGAGCACCTTCTGGGTGCAGTCCGACGTCCCCGAGGTCCAGGAACTGACCTGGGTGCTCTCCAACTTCACGCCGATGGGGCTGCTGGAGCGCTGCCACAGCTACAAGGACAAGGTCACCCGGGGGATCGCCGCCAACCACGGACTCTTCGCCTACCCGGTGCTGATGGCCGCCGACATCCTCCTCTTCAACAGCGAGGTGGTGCCGGTGGGCAAGGACCAGAAGCAGCACGTCGAGGTGACCCGCGACATCGCCATCAAGTTCAACAATGAGTACGGCGAGGTCTTCGTCATCCCCGAGGCGGAGATCGACGAGGAGGTGGCCACCGTCCCCGGCATCGACGGCCAGAAGATGAGCAAAAGTTACGGCAACGCCATCGACCTCTTCGCCGACGACGCCGCCCTGCGCAAGCAGGTGATGCGCATCGTCACCGACCCGACCCCGGTGGAGGAGCCGAAGAACCCCGATCGCTGCAACGTCTACAAGCTCTACCGGCTCTTCCTCGACCAGGCGCAGGACGAGGCGCTGCGCGCCCGCTACCTGGCGGGGGGGCTGGGCTACGGCGAGGTCAAGCAGGAGCTCTTCGAGACGGTGCGCGACTACTTCGCCCCCCACGCCGCCCTGCGCAAGGAGCTGCTTGCCGATACCGACGAACTGCGCCGGGTGCTGGCCGGCGGCGCCGAGAAAGCCCGCCACGCCGGGGCGAAGGTCCTGAAAAAGGTCCGCAAAAAGACCGGGCTCAGCTACTGAGCGGTTGCCAAACCGTCATCCTCTGGCATAGTTGAGGAGAGCGCCGGGACAGCCGGCGGCGGGGAGGCGGCAATGATTGTCGAGCGTACCTGGTACTGCAGCTGCAGCGGCACGAACCGCGAACTGGTCTACCAGGCCGACCGGGAGGACGAGGGCGGGGAACCGACCTGTCCGCGCTGCGGGGCCTCCCCTTCCGCCGACCCCCGCCACACCGTCAGCTTCCGCGATACGGAAAAACCGCCGCGACCGCTCTGAACGACCATCCCGCTGCAACGACAACAGCCCCCGGAAACCGGGGGCTGTGCTGTTTTCAAGCCACGGGAGGGCGCGGGGCTAGAAGCGGCAGGAGATGCCGACCATGACGTTGCCGGCCAGTTCCTTCAGATCCAGGCTGTCGGGGAGAAGGGTCCGTTCGACGAGCCCGCCATGAGGGCGCAAGGCCAGGTCGAAAGTGACCTCATCGCCGAGGGGATAGCCCCAGACCGGTACGGCCAGAACCTCCCCGTCGCCCTCACCGCCGTCCAGACGCAGGAGTTGCTGTGCCGGGGGAGTCTCTGTCATGGCGTCGGCAACGAATTCGGCCGCCAGTGGCCGAGCCGGGCTGACCAGCCCCGACAGGAGCAGGGCCAGGGCCCCGAGGATGATCTGCCGCGAGAGATTGTCCTTCATCTTTGGACTCCGCAGGCCGTGGCCTGTGCTCTGTAAAGCGTTGGGAAAGCGCTTGGTCAACAGAACAATCAAAAGCAATCCGCATGCCAACCACCGGCCCGCGCCTAACTGGCTGAAAATCTATGGGCGGGGCGATGGCCTTCCGGCCGCCGCCAGCCACCGCAGGCCAGGTGACGTGGCCGTTCGACCTCGGCCTGTCGCAATTCCGCCACAGCCGGTAAACCTTGTGCCGGCAGCTCCGTCCAACTGACAGGCGACCTCTTGCCGATGCCGCCAGCCACTGCCAAGGAGCCCACCATGCCAAGACCGGCCTGCACCCTCCGCCCGCTCCCCGTGCTGATCCTGCTGCTGACCCTGCTGGCGGCTTTCCACCCCGGGCCAGCCGCCGCCGATTACGGCGAGCCCGCCGACAGCCGCGCCGAACTCTCCCGCCTGCTCGCCCCCATCGCCCTCTATCCCGATCGCCTGCTCTCCCAGGTCCTGATGGCCGCCACCTACCCAATCGAGGTGATCGAGGCCGAGCGCTGGATCAGGCAGCATCCGCAGCTGCGCGGCACCTCCCTCGACGCCGCCCTCCAGGACCAGCCCTGGGATCCCAGCGTCAAAGCCCTCTGCCACTTCCCGGATCTGCTCGGGGCGATGAGCGAGCGGATCGCCGAGACCACCGAGCTCGGCAACGCTTTTCTGACCCGGCAGGAGGAGGTCATGGAGACCGTTCAGGAGCTGCGTACCCAGGCCTACGGGCGGGGCAACCTGGCGTCGACCCGCGAACAGACCGTCCGGGTGGTGGAAAGGACCATCGTCATCGAACCGCGCGACCCGCGGGTGATCTATGTCCCCTACTACGACCCGCTCACCATCTACGGCCCCTGGTGGTACCCGGCCTACCCGCCCCTTTACTGGGGGCCGCCGGGGGTGAGCCTGGGGCTGGGCATCTCCTTCTGGCCGGGGATCTACTTCGGCTTTTCCTGGGGGAACTGGATCGCCTGGGACTGGCCGCACCGCGTGATCTATATCCGTGGCGGGTACGCGCGACCGCGCTACGTCAAACATGACCACTGGCCGACAGTTTCTGCCCCCTGGCGCCACGTCCCGGACCACCGGCGAGGGCTCCCCTACCCCGACCGGGGCACCGCGGTGCGCTACGGGCAGCCTCCGCCGCCCCCGCGGCTGGCCCCTGCCCCCCGTCCACAGCCGCAGCACCGCCCGCAGCAGGCTGTGCCCCCGGCCTCCCGGCCGGCGCCGCGCCCCCTGCCGCAGCCGGCGACCCGCGAGGAGCGCAGCCGGCAGGAGCAGCAGCGCATCGAGGAGCGCCTGCGGCATGACCAGCGGCGGCAGACTCTGGGCCCGGCCGTGCAGCCCCGCCCCGCCAGCACCCCGGTACCAGCGCAGGTGCCGGGCGGACGGAAGCAGCCGGCTCCCAAGGTCGAGCGCCCCGGCCGCGAGGCTGCCCCCGCCGGACGGGTCTGGGCGCCGCCGCCGGCAGGACGAAGCGGGCAGGCCCCGCCGCCGCGCCCGTCAAGAGAGAGGACGGGACGCGAAGGTCCGGCGAAGGCCGGGGGGGGCGACGACCAGCGGTCAGCGGATGAGGGGCGCGACGGGCATGGCCGGCCGAACGGGCCGGGAGGCCCGCCGCGGTAAGATAGAGCGTCGGCAGGCTAGAAGCGGGCGTGTCCGGGAGTGCGCGGGAAGGGGATCACGTCGCGGATGTTCTCCACGCCGGTGACGTACATGAGGAAACGCTCGAAGCCCATGCCGAAGCCGGCATGCGGACAGCTTCCCCAGCGGCGGGTATCGAGGTACCAGGAGAGGCTCTGCGGCTCGATCCCGCAGGCGCGCATCCGCCTCTCGAGGACTTCCAGGCGCTCCTCGCGCTGGCTGCCGCCGATGATCTCGCCGACCCGCGGCACGAGCAGGTCCATCGCCGCCACCGTCCGGCCGTCGTCGTTGAGGCGCATGTAAAAGGCCTTGAGCTGCGCCGGGTAGTCGGTGATGAAGACCGGGCCCTGGACCACCTCCTCGGCGAGGAAGCGCTCGTGCTCGGACTGCAGGTCGCCCCCCCAGGCCACCGGGAAGGTGAACGCCCGTCCGCTTTTGAGCAACCGCTCGACGGCCTCGCTGTAGCTCATCCGCGCGAAGCCGCTTCCTGCCACCGCCGCCAGGCGCCCGGTGAGCCCCGGGGCCAGGTGCTCCTCGCAGAAGGCCAGCTCCTCGCCGCACTCCTCGAGAGCGGTCGTCAGCAGACAGCGCAGGAATTCCTCGGCCAGCTCGCAGTCGGCAGCCAGGTCGGCGAAGGCCATCTCCGGCTCGATCATCCAGAATTCGGCGGCGTGGCGACTGGTCTGGGAGTTTTCGGCGCGGAAGGTCGGCCCGAAGGTGTAGATGTCGGTGAAGGCCGTGGCGAAGAGCTCCCCCTGGAGCTGGCCGCTGACCGTCAGCCCGGTCTTGCTCGCGAAAAAGTCCTCGCTCCAGTCGACCCGTCCGTCGACCAGCGGCGGGCGCTGCGGGTCGAGGGTAGTGACGCGGAACATCTCCCCCGCCCCC